>JAFXYD010000117.1 GCA_017541995.1 Oscillospiraceae bacterium
ATTGCCACGACCAGTCTGCGCACTGGCTCGCAATGACAAATTCGAAACGTTTTCCGCTCGTAGGGGACGGGTTCCCCGTCCCGTCGTTCCCCGCTGTGACACGGGGGACGGATTTCTCGCTGCGCTCGAAATGACAAATCCGTAGGGGACGGGTTCCTCGTCCCGTCGTTCCCCGCTGTGACACGGGGGACGGATTTATCGCTGCGCTCGAAATGACAAATCCGTAGGGGACGGGTTCCCCGTCCCGCCGTACCCCGCTCCGCCCGCTTGTAGGGACGGCTCTCAGCCGTCCGCGTACCCCGCTCCGGCGAGGCATCAGGGAGCAGGGAACCGGGTGTATCCGTGTCGGCGCGGGGAAGGGGGCTCAATTTTGCGGTTTTTCGCCTGCTTTGCGGGAGCCCGCAAAGAAGAGGGCGCCGACGCCCGCCGTCAGGGGCACCGTCAGCACCACGCCGATGGAGCTGGACAGGGCGGAGATCAGCTCCACGGAGAAGTAGGCGGAGCTCAGCAGCATCCGCCAGCTGGGGCCCTGGGCCCAGATCCGCAGCACCGTCACCAGGCTGGTGCCCACGAAGGCCAGAATCAGGGTGTTGGTCATGGTGCCCACCATGTCCCGGCCGATGTTCATGCCGGAGCGCCACAGCTCCCGGGGGCCCAGGGCAGGGTTCACCCGCTTCAGCTCCGCCAGGGCGGAGGAGAGGCTCATGGCCACGTCCATCACCGCCCCCAGGGCGGCGATCAGAATGCCCGCCGTCAGAATCCCGTGGACCCGGACGGGGTAGCTCCGGGTCTGGAGGGTCACCAGATCCGCGATCTCGCCGTTGACGTCGTAGAGATTGTAGCTGGTGACCCGGCAGAGCCTCTGGGCCAGAGCCCCGAAGGCGGCGGCCAGGGCCACCCCCGCCAGGGTGGCCAGTATGGCGCAGAGGATCTTTTTGGAGGTGCCCCCCAGGAGCACGAAGCTGACCACGCTCACCATGGCGCAGAGCCCCATGGCCAGGGGCACCGGGCTCGCCCCCTTCATCCACATGGGGCAGAAGATCCAGATCAGAGCCGCCACCGTCACCCCCAGCCCCAGCAGGGAGCGCAGGCCGGTTTTGCCGCCCACGAGGAGCACCGTCAGCACGAAGAAGCCCAGCACTGCCAGGATCATGGGGCTGCGGTCATACTGGAAGTAGCTCAGCTCCTGCAGCGCGCCGTCGGTTTCGTCCCGGACCTGCAGCACGGCGATCCGGTCCCCGACCCGCAGCTTGGGCCCGGCGAAGGCACCGATCATGTAGTAGATCTCCCGGGTCTCCCCGGCGAAGAGGCCGCTGCGCAGCCGCACCAGGGCCCGCTGGTTGCCCTTCTCCACCCCGTCCACGGAGTCCCGGTCCACCGAGACCGTGTCGTAGGAGATGTTCAGCACCTCCGCCTCCTCCACGGTGACGAATTCGCTCTGCAGCCGGGAGGGATTGTAAATCTTCCCCTCCCGGGCCGTCAGAAAGAGCCAGAGCAGCACCGCCCCCGCCGCCAGCAGGATCAGAGCCGCCGGCAGCCGCTTAGACAGCCGCCGCTCCGGGGCCGCCCCCGCCGGGGGCGTCGGATTCAGGGATGCTTTTTTCATGGAAAACACCTCGCCGTTTTTTGTTCTATCATACCGAAAAAGCCGGGACTTGTCAACGTAAATCGGGATTTGCAAGTCGGTAGTGCCGGCAATCTGCCGGCTGTAACGCGCAGCCGGAGCGGATTGGGCCGGCAGATTGCCGGCACTACAATTGGACAAATCCAAATTTTCCGCGCCGCCGCCAGGGCTCGACAGCATTTGTGCCGGGCGGGGGGCTATACTGATGGCATCAACGGAAAGGAGACGAAGCATGAACAGCGAATCGAAGCATCTGGCCTGGGCGGGGGCGGCGCTGGGGCTCATGGTGCTCAGCGCCGGGCTCTTTGCCCGAAGCCGCCCCCCGGCGCGGCCGCCGGAGACCGGGACGGGGGCGGCCCTTGTGGAGCTGACGGCGGATTTTGAGGCCGAGGCCGCGGCGGTGCTGGCCCAGGAGACCCAGGCCGGGCCCTTCGAGCTGGAGCTGGCGGTGCCGGATGGCGGGGCGGCGGAGCGGGCCTTTCTCTGCGACGGGGCGGGCTGCCCTCTGGAGGAGATCGAGCCCGACGCCGGGGGAGCGGCCAGGCTCGGCCCCCTGGCGCCGGGGCTCTACAGCGTCTGCCGGGGCAGCAGGGAGCTGGGGCGCTTCCGGCTCAGCCCGGCGGGAACTCCCGCGGAGACCGCCGGGCAGCTCTGGACCGACGGGACCCGGCTCTGGCTGGAGCGGAGCCCGGTGGGGACGGCCCGCTTCCGTCTGAGCCTGCCCGGGCCGGGCTACTGGAGCTTCCAGCTCTGGGACCGGGACGGCCGCAGCCGCACCCGGGATCTCTACATTCCCGAGGGCGAGCCGCCGGAGGCGGGCGGGGGCTATCGCCGCAGCCTGGACTTTCCCGGCCTGGCCCCGGGGCTCTATACCCTGGCGCGGGCGGGGCGGCCTCTGCTGCAGCTGACGGTGCGGGCCGGAGAGACCGCGGCGGGGGAAGTGAATGTGGAGAACTGAGAATTGAGAATTGACAAAGGCTTTCCGGCGGTGCTATAATACGGGAAAAAATACAGCGCGCCGGACAAGGCGCGCCGCGCCGGGAGGTGCCGGAATGGAACATACGAAATACGCCAGGCTGCTGCGGGCGGCCGCCCCCCTGGGGGCCCTGCTGCTGATGCTGTTCCGGGCGGTGAGCCTGAAGATCGCTCTGGACGAGGCGGGGCTTCTGCCCCTGGGCAGCCCTGTCCTGGCTCTGACCCTGCTGCTCTGCGCCGCCGTGGGCTGCTGCCTGTGGCTGCTGAGCCTGCGGCTCAACCGCCTGCCGGGCCGGGAGGACTGCTTCTCCGACGGCCCCGCAGTCCTGGCCCTGCGGCTGGCCGCCGGGGCGGCGGTGTTCTTCGGGGCCCTGCTGCCCCTGCTGGAGGAGCATGGGGAGCTCGACCGGGCGGAGCAGGTAATCTGTTGGGCCGGAATGGCCTCCGGCCTGGCTCTGGTGTGGCTGGGGGCGGCCCCGGCGCCCTTCCGGAAGCGCTGGTGCTTCTGGCTGCGGATGCCGGTCTCCGTCTACAGCGTGGCGGCTCTGATCCTGCGCTTCCAGGACTGGAGCCACGATCCCCTGGTGATCCACTTCACCCCCCTGCTGCTGTGCTGGAGCTGCTGCATGGTGGAGATGATGCTGCTGTCGGGCTATTCCCTGGGGGCCGGCCACCGCCGCAGCGGCGCGCTCTTCGGCCTGCTGACCGGGGTCTTCGCCTGCATGGCCCTGCCGGATCAGTTCTTCGGCCAGTCCAGCGGCCTGCCGGAGCTGCTGACCACCCTGGGCCTGGCCCTCTGGTGCGCCGCGGCGGGCTTCGACCTGCTGCGAAGCCCGGTGCAGACCGAGCAGCCCGCCCCGAAGCCGGAGCCGGAAGCGGCCCCCGCCCCGGAGGCGCAGGCCCTGCCGGAGGAAAAAAGCGAATAAAAACAGAAAACCGGGTCATACTATAGCCAGACAGAGAGACCCGGAATCGGGAACGCTTCCCTCACGCGCCGCGCAAACGGCGCGTGTTTTTTTGAACCTTCTTGTTTTTTCGGCGTCCAAGAGGTATGATAGAGAAAAAAGAGCAGGAGGCCTGACGCCGATGTCGAACACAACGCAGCTTTGGACTGACCGGGGGGCCGCGCTGGCGGCGGAGCCGGAGCGGCAGCCCTGGGACGTCTATCCCCGGCCCCGGCTGGTCCGGGACGGCTGGATCAACCTCAACGGCCAATGGGACTTCTGCGCCGAGGACGGCAAGGGCGGCGGGGAGCCCCGGTACGATCAGCGCATCCGGGTGCCCTTTCCCCCGGAGAGCGCCTTGTCCGGGGTGCGGGGCTTTGACGGCCGCAAAACGCCATTTCTTCACTACCGCAGGCGCTTCTCTCTGGCGGAGCTTCCCGCCGGGAAGCGGCTGCTGCTCCACTGCGGCGGGGCCGACCAGGAGATCCTGTGCGTCAGCTTCAACGGGGCTGCCGTCAGCCCGGGCTGCTGCCCCCTGCTGGACGGTCCTCTGACCGTGGAGCTTCCGGCTCCGCAGCCTGGGGAGAATACCCTGGAGCTGGCGCTCATGGACCTGGGCGGCACGGCTCTGCCCTGGGGCAAGCAGCGGGAAAAGCGGGGCGGCATGTGGTACACGCCCGTCTCCGGCATCTGGCAGACCGTCTGGCTGGAATGGGTGCCGGAGGGCCATATCACGGAGATCCGCTGCACCCCCGACCTGGAGCAGGTGACGGTGGAGCTCTTCCGCTTCCCCGGAGCGGAGGACGGGACGGATCCCTGGGAGACCATGGAGGCCTCCGGCCCGGGCCTTCCGGTTCGGGAGGGCTGCGTCCTGTTTGAGGGCAGACGCTGGCCCATCCGGGACGGCAAAGTGGTTCTGAAGCCGGAATCGCCCCGGCTCTGGAGTCCGGAGGATCCCCATCTGTACCGCTTCACCGTCCTGTGCGGCGAGGACCGGGCGGAGAGCTATTTCGCCCTGCGGACGGTGGGGACGGGGCTTGCGGCGGGGATTCCCCGGCTGCTGCTCAACGGAAAGCCCTATTTTTTCAAGGGCCTGCTGGATCAGGGCTATTGGCCCGACGGCCTCTGGACCCCCGCGGACCCCGCCTGCTTCACCGAGGATCTGGAACGGGTGAAGCAGCTGGGCTTCAACATGATCCGCAAGCACATCAAAATCGAGCCGGAGCTGTTCTATTATGAGTGTGACCGGCTGGGGATCGCCGTCTTCCAGGACATGGTGAACTGCGGCCCCTATTCCTTCCTGCGGGATACCGCCCTGCCCACTCTGGGGCTCAAACGGCTGCCCCAGCTCTTTCGTCTGCGGAGCCGGAGCCGCTGGGCGCGCTTCCGGCTCCACATGGAGGCGACGGTCCGCTGCCTGTACAGCCACCCCTCCGTCGTCTATTGGACGGTCTACAACGAGGGCTGGGGCCAGCAGTACACGACGAAGGCTTATGAGACGCTGAAGGCCCTGGACCCCACCCGCGTCGTGGATACGGCCTCCGGCTGGTTCCGGGTGGGGAAGAGCGACGTGGACAGCCGCCACGTCTATTTCCGGCCCTTCCGGATGCCGCGGCGGCGTGTCCCGTATCGTGCGGGCGGCTGCGCTGCCGGGACGCCAGCTCATCCGTCATCGGGCTTGCGGGGGACGCCCGATGCCACCTTCCCCTCAAGGGGAAGGCTTTGCGGCAAGCCGGTGGTGCTCTCCGAATTCGGCGGCTACGTCTGGAAGGACCCGGCCCACAGCTTCAACCCGGACAAAAGCTACGGCTATAAAAGCTTTGCGGATCGGGCCGCCTGGCAGGCTGCATTTGAGGCCCTCTGGCGGGAGCAGATCGAGCCCAACGAGGCCCGGGGCCTCTGCGCCGCCGTCTATACCCAGCTCTCCGACGTGGAGGACGAGACCAACGGCCTGCTGAGCTACGACCGGAAACGGGTGAAAGTTGAACATTGAAAGTTGCAACTGCCCCAAAGATGTGGTATAATACACAGAAAGCATTTTATTTCTCTGATCCCTGATCCCTGACAGAGGTGAACGATATGACCATAAAATCCATGTCCGGCGGGGCCCTGCGGGGCCTGCAAGCCGCGGGCGGCTTTCTGAGCCGTCCCCGGAAGACCCGCTGGCTCTATCTGACGGCCTTTCTGACCCCCGTGCTGATCATGGGCTTCATGTGGGCGGTCTGCGGCGTCATCCCCTTCGGCAGCCGGATGATCCTGGCCCACGACCAGTGGCACCAGTACTATCCCTTCTATCTGGATCTGCGGGAGCGGCTCCAGAACGGGCAGTCTCTCTTCCACTCCTGGACCACCGGCATGGGCACCAACTATCTCTCCCTCTTTGCCTACTACCTGGCAAGCCCCTTGAATCTTCCGGCGGCCCTGCTGCCCGACAGCCTGGTGATGCCCTGGTACACCCTGGCGGTGCTGATCCGCCTGGGGCTGGCGGGGCTGTTCTGCGCCGTCTTCCTGCAAAAGACCTTTGGCCGGGACGAGCTGGTGCTGGTCTTCTTCTCCACGGCCTACGCCTTCTGCGGCTTCATAATGGGCTACTACTGGAACGCCATCTGGCTGGATACCGTGGCCCTGCTGCCCCTGGTGACCCTGGGCACCTTCAGCCTGCTGCGGGACCGCCGCTTTGTGCTCTACGTGGTGAGCCTCTGCCTGTCGGTGTACTGCAGCTATTACATCGGCCTGTTCATCTGCATCTGGGTGGTGCTGCTCTTCATCGGCTGGCACGTGGTGAACTGGGACGATCTGGCGGGCTTCTGGACCCGCTTCTGGCGCATCCTTCTGTTCAGCCTGGTGGCCGTGGGCATGACGGCGGCGCTGACGGTGCCGGCCTATCTGGGCCTGCAGTCCACCTCCTCCGCCGTCAACAAATTCCCCAATGCCTACGCCATGAACATCGTCAAGATCCCCGACCTGCCCCATCGGGAGGGGATCGAGCTCATCAACCGGGGGGAGATCAACCAGCTCTTTGCCTTCTTCGGCAAGACTGCCCCCACTTTTACCACCGATTCCGTCTGCTATCCCTCCTGGATCGGCGCCCATGAGGCCCTTCTGACCCTGCGCCTGGGCTACCTGGGCTCCTTCCTCCAGAGCTTCCGCATCCCCCTCCAGGGCCTGCGGGACGTGCTCTCCAACGCCGGAACCCTCACCGAGCCCACCACCATGGAGGGCCTGCCCAATATCTTCTGCGGCTTCTTCACCCTGATTATGGCGGTGGTCTACCTGCTGTGCAGGCGGGTCCCCCTGCGGGAGCGGATCTACACGGTGCTGCTGCTGCTCTTCTTCGGAGCCAGCTTTATCTTCCGCACCCTGGATTATCTCTGGCACGGGATGCACTTTCCCAACATGCTGCCCCACCGCTTCAGCTTCCTCTGGTCCTTCACGGTGATCTTCATGGCCTTCCGGGCCTATACCCAGATCGAGCATCTGAGCCGCTGGCGGGCCGTGGCGGCGGCGGCGCCGGTGACGGGGCTGCTGCTGTGCGTCATCGCCAGGGGCAGCAAGCTGGCGGTGCTCAGCAGCACCGCCGTGGCGATCCTGGCCCTGGGCCTGCTGCTGCTCTACAGCTTCCGGGTGCTCCGCAAGGAGCTGCTGGTGCTGGGGCTCTGCGTCTGCATGCTGGCCGAGAGCCTGGGCGGCGCGGTTCTGGCGGTGCGGAAAATCGGCTTCACCGACTCCTCCTACTACCCCACCAAAAAAGAGGACAGCGCCGCCGTGGTGGAGCTGATGCGGCAGCGGGAGGCGGACAGCGTGGATCTGTGGCGGGCCGAGGTGGCCATGAAGCAGACCCTCAACGACGGGACCCTGCTGGGCTACAACGGCGTCTCCGTCTTCTCCTCCGCGGCCAACAGCCGGATCTCCTCCTTCCTGCAGAGCATCGGCCTGGCGGCCTCCGCCGCGGGCAACCGCTACGTCTACCAGGAGGCGGATCCCTTCACCAACCTGCTGCTGGGGGTCAAGTACCTCATCGACCGCAACGGGCGCAACGTGGATCCCCGCTATTTCCGCCAGGTGGCCCGCCGGGGGGACGTGGTGCTGCTGGAAAACCGCAGCTATCTGAGCCTGGGCTTCATGGTGGGGGACAAGGCCCTGGACTATGACGCCAGCCAGAACAAGGGCCTGCCCTTCGACCGGCTCAACCACCTCTTCCGGGAGATGACCGGCCTGGAGGGAGAGCTCTTCAACAACATTGTCATGAAGAGCGCCGAGGCCGTGGGCACCGCGGAGATCAGCGGCAAGACCTCCACCGGCTTCCAGGTGAAGGGCGCCTGCGACGACGAGAACTACGTGGAGGCGGTCTTTGAGATGCCCGCCGACGGCCTGCTGTGCGTCTACTCCAAGGGCAGCGGCGCCCAGGACGTCACCTGGTTCCTGGACGGGGAGCGGCAGTATACCTGGTCCGACGCCTACGGCTACAACCGCTGCATGGGCAGCTTCCAGGCGGGCCAGCGGATCAGCCTCCGCTACCGGGCCAAGAAGGACACCACCGCCACCATCACCCTGGGGGCGGCCCTGTTCCGCTCCGAGCTCTTCGACGAGGGCTACGCCAAGCTCTCCGAGGCCTCCATGATCCCCACCCTGGTGAGCGATACCCGGGTGGAGGGGGCCGTCCGGGTCCAGGAGCCCGGCCTGCTGTACCTGTCCATCCCCAACGACGTGGGCTGGACCCTCACCGTGGACGGGGAGAAGACCCGGCTCAACGCCGTGGGGGACGCCATGCTGGCGGTGCATCTGGAGCCCGGCCTGCACGCCATCGCCCTGGAATACGAGACCCCGGGCTTCGCCCTGGGGCTGAAAATCAGCATCGTCTGTCTGGCAATCTTCCTGGCCTTCCTGATCCTGGCCCTGCTGACCCGCTTCTCCAACCCGCCCATCGTCAAGGTCCCCGTGAAGCTGGTGGATCCCCGCCGCGGCGCGGAGCAGCCCGATCCCGACGCGCCCCCCGCCGCGGAGCCCATTCCGCCCCGGGAGCCCGGGAGCTCCGCCTCGGGGCTGGATATGACCCAGGCCTGGGAGCCGGAGGCCCCGGCGGAGCCGGGGCCGGAGCCCGAGGACCCGGCCCAGGCGCTGCCGGGCCGGACCCTGCCGGCGCAGACCCCCGCGGAGAATCCGGAGGAGGCCCCGGGGGCGGCCCTGATGACCACCGGGGTCTTCGACCCCAACGACGTGCCCGAGGAGAGCCCCGCGCCGGAAAAACGCGGCTCCAGCTTTGCCTCTCTGGAGTATCTGGAGCGGCTGGAGCGGCTGCTGGAGCAGGAGCCGGACCCGGAGGGCGAAGAAGCCCCGACGGAAATAAACGAAAAAAATCCTTGACATTTCCCCCTATGACAGGCTATAATATACGCCGTATGAGCCATAGGGGCTCCCACATCACTCGCTGCGGCTGTTCCACAGCTGTTGAGCATATTCTACTATAGGAGGTGTACACCACATGCTGCGTACCTATCAGCCCAGAAAGCGTCACAGATCCAAGGTCCACGGTTTCAGAAAGAGAATGGCTACCGCCAACGGCCGCAAGGTCCTGGCTCGCCGCCGTGCCAAGGGCAGAGCCGTGCTCTCCGCCTGAGTCATTTGGAAAACGGTCAGGCAGTCCGTTGAATTGCCTTTGAACAGTTCGGGGTGAACGGATGTAGGTCTGTTCGCCCCGTACTTTATATCCGCACGCCCCGGCCGGGCGCGGAGGATCTGGAGGCAGTACGGTGCAGTTTACAGAACCACTGAAGCAAAACCACATATTCCGCAGGCTCTACGCCAAGGGCGAAAGCGCCGTTGGCCGCTTTGTCGTTGTCTACGCCAGGCGAAACGGCAGCGGAAGCAACCGCCTGGGCATCACCACGGGCCTCAAGCTGGGCCGGGCGGTGGACCGCAACCGAGCCCGCCGCCGGATCCGGGAGTGCTACCGCCTCCAGGAGCCCGAGCTCAAGCCCGGCTGGGATATTGTGGTGGTGGCCCGGAGCGCCGCCATCGACGGGGACTTTGCCGAGATGCGCCGGAGCTTTCTGCGCCAGTGCAAAAAGCTGGGACTGCTGAGGGAGGAACGGACGTGAAAAAGCTGCTTTTGGCCCTGATCCGCTTCTACCAGCGCCGGATCTCTCCGGGGCTGCCCCCCCGCTGCCGCTACAGCCCCACCTGCTCGGAGTACGCCGCCCAGGCCATCGGCAAGTACGGGGCGCTGAAGGGCGGCGCCCTGGCGGCCCGCCGCTTCTGCCGCTGCCAGCCGTTTTCCAAACGAGACTACTACGATCCTGTGCCCTGAGGGCGCAAAATGCAAGCGAGAAAACCCCTTGCGGCCGGTTATCCGGTCAACAACACTTGTGTATTGGAGAACACACAATGAAAAAACGGAACTTTACCCGCTACCTCTGTCTGGCGCTGGCCCTGGTGATGTGTCTGCTGGTTCTGAGCGGCTGCACCGCCGCCGGCAGCACCCAGCCCACCGCCGAGGACGGCACCATCCTGCCGGTGGAGACCGAGCAGCTCTCCGGCGAAGTGAAACTGGGCCTGTTTGACTACGTCAAGCTGCCCTTCTCCTACCTGCTGCGCTGGCTCTACGACTTCACGGGCAACTACGGCGTCGCGCTGATCCTCTTCGCCGTCATCGTCAAGCTCCTGCTCTTCCCCACCTCCGCCCTGAGCAAGAAGGGCATGATGAAGATGTCCCGCCTGACCCCCAAGGTCAAGGCCCTGGAGCAGAAGTTCGGCGACGACAAGGCCGGCTATCAGCAGGCGGTGAGCCAGCTCTACCGGGAGGAGGGCGCCACCGGCTGCAGCGGCTGTCTGTGGTCCCTGCTGCCCATGCTGCTGCTGATCCCCCTGTACTACATCATCCGCGAGCCCATCACCTGGCTCATGTTCCACGGCGACGTCAGCGCCAAGACCGTCGGCGAGATCCAGAACGTCTTCATCGCCGCCAAGAACGCCGCCGCCGAGGGCACGGCCCTCAAGAGCCTCAACATCACCGGCTTCTACTGGCAGATGGAGGCCCTGCCCTTCATCGGCGAGGTGAAGGACCAGCTGGCCGCCCTGAATCTGCCCGTGGCCATCGAGGCCATGAACACCCGCCTGCTGGGGGTGGAGCTGGCCACCGTTCCCCATCTGATGTTCTGGAAGTACTTCGACATCCACGGAGTCTGGAACTCCATCGGTCAGTTCCTGCTGCCCCTGCTCTCCGGCGGCGTCAACATGCTCTCCATGTGGCTCAGCCAGAGGATGAACAACAAGGTCATCGTCAACGAGAAGGGCGAGCAGGACGCCGAAATGGCCAAGAGCTCCAACCAGAACAACATGGCCATGATGTGGATGATGCCCCTCTTCTCCGTCTACATCGGCTTCGTCGCCCCCGCGGGCCTGTCCCTGTACTGGTTCCTGCAGGGCCTTCTGGGCACGGTGCAGGACGTGATTCTAACCAAGCACTACAAGAAGGTCTATGACGCCGAGGACGCCGTCAAGCAGGCCAAGGCCGCCCAGGAGGCCGCCATCGAGGCCGAGCGGGAGCGGGTCCGGGCCCTGCGCCGGGCTGAGAACCCCGACGGCATGGTGGGCAGCGCCAGCAAGAAGAAGCTCCAGCAGCGCGAAAAGAACGAGCAGGCCGCCAAGGAGGCCGCCTATCAGGCCACCCACGCCAGCCAGGCGGAGCGGGAGGCGGAGCTGGAGGCCCAGGCCCAAAAGCTGGAGGGAGACCGGCCCTACCGCCGGGGCAGAAACTACGATCCCAACCGGTACAAGAATAACAAGGAGTAATTATGGAGAAATATATCATCACCACCGGTAAGAGCATCGACCTGGCCATCCAGGCTGCCCTCACCGAGCTGAATATGGACCGGGACGCCGTCTCCGTGGAGGTCCTGGAGAACGCCAGATCCGGTTTCCTGGGCATCGGCGCCTGCCCCGCCAAGGTCAAGGTGAGCTACGAGGTCCCCGACCCCAAGCCCGCGGAGCCCGCCCCCGCCCTGTCCGCCGCCTCCCGCAAGCCCAGGAAGCAGGCCCCCAAGCTGGAGAAGCCCCTGGAGATGCCCAAGCCTCCCGTTCTGCCCAGCCTGCCCAAGACCGAGGCGCCCAAGCTTGCCCCCAAGCTGGAGAAGCCCGAGAAGCCCGAGAAGCCCGAGAAGCCCGTCAAGGCCGAGCAGCCCCGGAAGCAGGCCCCCCGCAGGGAGGCCCCCAAGGCGGAGAAGCCCCAGGCTGAGCCCAGAGAATTCGCTCCCGTGGAGCCCGGCTCCCAGGAGGAGCGGGTGGAGCGCTTCCTCAAGGGCCTGCTCGAGCGCATGGACTCCAACGCCGTGCCCCACGCCTTCCGCAAGGACGCCGAGACCATCGGCGTGGAGCTGGTGGGCGAGGATCTGGGCGCCCTCATCGGCCGCCGGGGCGAGACCCTGGACGCCATCCAGCATCTGGCCAACTATGCCCTGAACCACGACGCCTCCAAGCGCACCCGGGTCACCGTGGACGCCGAGAACTACCGCGGCAAGCGGGAGGAGTCCCTGCGCCATCTGGCCCGGAAAATGGCCGCCAAGGTGGTCAAGTACCGCAAGAACATGACCCTGGAGCCCATGAACGCCTACGAGCGCCACGTGATCCACGCCACCCTGCAGGACGTGCCCAACGTCACCACCTATTCCACCGGCACCGAGCCCAATCGCCGGGTGGTTATCGCTTACGAGAAATAAAGAACCGGAGGTATGTCATAGATGACAAAAACCGAAGCCATTGAACTGTTAAACAATGCGTGTATGCGGCTGTTTGGCTGCAATATGACCGAAGCCACCGACAAGCAGGCCTATAAGGCCCTGTGCACCGTGGTCCGCAACGGCATGTACGACCGCCGCCGCGCCTTCAAGAAGAGCTATCAGGCCGAGGGCCGCAAGCAGGTGTTCTATATGTCCATGGAGTTCCTGGTGGGCACCAGCCTGCGGAACAACCTCTTCAACCTGGGGATGGAGCAGACCTTTACCGACGCGCTGAAGGACCTGGACATCGACATCCAGGAGCTCTACGCCCTGGATCCCGACGCCGGCCTGGGCAACGGCGGCCTGGGCCGTCTGGCCTCCTGCTACCTGGACTCCCTCACCGGCCTGGGCTATCCCGCCACGGGCTATTCCATCCGCTACGAGTTCGGCATCTTCAAGCAGCAGATCGTGGACGGCTGGCAGATGGAGCTGCCCGACAACTGGCTCCAGATGGGCGACGTCTGGCTGGTGCCCAAGGAGGACGACGCCGTGGAGGTCCGCTTCGGCGGCGAGGTCCACGAGTGGTATGACAACGGCAAGTTCAAGGTGGCCCAGCACGGCTACTCCACCGTCATGGCCGTGCCCTACAATTTCTATATCTCCGGCTACAATACCGACGCGGTGAACAAGCTGGTGCTCTGGTCCGCCAAGCTGCCCCAGAGCTTCGATATGGCGGCCTTCTCCCGGGGCGACTACATGCGGGCCCTGGAGCAGAACACCATGGCCGAGACCATCTCCAAGGTGCTCTACCCCGCCGACGACCACATCCAGGGCAAGCGCCTGCGGCTGAAGCAGCAGTACCTGCTGGTCTCCGCCTCTCTGCAGACCATCCTGCGCAGCCACGTCAAGCGCTACGGCAGCCTGCGCACCCTGCCCGACAAGGTGGCCATCCACATCAACGACACCCATCCCGCCCTCTGCGTGCCGGAGCTGATGCGTCTGCTGATGGACGAGTACGACTTCGACTGGGACGACGCCTGGGACATCGCCACCCGCACCCTGAGCTACACCAACCACACCGTCATGAGCGAGGCCCTGGAGCGCTGGAGCGTGGAGCTCTACAAGGAGCAGCTGCCCCGGATCTACTCCATCACCGCCGAGATCAACCGCCGCCTGCTGGAGCAGCTGCGGGCCTTCTACGGCAACGACGAGGGCAAGCTCAACTGGATGGCGGTCATCGCCGGGGGCGAGGTGCGGATGCACAACCTCTGCCTGGCCTGCTGCCACAAGATCAACGGCGTCTCCGCCCTGCACACGGAGATTCTGAAGAATACCATCTTCCACGACTACTACGAGTACGAGCCCGAGCGCTTCCTGAACGTCACCAACGGCATCGCCTACCGGCGCTGGCTCTGCCAGTCCAATCCCAAGCTCTGCACCCTGCTGCATGAGCTCATCGGCGACGGCTTCATGAAGGACGCCAACGAGCTGGAGAAGCTCATGCGCTACGCCGACGACAAGACCGTCCTGGAGCGCCTGGCCGCCATCAAGCGGGACAACAAGGTGCGCCTGGCCAGGTATATCGCCCGGGCCAACGGCGTCAAGGTGGACCCGGACTCCATGTTCGACGTCCAGGTCAAGCGCCTGCACGAGTACAAGCGGCAGATGCTGAACGTGCTGCACATCCTCTACCGCTACAACCAGATCAAGGACAACCCCACCGCTCCCTGGCAGCCCAAGACCTATATCTTCGGCGCCAAGGCCAGCGCGGGCTATATCCGGGCCAAGCAGATCATCAGCCTCATTGTGGCGGTGTCCAACATGGTCAACAGCGACCCCGACGTGCGGGATAAGCTGAAGGTGGTCTTCATCGAGGACTACCGGGTCTCCCTGGCGGAGATCATCATGCCCGCCGCGGAGCTCTCCGAGCAGATCTCCATCGCCGGCAAGGAGGCCTCCGGCACCGGCAACATGAAGTTCATGATCAACGGCGCCGTCACCATCGGCACCCTGGACGGGGCCAACGTGGAGATCCACCAGCAGGTGGGGGACGAGAACATGTTCCTCTTCGGCATGAAGACCCCCGAGGTGGAGGAGCTGTGGAAGCGGGGCTACAACCCCAACAATTACGTGGACGCCGATCTGCGCCGGGTGCTGGATATGCTCACCTCCGGCGTGCTGGGCCAGCGCTTTGACGACATTGTGGCCAGCCTCACCACCAACCGCTTCGGCGTGGCCGACGCCTATATGACCCTGGCGGACTTCCGGGACTACGCCCGGGCCCAGCGGGAGGCCGACAAGGCCTATGCCGACAAGCTGCGCTTCAACCGCATGAGCCTGGTGAACATCGCGGGCTCCGGCATCTTCTCCGCCGACCGCTCCGTCACCGAGTACGCCAAGAATATTTGGGATCTTTGATCCAAAAGCAGGGGCGAACCGTGCGTTCGCCCCTTTTCCTGAGGAGTGCCTATGCGTATCCTATACGACAGCCGCGATCCGGAATACAAGAATCCCTTCGGCGTGCTCACCGAGGGGCAGAGCTGCAGCCTCCGGGTAAAGATCCCCAAGGAGCTGGAGACCCGCTTCGTCCAGCTGGTGCTGGAGCGGGAGGGAAATCCCGCCCTGGAATACCCCTTCTCCTGGGCCGGAGGCGACGCGGACTACGATATTTTCAAGTGCGATTTCGCCCCCAGCGCCAAGGGCCTGTATTTCTACTGGTTCCGCATCACCGCCAAGACCGGCCCCTTCCGCCTCTTCAAGCAGGGCAGCGGCACCAATATGGAGGAGGGAGAGCGCTGGCAGCTCAGCGTCATCCCCCCGGACTTCACCGTGCCCGAGAGCTGGCGGGGCCGGGTCATGTACCAGATCTTCCCGGACCGCTTCGCCCGCTCCGGCAGCGTGGATCTGACGGGGAAGCTGGAGCCCTATATCCTCCGGGAGGACTGGGGCGGCCAGCCGGAATACCGCCCCGATCCCGCCACCGGGGAGATCCTCTGCAACGACTTCTTCGGGGGCAACTTCCGGGGCATCCGGGAGAAGCTGCCCTATCTCCACAGCCTGGGGGTGGGGATCCTCTATCTGAATCCCATCTCCATGGCCTTCTCCAACCACCGCTACGACACCGCGGACTACAAGCGCCCCGACCCCATGCTGGGCACGGAGGAGGACTTCCGGGCCCTCTGCGAGGCCGCCCACCGGCTGGATATGAAGGTGATCCTGGACGGGGTCTACTCCCACACCGGGGCCAACTCCGTCTATTTTGACCGCAACGGCGTCTTCGGCAACGGGGCCGTCTCCCGGGGCAAGGACTCCCCCTACTACAGCTGGTACAGCTTCCGGCGCTTCCCGGACAAGTACGACTCCTGGTGGGGCTTTGCCACCCTGCCCAACGTCAACGAGCTGGACGAGGGATTCCTGGACTATATCATCCGGGACGAGGACTCCGTCATCGCCCACTGGCTGCGGCTGGGGGCCGACGGCTTCCGGCTGGACGTGGCCGACGAGCTGCCCGACGAGTTCATCCGCCGCTTCAAGGGCCGCCTGCGGCTGCTGAAGCCCGACGCCCTGCTGCTGGGGGAGGTCTGGGAGGACGCCTCCAACAAGTCCGCCTACTCCGTCCGCCGCCGCTACTTCATCGACGGCGAGCTGGACAGCGTCATGAACTACCCCTGGCGCTCCGCCATCCTGGCCTTTCTGCGGGCCCAGGACGACGGCACGGCCCTGGGGGAGCAGATCATGACCATTGCCGAGAACTATCCCCCCCAGGTGCTCCAGGTGCTGATGAATTCCCTCAGCACCCACGATACCCCCCGGGTCCTCACCACCCTCATCGGGGACTTCCAGGGGGACCGGGAGTACCAGGCCAGGGTGCGGCTGAGCTGGGAGCAGCGGGAGTTCGCCTTCGAGCGCCTGCGGATGGCGGCCTTTTTGCAGTACGCCCTGCCGGGCTGCCCCTGCCTCTACTACGGCGACGAGGCGGGCATGGAGGGCTGCAAGGATCCCTTCAACCGGGGCTGCTTCCCCTGGGGCCATGAGGACCGACGCTTCGTGGAGTTCTTCCGGGCCCTGGGCCAGCTGAAGAACAACACCCCCGCCCTGCGGGAGGGGACCGTCCGGGTCACGGCGGCGGGGGGCGGCAAGATC
Organism: Oscillospiraceae bacterium; assembly: GCA_017541995.1. Classification (GTDB taxonomy): domain Bacteria; phylum Bacillota; class Clostridia; order Oscillospirales; family Oscillospiraceae; genus JAFRPC01. The sequence goes on from JAFXYD010000117.1 coordinate 16,401, forward strand.
GCCTTCCTCCGCAGCAGCCCGGCCCAGACCGTCCTGTGCTGCGTCAACCGCACCGGAGAGCCCTTCCGCCTCCGGGCCCGCCACAGCCTCATGTCCCAGGAGAGCTACCGGGACGGGGAGGACTTCGTGGTACACCCCGGCGGCTTTGGATGCTTCGAGCTGTGATTGCATTTCGGCAGACAATTGAAAGTTGAAAATTGAAAATTGAAAGTTGAGGAATCGTTCAAATTGCCATTTGAACGATGAAAATGAAGCGTGCAGCGTACAGTTTGCGTTCATTTCGTTTTGCAAATAGCAATTTGCAAAACACAATCATTTTCAATTATAAATTATCAATTTTCAATTCATAGAAGGGAGGTCCGCGATGAAAAAAATAGGCCTCATTACTTTGCTCTCAGGGCTGGCGCTTACGCTTTTGTTTGTCCTGGTCCGCGGGACGGCCTGGTTCGCGGCGGAGTCCGCCCGGGGCATGTCGGACTTTGCCGAGCTGGTGGAGGCCGCCTTCCGGGCCGCCATTGTCACGGCGGTCTTCGGCCTCTTCCTCTTCCTGCTGGGCCTGCGGCCCACGGAGCGGGCCCCGGAGAACGACAGCCCGGCCCCCATGGTCCGCAGCTGGGTCTGCCCCGCCTGCGGCAACAGCAACAGCGAGACCGAGCTGCGCTGCACGGTCTGCGGCGCGCCTAAGGATCAGATCCGGGGGCCCAGCTGGCGCTGCCCCTTCTGCGGCGGGGAGAACCCGGAGTCGGCGGCGGACTGCCAAAGCTGCGGCGTGCCCCGGAACCGGCCCCTGCTGACCTGGATCTGCGAGGGCTGCGGGGCGGAGAACCCCGAGACCGAGACCCGCTGCACCGCCTGCCAGCGCCGCCGCTTCCCGGCGGCCAACAGCTGGAGCTGTCCCGCCTGCGGCATCGCCAACGACGCCTCCGCCGAGCAGTGCAAGCTCTGCGGGGCCCGGCGCCGGAGCAGCGGCTGGACCTGCGCCTACTGCGGCCGGGAGAACCGGGCCGAGCGCCGGGTCTGCGCGGGCTGCGGCCGCCCCAAGGGCCAGCCCAGCGCCGCCTGGCTCTGCCCCGTCTGCGGCACCCAGAACCGGGCCGACCGAAGCGTCTGCGTGGGCTGCGGCCAGCCCAGAGCAAATTGAAAATTGAAAGTTGAAAATTGTGGTGTTTTCAAATTGCCATTTGAAAACATTGGAAATGGGGACGAAGAAAAGGCAATTTCGGCGCCGGGAGGAACGAATGTAGGGACAAGCCTTGCTTGTCCGCGCTTTCGATATGCTGAAGCCCATCGGCGGACGAGCAAGGCTCGTCCCTACAATCATAACCATGACGGAAACGGGACCTTCCCGCCCGTAGGGGGCGGCGTCCCCGACGCCCCGCGTGCCCCGCGGCGGGCGAATTGAAAATGATTGAAACATGCAAATTGATCTTTCGGGAGGCACCATGAAGAAATTATCCGTTCTGCTGGTTTTTGTTCTGCTTTTGAGCGTCTTTGCGGGCTGCAGGTCCATTGAGGCCCCGGCGGGCAGCAGCGCCGCCCCGACGGAGCGCGCAAGCGCCCCGGCGGAGAGCAGCGCCGCCCCCACCGAGACCGCCGCACGGCCCGCGGGGGAGGACGACGGGATCCACCCCATGCTCTTCCACGTCACCGGCCCCGAGGGGGCCGAGGGCTATCTCTTCGGCACCATCCACGTGGCCGACGAGCGGGTGAACACCGTTCTGCGCAAGCTGACGCCCTGGCTGGACGCCTGCGACGCCCTGGCGGTGGAGTTTGACGTCGTGGCCTTTGAGAACGACTACGCGGCCCAGATGGCCTCCGTGCAGCAGTTCCTGCTGCAGGACGGAACCACCGTGGACCAGCACATGCCCAAGGAGCTCTATGAGCGGGCCTCCGCCCTGCTGGACGAGGCCGGGCTGATGCCCAATATGACCAAGATCTACAAGCTCTCCATGTGGGCCCAGATGGTGGAGCAGGCGGCGCTGATGACCCGCACCGACTACAGCATGGAGATCGGCATGGACCGGACGCTGATCCAGCACTGCTACGAAAAGAGCATCGAGGTCCGGGACGTGGAGAGCGCCGAGCTCCAGTACGGCCTGCTGGCGGGCTTCTCCGACGAGCTGAACCTGCTGCTGATCGAGAACACCCTGGACAGCCTGGAGGACTACGGCCAGGCGATTGACGAGCTCTACGAGACCTGGCTGGCGGGGAGCTACGAGGCGCTTATGAAGGTCCTGGAGGCCGAGGACGCGGAGGCGGAGGAGCTGAGCGAGGCGCAGCAGGCCCTGCTGGAGGACTACAACGACAAGATGCTGACCCAGCGGAACCTGGGGATGCGGGACAAGGCCCTTCAGTGGCTCAAGGCCGGGGACAAGGTCTTCTTCGCCGTGGGCGCCGCTCATCTGATGGGCGAGGACGGCCTGGTGGAGCTCCTGCGGGCCGCGGGCTACAGCGTGGAGCAGGTGGAATACCGATAAGCGAAACCCGCGAAATACAGGAAAAGAGAAGCCGGAGCCGGCTTCTCTTTTCTTGTTCCCCGCTTGCGTTCCTCCGCCGCTTCTGCTATAATCAAGGCAGAAAGAGGTGATTTTGATGAAACGGATACTCGCGATGCTTCTGACGCTGCTGCTCTGCCTGAGCCAGGCGGCCCCGCTGCGGGCCGGGGCGGCGGAGACCGCCCCCGGGGCCTGGGCCGCCGTGGCGCGGATCGAGGCCCGGCTGGACGCCGCCGGGCTTCAGAGCGAGGCGGCCCGGAGCGCCGCCTACGCCGGAGCCGTGGAGCAGCTGATCCGGGCGGTGGAGGCCGCCCCGGACACCGTCCCCGGCAGCCTGGAGCGCCACGGGGACTTCTTCTTCTGGCGCAGCGCCGACGGCCGGGCCAACGGCTATTCTCCCTCCCTGCGGGCGGAGCTCAAGACCCGGCGGACCGACGCCCCCGCAGCCGCCCCGGAGGATGTCCCGACGCCCGGCAGCCTGCCGCCCCGGGGGGAGTCCGGCAATACATCAAGCAGCCGGGACGTGGGGGTGCTGGTGCCCTATTCCGGCTCCTACTACTTCTACCCGGAGAAGGCCATTGCCGAGGGCCGGGCCCTGGCCCGGAGCACCGGCGGGGAGCTCCGGGTCCACACGGCCGAGACGGCCAACGTGGACAGCCTGGCCCGGCTGCTGGAGGACTGCGGCCTGGTGCTCATCAACGCCCACGGCAGGACGGACTACGAGCTGGGGGAGGATCACAGCTCCCGGGCCAACAGCTCCTACATCTGCCTGCCCAGCTTCGAGGGGGTCACCCAGGCGGACCAGCAGCCCGTCACCGGCCCCTACGGGACCTATTACCACGCCTTCTACGCCGGGCCCTCCGACGAATTTGACGAGGATTACTACTGCGTGGACGGCACCTGCGTCAGCCGCCACATGCAGAAGGACGCCCCCCACAGCATGGTGTGGATGGGCTTCTGTCTGGGCATGGCCACGGAGGGCTTCTTCGCCCCCCTGCGGGAGCGGGGGGTGGAGGCCCTGCTGGGCTTCACGGAGCGGGTGGTCAGCACCACGGACCAGGGCTACCGGGCCGCCTTCGGCCAGGCCCTGCTGGAGGACGAGGATCTGGCCGGAGCCGTGGCCCGGATGAAGGCGGAGATCGGCTGCCCGGACCCGGTGGATATGGGCCACGAGCCGGCCTGGCCGGTGCTGGTCTCCTCCCGGGACCCCTATCCGGGGCGGGAGCATCTCACCGAGGGCCAGACCGTGTGCTCCGACTGGAAGCTCCACCCGGCCTATCCCATTTCCGTGACGGTGGAGCCCGAGGGCAGCGCCCAGGCGGAGCTGCTGCGGCATAAGCTCAAGGTCGTCCCGGCCCGGGGCTGGCGCTTTGCCGACTGGGAGATCACCCAGGGGGAGGCCGAGGCGGAGCGGCAGGGGAACCTGCTGGACTTCAGCCTCTCCGGCCCCTGCGCCGTGACCCTGCGGATGGAGGCCCGGACCCCGGCCAGGCTGCGCTTCAGCGCCGGGCCCGGCCAGAGCGCCGGGGAGATCGCGGAATTCGTGGGCGACAGCGTCCTCCTTCCGGCCCCCCAGGGGGAGCTGGAGGCCGACGCCTACGTCTATCACTTCCTGGGCTGGACCCGGGAGGAGCTGGCCGAGGACCGGGAGACGGCCCCCGCCCTCCTGGCCCCGGGGGCCCGGCTGACGCTGACGGAGCCGGAGCTGTGCCTGCGGGCCGTCTACGGCTATTTCGCGGCGGAGGACCCGGAAAACCGGGGCCAGTTCCGCCGGGTGACGGAGGCTCCGGCGGACTGGGCCGGGGACTACGTGCTGAGCTACCAGTCCGTCAGGGCTCTGATGGCCAGCGGCAAGCACACCGGCCAGGGCATCACCAGCCCCGCCGCCGTGGCCTCCGCCGCCGCCGGACAGTATTACGTGGACGGAGACTGGCTCAACGAGGTGCCGGAGGAGCTGGTCTACAGCTTCCAGCCCGGCGCCAACGGGGCGGGGCCTCTGAAGATGAAGGGCAGCGAGAACTACCTGGCGGTGCCCTCCTCCACGGTGATGCTGAGCACGGTGACGGACCCCGCCGCCGAGGGGGCCGCCTGGCGCATGAAGTGGACCGGGGAGACGGCGCAGATCAACAACGCCAAATACACATCCCGGATCCTCCAGTTCAGCCCCACGTCCTCGGGCTTCTGCACCCTCACCGTCCTGCGGGGCCCTCTGACCCTCTACCGCCGGGTGCCGGGGCGGCATCTGTATACCTGCAGCCCCGTCTCCGCCCAGCCGGAGCCCCCGGCCCATGAACACAGCTGGGGCGAGTGGCAGCAGCGCGTCGCCCCGGGCTGCGAGGCGGAGGGGGAGGAGCATCGGGTCTGCTCCGGCTGCGGAGCCGAGGAGACCCGCAGCCTCCCGGCCCTGGGCCACGCCTGGGGGGAATGGGAGCAGAGCCTCGCCCCCGGCTGCGGCAGGGCGGGGGAGGAGCTTCGGGTCTGCGTCCGCTGCGGGGCCGAGGAGACCCGGGGCCTTCCGGCCCTGGAGCACCTCTGGGGGGAGCCGGTCTACAGCTGGAGCCCGGACAATACGGAGGTCACGGCGGAGCGGGTCTGCCTGCTGGAGGGCAGCCACCGGGAGACGGAGACGGTCCGGAGCGCCGCGGAGCTGATCCTGGCCCCCACCCCGGAGGCGGAGGGCGCGATGCGCTATACCGCGGCCTTTGAAAACCCCGCCTTCCTGCCCCAGACCAGGACCCTGACGCTGCCCAGGCTGGAGGAGCCGGAGCCCCAGCTGCCCTGCAGCGGCGGGGCGGACTGCCCGGGCAGGGCCTTCACAGACATGCCCCCCAAGGGCCACTGGGCCCACGATCCCATCGACTGGGCCCTGGCGACGGGGGTGTCCGCAGGCAGCGGCGAGGGGCTGTTCAGCCCCGGCAAAATCTGCACCCGGGCCCAGATCGTCAGCTTCCTCTGGCGGGCGGCGGGCTCCCCGGAGCCTGAGTCTACGGAGATTCCCTTCACGGACGTCCGGCCCGGAGCCTACTACGCCAAGCCGGTGCTCTGGGCCCTGGAGCGGGGAATCTGCGCCGGCACCGGCGCGGGGCGCTTCAGCCCCGGGGCGCCCTGCACCCGGGAGCAGACGGCCAGCATCCTCTGGCGCTTCGCCGGGAGCCCCGAGCCGGAGACGGAGGGCTGCCCCTTCGAGGACGTGAAGCCCGGCAGCTACTACTGGAAGGCCGTGCGCTGGGCCGCGGAAGCGGGGGTCAGCTCCGGGGTGAGCGCCCAGCGCTTCGGCGTGGGCCGGGGCTGCACCCGGGCCCAGATTCTCTGCTTCCTCTGGCGCTGGATCTGCCGCTGACAGAAACAGGCAAGCCCCGTTCTCCGGGTGGAGAACGGGGCTTGTCTGTGCGTTATCAGGGCTTCAGCTCCAGATAGAGCTGGCGGTACTGGCGGGCGGAATTCTCCCAGGAGACGTCCTTCTCCATATCCCGGCGGACCATCTCGTCCCAGCGCTCCCGCTGGGTGAAGTACAGGGTCTTGGCCCGGTTGACGGCGTCCAGCAGCAGGCCGGCGTCGTAGCGGTCAAAGGTGAAGCCGTTGCCGTCGTTGGTGTACTGGTTGTAGGGGGCCACGGTGTCCTTCAGGCCGCCGGTCTCCCGCACCACGGGCACGGTGCCGTAGCGCATGGCGATGAGCTGGGTCAGACCGCAGGGCTCAAAGAGGGAGGGCACCAGCAGGGCGTCGGCGCCGGCGTAGATGCCGTGGGCCAGGGCCTCGTCGTAGGCGATGTAGGAGCAGACGCTGCCCTTGTAGCAGTTCTCAAAGTGGCGGAAGCTGTCCTCGTAGCGGGCGTCGCCGGTGCCCAGCACCACCACCTGGGTGTTGCCGTCGATGAGGGCGGGGAGGATGGCGTTCACCAGATCCAGACCCTTCTGGTCGGTGAGCCGGGAGATCAGACCCAGCACCATCTTGTTCTCGTCCCGCTCCAGCCCCAGCCGCTCCTGGAGGGCCAGCTTGTTGGCCTTCTTCCGGGCCACGACGTCCTCGGAGCCGTAGGGGGCGGCGAGGAGCTTGTCGCTGCGGCTGTCCCACTGCTCCACGTCGATGCCGTTGACGATGCCCCGGAGCTTGCCCGCGTGGAAGCGCAGGTGGGCGTCCAGGCCGTCGCCGTAGAAGGGGGTCTGAATCTCCCCGGCGTAGGTGCCGCTGACGGTGGTGATGCGGTCACAGTAGGTGAGGCCGCCCTTGAGCATATTGGCGTCGATCCAGTTCTGGGTCAGCACCTGCATGGTGAAGACGCTGTCGGGCAGATTGGTCCAATACTGGATGGTGGGGATGTTGTACACGCCCTGGAAGCGCAGGTTGTGGATGGTGAGGACGGACTTGGTATCCCGCAGGGGGGTGTCGGCAAAGAGGGTCCGCAGATAGATGGGGCAGAGGGCCGCCTGCCAGTCGTGGCAGTGGATCACGTCGGGCACCCAGTCCAGGTAGTTCAGGGCCGCCAGCGCCGCCTTGCCGAAGTAGCAGAAGCGGGGGATGTCGTCCACCAGGTTGGTGTAGGGGTTGCCGTAGGAGAAGAACTCCTCGTTGTCGATGAAGTCATAGACCACGCCGTCGGCCACGTATTCCATAATGCCCACGTAGAAGCTGCGGCCGTCGGAGCAGAGATCCATCTGGAAGGAGCCCCGGTAGACCATCTTGTCCTGCCACTTCCGGGGGATGCAGCGGTAGCGGGGCAGAATCACCTTCACGTCGCAGTTGAGCTTGGAGAGGGCTCTGGGCAGGGCGTACATCACGTCCCCCAGGCCGCCGGTCTTCACAAAGGGATAGCACTCGGAGCCGATGAAGGCCACGGAGCGCCGGGGCTGGGGCAGCTCCACCACGGGAGCGGTCTCCACCACGGGAGCTTCCTCCACCACGGGAGCGGCCTCCACAACGGGAGCCTCTTCCACCACGGGAGCCTCCTCCACAACGGGAGCGGCCTCCGCAACAGGGGCCTTCTCCACAACGGGGGCCTCCTCCGCCGCGGGAGCGGCCTTTTTGGCCCTGGGCTTCCGGGCAGCGGGCTTCCGGGCGGGCTTCTCCGCGGGCTTCTCCGCGGGCTTCTCCGCCTCAGCCTTCACGGCGGGCTTCTCCGCCTCAGCCTTCACGGCGGGCTTCTCCGCCTTCTTGGCGGGGCTCTTCTTAGCGGCGGTCTTCCCGGCGGCGGGCTTTTTCACGGCCTCGGCCTGCTGGGCAGCCTGCTGGGGCGCGGTGATTTCTTTTTCAGAAACGGCCTCGGGGGCCGGATTTTTTTTCTTAGGCATATATTAATTTCCTCCTTCGAGTCAATCTTAGCCTATATTATATTCATTTCCGCGAAAATGTCAAGTCGAGGTTTTTCGGCGGCGGCGGAGGCAAAAACGGCCCGGCTCAGCACAGCTCCGCGTATTGGAAGGGCACCAGCTTCTCCAGGCCCTCGGGGGAGGTCTCCACCTGCCAGCCGATCTTGCCGGCGCTGAAGAGGATGGCGTCGTACAGCACGGCGCTCTCCTCCAGGAAGGTGGGGAAGGCTTTTTTCATGCCGATGGGGGAGCAGCCCCCGTGGACGTAGCCCGTCAGGGGCAGCAGCTCCCTGGCCTTCAGCATCTCGATGCTCTTCTCTCCCGCCGCGGCGGCGGCCTTCTTCAGATTCAGCTCCTTCCCCACCGGGATCACAAAGACGTAGTGCTGTCCCGAGCGGCCCAGGGTCACCAGGGTCTTGAAGACCCGATCCGGGTCCTGGCCCAGCGCCGCCGCCACCTCCGTCCCGGAGAGGGCCCCGCTGCCCTCGTAGCAGTGGCTCTCGTAGGCCACCCCCTGCTGGTCCAGCAGGCGCATCACGTTGGTTTTTTCGATCTTTTTCACAGCACGTCCACCCTTTCCATATACAGTCCCAGCTCGTCCCGCCGCGCCCGCAGCACGAAGGGGAATAGGTCCCGCTTTGTGCAGAGCCAGAAGTCCGGCTCGGGGTAGATCTGCTGGGTGGCGGGGTTGAAGAAGTGATCTCCCCCGTGGAACTGCAGGGCCCGGATCCGGGCGTTCAGGTCCGGGATGGGCTCCTGAAGCAGCAGGGAGCGGATGTATTGGGCGCAGAGCAGGTCCTCCGGGGCCTCCCGGACCCCGGCGTTGCCCATGGCCACCAGGCTGACGGTCCCGGGCTGCCGCTGCCGGATGTAGGCGGCCACGGCCCGGGCGTTCACCAGGCTGCCGGAGAGAAGCTCCCCGGCCCCCCGGGCTCCGGTAAGGCCCTGGGTCCCGGCGCTGGTGGTATGGATCACCCGCCGGCCCCTCACGGCCTGGGCCGGGATGCCGGAGGGGCTGTTGCCGAAGTCGAAGCCCGGGCATTTTGCCCCGCCCCGTTCCCCCACCAGCAGGGCCTCGGGGTCCCGCTTCCGCCAGGCGAAGGCCTCCTCCAGGCTGGCCACGGGCCGCAGCTCCGCCGCCCCCCGGTGGGCCAGATAGCACTCCAGGGAGAAGGCCCGCAGCACGTCGATGATCACCGTGAGCCCCCGGGCCTGCCTGGCCCCCTCCAGCAGCTGCAAAATGCGGATTTCCATAGCAGTTTTCCTCCTGTACGCGGTGTTTTTCCGCACCATTATACCACAGCTTTGCATAGATTGCTATAGCATCCGGAATAAAAAACCGTTGACATCCCGGGCCGGCTGTGCTATATAATGTTCCAGAAAAAAACAGGATCCATGGATCCTATGGAGGCAATTCATGGCTGAAACGACGAAAATCATCCCTCCCTGCCGGGGACGGACGGAGCTGATCGCCGCCGCGGCGGCGGTGCTCTCGGAGGCGGACGCCCCCGGGGTCCGGCGCTACAACGGCCTGGGGGCCCGGGTGGAGCGGCTGACGGAGCTGCTGATCGCGGCCCTCTATCCCCGCCACGCGGCGGATACCCTGCCGGTTTCGGAGCGGCTGGAGGAGGCCGCCGCCGTGCTGCACATCTGTCTGGAGCTCTGCGGGGCCCAGGACCCGGAGGCCACGGTGGCGACCCTCCTGGCGGCCCTGCCCGAGCTGCGGCGGCAGCTGGACACCGACCTGGAGGCGGCCTACCGGGGCGACCCCGCCGCCCGGAGCTTCGATGAGATCATCCTCTGCTACCCGGCCTTCCCGGCCATCGCGGCCTATCGCCTGGCCCACGTCCTCTACCGGGAGGGGGTGCCCCTGCTGCCCCGGATGATGACGGAGTACGCCCACCGGCGCACGGGCATCGACATCCACCCCGGCGCCGTCATCGGGGACTATTTCTTCATCGACCACGGCACCGGCGTGGTCATCGGGGAGACCACCACCATCGGCGAGCACGTCAAGCTCTATCAGCACGTCACCCTGGGAGCCAGGAGCTTCAAGGCGGAGGCCGACGGCAGCCTGGTGAAGGGCATCAAGCGCCACCCCGACATCGGGGACCGGGTGGTGATCTACTCCGGCGCCACCATCCTGGGGGGCGACACCCGCATCGGGGACGACTGCGTCATCGGCGGCTCCGTGTGGCTCACCGCCTCCGTCCCGGCGGGGAAGCTGGTGCTGGCCCGCTCCACGGTGCAGGACGCCTCTCTGACCCGGGATCTGCCCGGGACGCGGGAATGATCGGAAGGCGGGGGGGCGGCTTGACAACAAGCCGCCCCCCCGCCCGCGGCAGGCCCCCGCTCCGAAAAAACGGATATTTTCCGAAGAAACGAAAAAAAGCCTTGACAAAGGCAGGAAAATCTGTAGAATATAGGTACAATTTCATAGCCTTATCAAGAGTGGCGGAGGGACCGGCCCTGTGAAGCCCGGCAACCTGCATGTGCAAGGTGCCAAATCCGGCGAGTAAATCGGCAGATGAGGAACCCATCCTTCGCATCCTGCCGCCCTGATGAGGCGGTTTTTTCTTTGCCTCCCCCGGGGAAAGGCGCTCCGGCGCCCGGGCCGGGGGATGCGGCGGCGTACCCCGCCGCGCCAAACCAATCGCGACAAGAAAGGAATCACGACATGTTAAAACGCATCTTTACCTCTGAATCCGTCACCGAGGGCCATCCCGACAAGGTCTGCGACCAGATCTCCGACGGCGTGCTGGACGCCATTCTGGCCCAGGATCCCATGGCCCGGGTGGCCTGCGAGACCGTCACCGCCACCGGCATGGTGCTGGTGGCCGGGCAGATCACCTGCGACTGCTTCGTGGACATCGCCCAGGTGGCCCGGAACACCCTGAAGCAGATCGGCTACGACTCCGCCGAGTCCGGCTTCAACGGCAACACCTGCGCCGTGCTTACCGCCATCGACGAGCAGTCCGGGGACATCGCCATGGGCGTCAACGCCTCCTATGACGACAAGTCCATCGGCGCCGGGGACCAGGGCATGATGTTCGGCTTCGCCTGCGACGAGACCAAGGAGCTGATGCCCGCCCCCATCGGCTACGCCCACAATCTGACCAGGGCCCTCTCCGAGCTGCGCAAGAGCGGGCAGCTTCCCTGGCTGCGGCCCGACGGCAAGAGCCAGGTTTCCGTCCAGTACGACGATCAGGGCAACCCCGAGCGCATCGACACCGTGGTGGTCTCCACCCAGCACGCGGACTGGATCGGCATCGACGAGCTCCGCAGCCAGGTGGTGGAGCAGGTGATCCGCCCCAATCTGCCCAAGCGCCTGCTGGACGCCGACACCAAATTCTTCGTGAACCCCACGGGCCGCTTCGTCCTGGGGGGTCCCGCCGCGGACACCGGCCTCACGGGCCGGAAGATCATCGTGGACACCTACGGCGGCTACGCCGCCCACGGCGGCGGCTGCTTCTCCGGCATGGACCCCACCAAGGTGGACCGCTCCGCCGCCTATATGGCCCGGTGGATCGCCAAGAACATCGTGGGGGCCGGTCTGGCCCGGAAGTGCCAGATCGAGCTGGCCTACGCCATCGGCGTGGCCCAGCCCGTCTCCGTGCTGGTGGAGAGCTACGGCACCGGCAAGCTCAGCGACGCGGAGCTCTCCGCCCTGGTGCGGGAGCGCTTTGACCTCCGCCCCGCCGCCATCATCGAGCGGCTGGATCTGCGGCGGCCCATCTACCAGCCCACCGCGGCCTACGGCCACTTCGGCCGCCCCGACCTGGATCTCCCCTGGGAGCGGTTGGAGGATAGCCTGTTCTGATATGCAAAAACGCGGAAGCAGAGGCAAGCTCTGCTTCCGCGTTTTTGCATCGATTGAGATTTGTCAAAGAGAATGAAACTATGAAACTATGAAAAATATGAAAATATCGAGGTATTTTCCATATCTCCGATATGGAAAATGATAGTTCAAATCGTCCCGAAGGGACACCGAAATAGTTTCATAGTTTCATTATTTCATAGTTTCATGGATTTCTCAGCCTTCGTTTTCCCGGCTGGCCTCATACAGCAGCCTGGCCGCCTCCAGGCGGGTCAGGGGAGCGTCGGGGGCGTCGCTTTGGGCGGCGGGCAGAGCCCCCTCCGGGTCAAAGACCCGGGCGGTGAGCATCGCCGCCTCTCCCCGGGTGATGGGCTCGTTGGGCCGGAAGACCAGATCCCCGGCCTGGCTCTCGCCGTCCACCAGGCCCCGCCGCAGGGCGGAGGCCAGATAGGGCCGCAGCCAGGGGGCCGCCTCCCCGGCGTCGGCAAAGGCGGAGACCGGCAGGCCGATCTCGGGGTTGATGCCCGCCAGATCCATCACCATGGCCAGATACTCCCCCCGGCTGACGCTGCGCTCCGGGCCGAAGCTCAGCCGCTGATCGATGAGCTCCCCGCCGAAGAGCCCCGTCTCCCGGAGCCACAGGGCCTCAAACTGCTGATCCCGGTCCAGATCCGCGAAGGTCTGGGCGTCGCTGGGCTTGCGGATGGTGATCCGCACCGTGGCCGGGGCGGAGACCCGGCCCGCCGCGTCCGTCACGGTGAAGGTGAAGCTGTCCTCTCCCACCTTGTTCTTCCGGGGGGTGTAGACGTAGCTGCCGTCCTCCAGAAGCTCCACCGTGCCCCGGCGGGGCTTGTTCTCCAGCCGGAAGACCAGGGCGCTGCCCGCCCCGTCCTTTGCCCGGAGCTGACCCCGGTTGGGGAGATTGCGCCAGGTCTCCAGGGTGCCCTCCAGGGCCGTGGGGGCCTCGTCCTCCCGGGGCTCCAGGTGGAAGGTCTTGACCGCGGCCTCCCCCAGGCGGCCGTCGGCGTAGGGCAGGAAGCGCAGCTCCGCCTCGCCCCCGGCCCGGGGCTCCACCCGGATCCGGGCCAGATCCCCCCGGGCCACCGCGTCCCCGGCCCGCAGGAGCCGGGTCCCCAGCAGGACCCGGGCCTGCTCCGGAGCGGGCAGGGCCGTCAGAAAGACCCCCTCCAGGCTCTCCCGGCCGTCCAGCTCCTCCCGGGAGAAGCAGTAGATCCCCGCCTCCTCCGGGGCCCCCGCCGCGCTGTCCGCTGCCGCGGGCAGCACCAGGCAGAAGCAGAGGGCCAGCGTCAGAACCGCCTTGCAAAAAACCATCAGATGCGCTTGCACAAAAAACTACCTCCTTCGATTGAACTCGTCGGAGGTAGTTTTCGCAGTTTCGGGAAAAGTATGCGAGAATTTGTCAGGATTTCTTCGCGCCGATCCGGGCCCAGAAGGGGAAGCTCAGGGGCCAGACGGCTCCGGCGAAGACCACCATGCAGAAGTAGCGCAGGGCGTTCCAGACGTAGTCCTCGGAGATCAGCCCGAAGAGCTTTTTCAGCGCCACCCGGATGCCCAGGAGAAGAGCGATGCCCAGCACGGCCTTGCAGATCTGGCCCGGCAGGGGGGCCTTCTCGGAGAAATTGGTCCTCCGGTCCGCGGTGTAGGCCACGATGAGGCCCAGCAGGCAGCCCAGCAGGGTGTAGGCGTTCTTCAGACCCTCGTTGTAGTTGCTGATCTGGGTGACGGGATCCACGACGTGAACCTCCGCCGGGAAGTCCCAGAGCAGCAGGAAGGCCAGATAGGCCAGGGCCAGCAGGGTCATGCAGCCCAAAAAGCCGTACATATATCGGGGGCTTTCCTTGGCCCGCCGCAGGACGGGCTCCATGACGATGACCAAAATCACAGCCATTCCCATGGCCGCCCCCACGTCGGAGGGATAATGGGCCCCCAGGTACATCCGGGAGAAGCCCACCAGCAGGGCCAGGGCGATCAGGACCCAGCGCAGCCAGTTTCGTTTGGCGGTGCGGGCGATGCCGCCGAAGGTGCCCACGGCGTTCTGGGTGTGGCCGCTGGGGAAGGAATAGCCCGTGGCGCCGCTCTTGGCGGACTCCACCACGGTGAAGGAGGGATCCTGGATCCAGGGCCGGGGGACCCGGAAGATCAGCTTCATCCACTGGTTCAGCACCGTGCCCACGAAGCCCACGGAGAGGATGTAGTAGCCCCTCCACTTGTCCACGCACCAGAACAGGAGAATGGCCACGGCCATAAAGACCGTCTCCTCTCCCAGAACGGTGACGCCCTGCATCAGCTTGTCCAGCAGCGGAAAGCGGATGCCCTCCAAAAGTTTCAGAAAGTCCATCGTGTGCCTCCTGTATTGTACTGTCATTTCGAGCGAAGCGAGAAATCCGTTCCCGGTTCCCGATTCCCTGTTCCCTTAATATCTCGGCTGAATATAGGGCGACTTCGCCTCCGGGTCCGGGCGCATGTGGATGCTGGAGATCAGCCCCATGGCCAGGTAGAGGGTGACGATGGAGGAGCCGCCGTAGCTGACGAAGGGGAGGGTCAGGCCGATGACCGGGAAGACGCCGATGCACATGCCCACGTTGATGAGGATCTGGAAGATCAGCATGGCGGCAATGCCCACGCAGATGAGGCGGTTCATATAGTTGGGGGTCTTGACGCCCACGTGGATGCAGCGGGCCACAATGGCCGTCAGCAGCAGCAGGGTGAAGAGACAGCCCAAAATCCCCAGCTCCTCCCCCACGGCGGAGAAGATGAAGTCGGTGTGCTGGGCGGCAATGGCGTGGTTCTGGAGCATGGAGCCCCGGAAGAGCCCCTGGCCCGAGATGCCGCCGCCGGAGAGCATGGCCACGGAGCGGTTGGTGTCCCAGCGGACGCCCTTGCCGCTGGGGTCGATGCTGGGGTCGAAGAACATCATGATGCGGTCCTTCTGGTCGCCGCGGACGAAGTATTTCCAGGCGATGGGGAAGAGGGCCGCCGCCGCCAGCATGCCCATCAGGAACCACCCGGCCCGGATGCCTCCCACGTAGGCCACCACCAGGAAGATGAACAAAAAGACGATGGCGGAGCCCGCGTCCCGGGAGATCACCACGATCAGGCCCATCATAAAGAGGGTCTGGAGGGTGACGGAGGCCACGGATTTCACCGAGGAGAGCTTGCTGCGGTTGTTGCTCATGGTCTTGGCCAGGGCGATGATGAAGGTGATCTTGCAGATCTCCGCGGGCTGGATGTTCACGGGCAGCAGGGGCAGATCCAGCCAGGCGTTGTTGCCGGTGTTGCCCTCCACGCCCCAGACCAGCAGGGTGGACATAAAGACCAGGTTGAAGGCCATCAGCAGCTCCCGGTGCTCCGCCAGGATCTCGATGTCCACCAGGGACACCCCCACGTAGAGCAGGATCCCCAGCAGCAGGGCGGCGCTCTGGACGATCACATAGCGGTTGGAGCCGCTGTAGCGGGTGGCGCTGGCAATGATGACGATGCCGAAGACCGAGGTGACCACGCACAAAAACAGCAGCAGCAAATCGCCCCGCCGATAAAACTCCGTCAGCCCGTTCCAGATGCGCCGCACGCCCAAAGCCCCCCTTCGGAATGTAAAACGCCCTGTCAGCGTGTTTGTTTTGCTATTATATCATTTTTTTTGACTTGTGTAAAGGGGGAATTGCGGGGAATGGCGCACGCCCGGCGCCGGCAATCTGCCGGCCACACGCCCCGCCCGTAGGGGCGGTCATCGGCCGCCCGCCGTTCCCCGCTCCGCCCGCCTGTAGCGCCGGCAATCTGCCGGCCATGCGCCCCGCCTGTAGGGGCGGTCATCGGCCGCCCTTCCCCGCCCGTAGGGGCGGTCACTGACCGCCCGCCGCACCCCGCACCCCGCCGTAGCGGCGGTCATTGACCGCCACATGCACCCGGCCCACGGGCGAATTTGGAATTGAAAATTGAAAGTTGAAAATTGAAAATGGTGGTGTTTTCAAATTGCCATTTGAAAACATTGAAATAGGGGACGGGAGTTACGGATTGCCACGCCAGTGTGCGCACTGGCTCGCAATGACAATATCGGGATGTTTCTGCCGTAGGGGACGGGTTCCCCGGCCCGCGGTTCCCGCTGTGACACGGGGGACGGATTTCTCGCTGCGCTCGAAATGACAAATCCGTAGGGGCCGGGTTCCCCGGCCCGCCGTTCCCCGCCGTAGCGGCGGTCATTGACCGCCACATGCACCCGGCCCGCCGTTCCCCGGCCCGCGGTTCCCGCGCAAAAAAACCGGGGCCCTCCTGCGAGGGCCCCGGGGCGGTGTTTATTCGGCCGGCTTGGCGTAGATCTGGAAGACGTATTTGGAGTCCTGATCCCCCTTGTAGCCGTAGGTGGTGAAGCCGCTGTAGTATTCCAGCGCCTGGTTCTTATTGTCGTTGTAGGCGGCGTTGGTGCTGTGGACCACCACGGTGCCGGCCTCGGCGTTCAGAACCTCCAGATACCACAAGCTGTACTCGTTGGGGCTCTCCTCGAAGCTCATTCCGTTGCCGGTGGGGGCGCTGGTGAGGTACTTGCCGTCTGCCATCTTCAGGCGGAAGTTGACGCTGTCGCCCTCGGGATATTCCACGGTGTAAACCGCCGCGCCCTCCACGGGCTCCAGCTTGTTTTCCACGGGCTCCGCGGCGACGCCGTTCACCTTCGTGCCATTGAGGCTGTCGGCCAGAACCAGCTTCCCGGCGGGATAGTAGATCAGAACCCGGTCGCCCTGGCTGAGGGCGGTGCTCAGGGTAAAGCCGTCGGCGGGGACCGCGGGCTTCTCCGTCAGCCCCTCCAGGGCGGCCCGGAGGGCGTTGCGGGCCTCGGTGACGGCCCGCTGGTCCTTGTCGGGGTCGGCCATGACGGCCTTGGCGGCGGCCAGAGCCTGGTCCAGGGCGGCCAGACTGGCCTCGGTGTAGAGGCTGCGGTCCAGGGCCTCGGCCTCGGCAATGGCGGCCTCCAGCTCCGCGGTGTCCAGCTCGGCGGCCCAGATCACCAGCTCGTCCCGGGCCCGAACCCGGAGCCGCTTGATGTAGAGGCTGGGATCGTCCACGATGACAGCGCCGTCGGCGCCGCCGTTCTCCTCGTCCACGTCCCGGGAGCCGATGCCGATGCCCTCGATGTTCATGCCCACGGCGATGCCGTCCAGGGCGTGGGACTCCTTCTGGATGTAGCCGTTGATGAAGAACATGGCCTCCTCGCCGGAGCCGTCGTCCACGTAGATCTTGTCGACGACGCCGGCAGTCTCATGGATCTCGGTGATGACGCCGGTGACCTTCATGAGGTTGCCGATGTTGTCGTCGCGCATGGCCTCGGCGCAGCTGACCTTGGTGGGCTCCAGGGGCTTCACGTCGTTGGAGATGACCTGGATGGAGCCGTTGTAGTCGTTGGAGAGGTTCAGCTCGATCTCGCCGCAGTAGTAGGTGACGCCGCCGTGGACCCGCACCTGCTCGCCCACGAAGTAGTAGCCGGAGACGGGGAAGCAGTTGATGCCTCGGGTCTCGTCCTGGACGTAGATGCAGTCGAAGAAGGCAGTGTCCTTGTCATAGTCGGAGGCGTTGGCGGTGACGGTGCCCTCCACGGTGAACTCCTGGCCCACCTCGCCCTTGTGGACCTCCGCGATGGGGGTGATCTCCCCGTCGAAGGGGCCGTTCTTGATGAAGTCCAGGATGTTGCACACCAGCATGTAGTTCTCGTACTGCTCGTTGGCGGCGATGCCGTACTTCAGATCGTAGTTGGAGATGAAGGTGGCGCCGGAGCAGACCAGCCAGCCGCCGCCGGAGAGCTTCTCCGCGGTGGCCAGGGCGAAGCCGCTGCCCATCTTTGCCATGACGGTGTCCTTCTCATAGTCGGGCACGTAGGCGGAGCCGGTGAAGTTGTCCTTGTAGTTGGCGATCCAGGTGGTGGGATAGGGGGCGATGAGGGTGGTGACGGCGCTGTCCGCCTTGGGCAGCTCCAGACCCGCGTTCTCCGCGAACTTCTTCAGAATCACGGCCACCTGGGCCCGGGTGGCGGTGCCCTTGGGCTGCAGCAGGGTTTCCTCCCCCACCTTGTTGCCGCTGATGAGGCCGTTGGCCACGGCCCAGCTCAGGGCCTTCCTGGCCCAGCTGCTGGCGCTGCCGGCGTCGGGGAAGACGGACAGATCCGCCTGGGCGCTGAGATCCAGGCCCGCGGACTCGGCGTACTTGTAGAGGAAGGCGGCCAGCTCCTGGCGGGTGACGCTGCCCTTGCGGTCAAAGCGATCGGCGCTCTTGCCGCTGGTGATGCCCTGCTCCAGGGCCCAGAGGATGGCCTTGTAGGAGTAGTTGGAGCTCTTCACGTCGGTGAAGGGGTTTTCGATGTCGGCCGCGGGCTTGCCCGCCAGCTGCCAGAGGATGGTGACGAACATCTCCCGGGTGAGCTTGGCGCTGGGGCCGAACTTGTCGGCGCCGGTGCCGGACATGAGACCGTGCTCCAGCACGAAGTCCACGGCGCTGTGATACCAGCTGCTGCGCTTCACGTCGGTGAAGCCCAGGCAGGGATCAATGGTGATGCCGGTGCCGTTGTACCACTGGTAGCTGCCGTTGGTGGAGGGGACGATGCCCTGGGTGAAGAGATGGTCCCCCACCAGATCCCGGCCGTCGAAGTAGACGCGGTAGGCCTCGTTGGCCTTCTCGTCGTTGTCCACCACGATGCCCCGGACGAAGCGGGTCTTGGCGCCGATGGCCTCGTTCACCAGGTTGGAGAGGTTGGCGGAGGAGTAGTAGTGCTCGTAGGGGGCGTCCGCGGGATCCTCGGGATCGTAGCGGTCGGACTTGGAGAAGCTCAGAATGGTGCCGCCCTTGGCCGCGTAGTCCGCCAGGGCCTCCAGCTCGTCGGCGGTCCAGACGGCGGGCAGGCCGTCGCCCTTGACTCTGGGCACGGTGATAAGCACCGCCTTGAAGCGGGCCAGGTTCTCCTTGGTCATCTCGCCCTTGTCGATGTACTTGCAGAGGATGCCCCGCTGGGCGCAGATGTCGATGAAGTTGCCCTCGTTGCCGGCGTAGTCGCCGGAGACGTAGAAGTTGTCGTGGCCCTTGTCCAGGCCGATGTAGGTCATCATCTCCGGGGGATAGGAGGTCTCGGAGATGGTCTTGGTGTAGCTCAGCTCCTTGCCCTTGAAGACCACCTGGAAGCTGACGGTGATCTCATAGCTCTTGACGGCGGCGGGCTCGGTGGCGGAGGGGGTGAAGGGAACCTGGATCTGCTCGGTCTTGCCGGGCTCCACAACGCCCTCCAGGCCGGACTTTTCAGCCAGGACCCGGCCCTCGGCCTCGATCTTGTAGCCGTGGAGGTAGAGGGGCTCGGTCTCGGAGCCGTTGGTCAGGCTGGCGGTGACGGTCTCCTCCTCGCCCTGGGCGGCCACGGCCACGGAGGTCTCCAGGTCGGCGGCCACGGGAACGGCCTCCTTGACCCAGACGGGGGCGGTGACGGCGATGTCGCCGTCGGCCTCCACCACGCGGACGTAGTAGTAGCCGTCGGTGTTGGGGATGGCGATTTCCTGCTCGAAGTCCCCGGCGTTGACCTCAAGCTTCTTCAGGCTCTTGCCGCCCTCGCCGATGATCTCCACGGTGGCGATCTTGTCGCTGCGGTCCGGGTCGGAGATGCTGAGTCTGGCGGTGACGGTCTCGGGCTGGGCGTCGTCGTCAATGGGGGCGATGTCGCCCAGCTTGTAGGACACGCCGTTCGCCTCCAGCTCATAGCTGATGCGGAGGTTCTGGTCCTCGGTGGAGTAGATGCGGCGCTCGTCCAGGGCCCGGTACAGGCCGATTTCGGAGAAGTCGTCCGTCAGAATGACGTCCCGGCAGGTGTTGGAGTCGCCCCAGCTGCCCTTGTGGTTGTCCTGGTTGTTGGTGGGACCCACGTGCCAGCCCATGGCCAGGCAGAGGTCGTATTCCTCGTAGGAGGGGAAGTAGGCGGAGCCGCCCACCTTGCCCTCGCCGTTGCCCACCTCGATGAGGTTCAGCACGTCGTCCCGCTTGGCGGTGTAGCCGGCGTAGTTGTCGAAGTTGCCGAAGGTCTTGCCGGGGTGGTTGAACTGGGAGACCACGGGCACGGCCGCGCCGCTCTCGTCAAAGGGGATGTACTTGGTGGCGTTGACGCCGGTGACCTCGGCGCCGCCCCGGGTGGTCTTGGCCTCGTTGCCGTCCACGTCCAGGCCCCGGTCGGCGTAGACCATCAGGTCGTTGTAGCGGTGCATACCGGCGTAGCCGGTCTTGTTGTTCAGCTCGGCGTTGTTCCGGGAGACCACGCCGTAGGTGTTGAAGCTGTTGGTGTGGCCGGGGCCGCCGGACCAGGTCATCTCGTAGCCGTAGAC
Organism: Oscillospiraceae bacterium; assembly: GCA_017541995.1. Lineage (GTDB taxonomy): Bacteria > Bacillota > Clostridia > Oscillospirales > Oscillospiraceae > JAFRPC01. Next base: position 36,376 of record JAFXYD010000117.1, read on the forward strand.
GCAGAGGAAGTCGTCGTAGCGGGCGTTGTACTCCGCGGCGGTGGCCCGGGCCTCCTCCCACTTGGTGGTGGTCTTGGCGGCGTTCTGGGTCAGAGAGCTCAGATCGTAGTAGCTGGAGGTGGTGGCGGTGGCGGTGGAGTCGAAGTAGTTGGAGTGGTCGGTGATGATGATGAAGTCCAGATCGTCCACGCCCTGGGCATGGCTATAGGCGTCCTCCAGGGTGCCGACGCCGTCGGAATACTCGGCGGTGTGGGCGTGGATCTGGCCGAAGTACAGGGTCTCGCCGCCCTCGCCCACGAAGAAGTTCCACTTCTTGACGGCGTTCTTGCCGTCGGCCCGGGTCACGCTGACCTCCACGCTGTGCTTGCCGTCCTCCAGATCGGAGGCGGGGGTGTAGGAGAATTTGTCGCCGTCAACGGCGCCGGTGACGGCCTCGCCGTCCAGCTGCATGGCGAAGCTGGGGTTCTCCTTGACGTTGGCGAAGGTGACGCCGATCTCGGGCCGCTTCTCGTCGCCGGTGGCGGAGTTGGCGGCGGGGAAGGCCGTCAGGATCAGAGGCTCGTCCAGGATATCGACAATTTTCGCGTCGTCGTAGGTCTTGCCCAGCGCATCCCCGACGACGACCAGAACCGTCAGCTTTTTGCCGCCCTCCAGCTCGAAGGCGGGAACGGTGAAGCTGCCCTTGCGGGCCTGCATGGTGACCTCGGCCTGCTGCAGGGGCTTGTTGTCCACGCGGAAGGAGGCGGAAATCTCGGTGGGCTCGCTGACGTCGCGGATCTCAAACTCCACAACGCAGTCGGAGCCGATGGCCGGGACAAAGTCCTTGATGGCCACCTCGGGGTTCACCACGTAGCCGGTGCCGTCCTTGTCCTCCATGGGCACGAAGCTCATGGCGAAGATCTCCGGAGTATCGGCCTTGTAGGACCAGCCGGAGAAGACCTCGTTGAAGTACTCCACGCAGCACTTGCTGCTCTTGTAGCGGGCGGCCACGTTGTACATCACGTAGCCCCCGGCCACCTGGGTGAGGGTCCACTGGGTGTAGCCAATCTTGTCGGCCTCGGGCTCGGGGATCAGCAGCAGGGTCTCGTCGTTCTCAATGTGGGACTTGCCCTCGCCGTCGTCCACCACCTTGTTCTCGGGCATGGCCAGATACCTGCCGTTGTTCTCGAAGCGGTAGCAGGTGTCGGAGCCCTCGTTCATGACCTCCACGGTGAAGATCATGCCGCCGTCGGCCACGTTCTCGTAGTCGATGCTGCCGTCCTCGTTGCGAATGGCCGCCGCGGCCAGCAGGGCGGGGGCGGAGACGTCCTCCCCGGTGGGCTGGCCGAAGACCGCCTTGGCGGCGGCGTTGTAGACCACGTACTTGCCGCCGTCGGCGGGCAGATCACCGGCAATGGCGATCTCGCCCACCCGGCCGTCCTCGTCGGCCTCGGTGGCGGCGATCTTCATCTGGAAATAGCTCGCTTTGAAGGAGGAGCTGTTGGGATTGTAGCTGTAGGGGCTGAAGCTGGAGCTGCCGTAGCTGGTGTACTGCTCCAGATAGACGTCGGAGCTGCCGTTCCACTTGTACTCGGCGTTCAGGAAGTTCCAGCAGCCGTCCACCCCGGCCTTGTCCGGGATGATGCTCCACTTGGAGCCGGGCTCCACGGCCTCGGTGAGGACCAGCTTTTCCTTGGTGTTCTCGTCCAGGTCCTTGACGGTCAGATACTTGCCGCCGATGGTCAGGTAGTAGACGGAGCCGGTCTTGATGAACTTCAGCACGGCGGCCCCGTTGGGCAGGGCCTTGATGCCGCTCTGATCGGGGCTCAGCTCCGCCTTCTTGGCGGGGGCCTTGCCGTTGTCCAGATCGGCGCCCAGGACGTAGCCGTCTACGTTGTAGATCACGCCGTAGCTGCCGTCAGCGGGCAGGCCGTTCAGAAAACGGGCCTGTTCCCCCTCTTCCACGGCGAAGCTCATCACCGGGAAGACGGAGAGCAGCATCGCCAGTGCCAGAAGCAGGGCAAGCGCTTTTGAGAAGTGCTTTTTCATTGCGTTACCTCCTTATTTGATTTTTACAGGGGCGTGCCGCGAAAAGGGCGCAAAACCACCTATAAGGATAATCTCATCATACCATAGTTCCCGGCGGATTTCTACAGGAATTTTGGAATTCTTTGTAGAATTTACACAAGACACATGGTATAATCAGAGCGGCAAATCGGGATTCTGGTTATCGGCTTTACTCAGCCGCCGTTTCGTAGGGGCGGTCATTGGCCGCCCGCCACACGTACCAGCTCTCCCCTCTGCACCCCGCCCGTAGGGGCGGTCACTGGCCGCCCGGTCCGCCAGAGGCGGACGATTTGCCGGAGGCAAATCCTGCCGGCTGCGTGAAATGGAAACGCCCCGATGAACGATACCGGGCTGGATCGCCCTGCGGGCGATTGTTTGCTCCGCAAACCGGGCGGCCGATGACCGCCCCTACGGACGGGTGATTAACGGCAGGCCTTCGCCTCGGGCGGGCGGCCGATGGCCGCCCCTATACGCCCTGTTTGCTG
>JAFXYD010000118.1 GCA_017541995.1 Oscillospiraceae bacterium
ATGTCGGAATATCCGGAGAAGCACACCGTCAGCCGACTCATCGGTGCACCTCCGGGCTACGTGGGCTACGACGAGGGTGGACAGCTGACAGAGGCCGTGCGCCGCAAGCCCTACTCCGTCGTCCTGTTCGACGAGGTGGAGAAGGCCCATCCCGACGTCTTCAATATCCTGCTCCAGGTGCTGGACGACGGCCGGGTCACCGACTCCCAGGGCCGCACCGTGGACTTCAAGAACACCATCATCATCCTGACCTCCAACCTGGGCTCTCCCTATATCCTCGAGGGCATCGACGAGAAGGGGGAGATCAGCGAGACCGCCCGGAGCCAGGTGGAGAATCTGCTGAAAAAGACCTTCCGCCCCGAGTTCCTGAACCGTCTGGACGAGATCGTTTTCTACAAGCCTCTGACCAAGGACAATATCTTCAAGATCATCGACCTGCAAATCAACCAGCTCAACAAGCGTCTGCTGGACAAGCAGCTGCGCTGCACCCTCACCGAGGCCGCCAAGAGCTATATCGTGGACGCGGCCTTCGACCCCGCCTTCGGCGCCCGGCCGCTGCGCCGCTACGTGCAGCACACGGTGGAGACCATGATCGCCAAGCGCATTCTCCGGGGGGACGTAAGCCCCGGCAGCGAGCTGATTGTGGACGTGGCGGGCGGCGAGCTGCTGATCCGCTGAGCCCCTGTCCCTTACCCGAGCAGAGCCCGGGCCGCGGCCTTTGCCGCGGCCCGGCTTTGTCATTTTGTTAACAAAACGTGGTGAGATTGTAAAGCTTTTGTTTTTTCTCTTGCAAAAAAAGTCAATATATGGTATGATGCGCAGCGTAAATCCCACAGGAGGTAGTCCATGCGCAAATTCATATCCCTGATGATGCTCTGTCTTTTGCTGCTGAGCCTTTCCCTTCCGGTCTCTGCCGACGAGGGAATCATCATCATACCCACCGTAATTCCCGCCCAGGCCGAGGAGAGCGACAGCCTGGATCCCAAGCTTGAGGCCATGCTGGCCTGGGCTCTGGAAACCGCCGCCGACGACAGCCACGGCTACAGCCAGAGCAGCCGCTTCGGCCCGAATTACGACTGCACCTCCTTCGTCAGCACCGCGCTGATGGAGGCGGGCTTTGGGCTGGATCATCCCCTTTCCACCTATACCCTGGTGACGGAGCTGCCGGAATACGGCTTCCGGGTCTACAAGAAAGGGGAGACCGAGCCGCAAAAGGGCGACATCCTGGTGCTCCGGGGCGACCATGCGGAGATCTGCATGGGAGACGGCGGCTGCGTGGCGGCCCACAAGGACTATGACGGCCGTTCCGGAGACCGCAGCGGCCACGAGATCGAGTACCGGACCGGCGACGATTCCTGGGGCTGTCCCTTCTGCGACTACGCCCAGTATGACCGCATCCTCCGCTACGAGCCCCTCATGCCCCTTTCCGTGGTCTCCATTGACCTGCGGCTGACCCTCATCATCAGATGACAGAACCGAACCCGGCTCCCCGAACGGCGGAGCCGGGCTTGCTTTTTCGCGCCGGGCTGCAGACTCCGCCCTTGCAATTCCCCTCGGCCTGTGCTATAATTCCAAACAAGAACTGCGCAAAGGAGTATGCCCCATGCTCAAGCAAAAAGAAAGCCAGATTCTGATCGGCTCCCTCCTGTTGGGCGTCGGCGCCGTCATGTTTTTCAAGAGCACCAGAATCTCCTCCTGGGGCTTCTACAGCCTCGGCGGGGTATCCACCGGCGGGATCCTCATTGCCCTGCTGCTTCTGGATCTGATTCTGCTCTTTGCCACCCAACATAAGGCAACCAAGCTCCTGCTGCCCATCCTGGCGGCCATGCTGGTGCTGTCCGTGATCCTGGGGACCCGCCTGTACTTCGGCGGCTCCGTGCTGGATCTGTTTCTGATCCTGTTACCCTCCGCTGCGGGGGCGGGCCTGCTGTTGCGGGCCTTTCTGAAAAAAAGGGAATAAACCGGAAGGGGAGACCGATATGGAAGAGAAAACCACCCTTCGCAGCCGCTGGCGGATGCTGCCGCCGGCTGTCCGCGCCGCCTGCCTCTGCTGCTTCGCTGCGGGCTTTTTCTGCCACCTCTTCGCCATTACCAACCTCATTCCCAACTCCGACGGCGTCTCCCGGGTCTACGACGCCCAGCAGATGACCGTCTCCGGCCGCTGGTTCCTCCACTACGCCTCCGCCTGGAACGGCTACCTTCAGGCCCCGGCGGTGATCGGCTTTTTCGCCCTGCTCTTTCTGTCTCTGGCGGCGGGGCTGACGGCCTCCGTTCTGAAGCTGCGGCGTCCGCTGAGCGGCGCGCTCTGCGGCGCGCTGATGGCGGCCTTTCCCTCTGTGGCCTATACCTTCCTCTATCTGTTCACCGCCTCCGCCTACTGCTTCGGCATCCTGCTGGCGGTGCTGGCGGTGTGGCTGGCGGACCGGTATCGCTGGGGCTTCCTCTTTGCCGCGCCTGTGCTGGCCTGCGCCCTGGGCACCTACCAGGCCTATCTGGCGGTGGCGGTCTCGCTGCTGCTGCTGCGGCTGGTACTGCTGGGGCTGTCGGAGGGGGAGCAGGCGAAGCATCTGCTGCTGGAGGGACTGAAATCCCTGGCCCTGCTGGTTCTGGGTCTGCTGCTCTACTACCTTACCCTGCGGATCTTTCTGGCGGTCAAGGATCTGGAGCTGCTCAACTACAAGGGCATCGGCGGCGGGCTGAGCCTCAGCGGGATGCTGGCGAAGCTTCCCGATGCCTATCTGGGGCTCTTCCGCTACTTCTTTGTCCCCCACAGCTTTGCCAAATACACGACGCCGCTCACCGTGGCCGGGAACACGGTGATGTTCCTGGCGGGGCTCTGGGCCATCCTGCGGCTTCCGCTGCGCAGCCGCCCCCGTCCCGGCACGGTGGCGCTGACGCTGCACTGCTGCGCCCTGCTGCCCCTGGGGCTGAATCTGACGGTGCTGATGGGCGACCCCATGCCCATCATGCGCTTCGCCCTGGTCTTTGCCTGGATCCTGCCCCTGGCGCTGACGGATCGGGCCTGCCCGGCGCGGAAGCCGGAGGAGGCCGCCCGCGGCCGGAGGAGCCCCGACCGGCGGCAAATGCTCCGCCGCCTGCCCCGGGCCGCGGCCCTCTGCGGGGCGATACTGCTCTGCCTCGTGAGCTTCAACATCGACAATCTGGCCTACACCGTCTCCGCCACCTCCCACCGGGCCACGGAGTCCTTTGCCACCCGCCTGGTGGACCGGGTGGAGTCCACCCCCGGCTATCAGAAGGATATGGAGGTGGTGATCGTGGGCGGCTTCCCCCAGAAGGTCTACTACAGCCAGATCGAGGCCTTCGCGCTGGTGTCGGATTACAGCAATCGCTCCACCACTGTGATTCCGCTGAACAAGCACGTCTACTATTACCTCAACGACTGGCTCAACGTCCCCTGGCCCGAGCCCTCGGAGGAGACCATGATGACGGTCTCCGAGAGCCCGGCCTTTCAGAATATGCCCCTCTACCCCAGCGACGGCAGCATCGTCATCCGGGACGGCAGGGTCATCGTCAAGCTGGCCGAGCGCTATACCCCCAAAAAGGACTACGAGATCGCCTACGAGAACCGGCGCTGAAAAAGCGGAGCTCTGTGACTTTGCACAGAGCTCCTTTTTCGCGTTACAGGTTCAGCAGCACCAGGGCCGCCAGGATCAGCCCGACCCCCAGGCCCTGGCGGCGGCTCAGCCGCTCCCGGAAGAACAGGGCGCTGGCTCCCAGCACCAGGAGTATGGTGCCGGTGCTGAACACCGGATAGGCCAGAAAGGCGGGCAGCCGCTGCAGGGCCAGCAGCAGAAGCCAGGAGGAGAAGTAATTGGGGACGCCCACCGCCGCCCCCGCCGCCAGCTCCCGGAGCAGCAGCCTTTTCCCGCTGTGCAGCCGCTCCGCCAGGGCCAGCCCCGCCGTCAGCAGCAGGGCCGTCAGAAAGAGCCAGAAGAAGAAATGGGTGCTCTGGCTCCGGTCGCCCAGCTGCTCAAAGACCTTGGACATGGCGTCGGCCCCGCCGCTGAACAGCAGGGTCAGAAGCAGCAGCCAGAAGCCATTTTTCGCCTTGCCCTCCCGCGTCCCGCCGTGGATCAGCAGCAGGGCCGCCGGCACCAGGGCCGCGCCCAGAAGCTGCGTCGGGCCGGGGCGCTCCCCAAACCAGAGAATGCTCACCAGCAGCGAAACCAGAAGCCCCAGCCGGGCGAAGGCGGAGCTGAGCCCCGCCCCGCTGCGGTGGATGCTGCTCTGCATCAGCACCAGGGCCGCCACGTAGAACAGGCCGCTGACCGCGCCCATCCACAGGGTGGAGGGGGCGGTCTGAAGCAGGGACTGCTCCCGGGGCGTCAGCAGGGCCGCCAGCAGGATGCAGCTGAGGTAGTTGCCCAGTATGATGCCGTAGCGGTTCCCGGCGGGGTTCCGGAAAAAGCGCAGCGCCAGGGCCATGGAGGCGCTGCTGAGAATGGCGAGGATCAGATACAGCATAGAAAGACCGTCCTTCGGTTTTTCTGTATCATATCCCAAGCGGCTTTGGAAGTCAACCCTTGCAATTGCGGGAAAACTGTGCTATGATACAGGCAACGAAGAATGGGAAAGGAAACGCTGCCATGACTTACCCCCTTGCTGTAGCCGGCCTGCGCCGGGAGCTGCCCCTGTGTCGGGTCAACGACGATCTGTACGTGGCCGCCTTCATCCTCTTTGGCGACGCGGAGCTGACCGTAGCCTGCGCCAAGGCGCTGCTGGAGCGCACGGCCCGGACGGAATACGACTATCTGCTGACCTCCGAGGCCAAGGGCATCCCCCTGATCCATGAAATGGCCCGCCAATCCGGGGCGAAGAAGTATTTCGTGGCCCGGAAGGGACCCAAGAACTACATGCCGGAGCCCATCCACGTGGAGGACCGCTCCATCACCACCGAGGGGGTCCAGCGCCTCTATCTGGGCCGGGACGACGCCGAGCTGATCCGGGGCAAGCGGATCCTGCTGGTGGACGACGTGATCTCCAAGGGCGGCTCCATGCTGGCCATGGAGGCCCTGGTCCGCCTGGCAGGAGGCAGCGTGGCGGGCCGGGCGGCGGTGCTGGCGGAGGGCGCCGCGTCCCGGCGGGAGGATATTCTGGTCCTGGGCAGCATTCCTCTGTTCCATGCCGACGGAACTCCCATCCAATGATGAAAGGAAGAATGACAATGGACATCCACGAACGCTTTATCCTGCAGGACTGCCCCCGCTGCGGCGGCCCCGGCCTGCTGGAGGAGGAAAACGGCTGGTGCGTCTACGCGGTCTGCATGGACTGCGGAGCGCAGACGGCTCCCTTTGAGTTCAATACCCCCGAGGAGCGGGAGGCCGCCGCGGAGAAGGTGGCCCGGCTCTGGAACGTGGGCAAGGTGATCCGCCAGGAGAACGGCGAATAACAAAATGACTGCGGAAGGAGGCTCCCGAAATGCGCAACTATAAATGTGCAAGCTGCGGAAAAAACTTCGACCCCGAGAAGGAAGACATCTGCCCCGCCTGCGGCGCGGCGGTGGCGCCCTCTGTCATGACCCGCATTGAGCGGAAGCGGACTGCCCAGCGGATGCGGGCCGAGGGCAAGTTCAACTACGACGATCACTGCCATGAGGACGATTCCTGGAAGAACAGCTACGGCGCCCAGTCCCACCGGGCCGCCGTGCGGGAGCACGAGGCCAGCCTTCGGGCGGGCTACGAAGCCCATCGGAGCGCGGACAACCCCACCCGGGTCTCCAACGCCAACCCCGCCTCCGTGAACCGCCCCAGAAAGAAGAAAAAGACTCTGGGCGACCGGATCCAGCAGAATCCGGGCCTGCTGCTTCTGGTTTTCCTGCTGCCCTTCGCCTTCATGCTGGTGACGGGCTTTCTGAGCGCCCTGCTGGAGTGGCTCGGCGGCTTTGCGGATTTTGGCTTCAGCATTCCGTAAGGATTTCATTTTCGCGTTCGCTCAGATCCCTGCGTTTTGCGGCATAGGACGCGCTTTCCCAAGGGAGAGCGCGTCCTTTTCGCGGCGTTTGGGCGGTTATTCTTCCGTTTTTTGGAACCGGATATACAGCCCGGGGACCCGGCTTTCGTGATTTTCACCCCTTCCATAACTGAATAATATGTATGTTTGTGGATATTGCAAGAGAATATAACGAATATTCAGACATTTTGACGTGAAATTGCACGAAAAACGCCGAGTGATATTGACAAAACAGACAAAAAGTGTTAAGAAAGTATTGCCACTGAAAGCGACCGCCCGGCCTTTGCGCCTTCGCGCCGCCTTCAGCACAACAAGAGAAAAAGAGGGAAAAACCGAAATGAACTCCGCGCAGAACACCAAGAAGATCAAGTGGCAAATGCTGGCCTTTATGGCGTTTTCCACGGTTTGGGGCTTTGGCAACGTCCTGAACGGCTTCGTCTATTTCAACGGCATCCAGGTCATCTTCTCCTGGATTCTCATGTTCGCCCTGTACTTTGTCCCCTACGCCCTGATGGTGGGCGAGCTGGGCTCCGCCTTCAAGAGCACCGGCGGCGGCGTCTCCTCCTGGGTCCATGACACCATGGGCTCCAAGCTGGGCTACTACGCCGGCTGGACCTACTGGGCCTGTCACATCACCTACATCGCCTCCAAGAGCTCCGGCGGTCTGAAGGCTCTGAGCTGGGCCATCTTCCGCAACGCCGAGACCTACGATACCTTCCCCACCCTGGCGGTGCAGCTGGTAACCCTGGCGGTGCTGCTGATCTTCGCCTTCATCGCCAGCCGCGGCCTGAAGCCTCTGAAGAGCCTCACCACCATCGCCGGCTCTTCCATGTTCGTCATGTCCCTGCTGTACATCGTCATGATGTTCGCCGCTCCGGTCATCAATCCCAATGGCGGCTACGTGGACCTGCATTTCACCAAGGAAGCGCTGATTCCCCACTTCAACGTGGGCTACTTCACCTCCCTGTCCATCCTGGTCTTCGCCGTGGGCGGCTGCGAGAAGATCTCCCCCTACGTCAATAAGGTGGAGAATCCCTCCAAGGGCTTCCCCAAGGGCATGATCGCCCTGGCCATTATGGTTGTGGTCTGCGCCATCCTGGGCACCGTTGCCATGGGCATGATGTTCGACCCCAATGAGATCAACGCCAGCGACAAGAGCTTCGCCTCCTACGCCGCCAACGGCTCCTACTGGGCCTTCCAGAAGCTGGGCCAGTACTACGGCCTGGGCAACACCCTGCTGATCGTCTACGCCGTATGCAACATGATCGGCCAGCTGGGCGTGCTGGTGCTCTCCATCGACGCGCCTCTGCGGATGCTGCTGGACAACGAGAAGACCCAGAAGTACATCCCCGACCGCCTGCTGAAGAAGAACAAGTACGGCGCTTACGTCAACGGCATCTGGATGGTGGTCATCCTCTCCGGCGGCATCATTCTGATCCAGTCCATCGTCCCCGGCGCCGCCTCGGTGCTCAAGCAGCTCACCAAGCTGAACTCCGTGTGCATGCCCCTGCGTTATTGCTGGGTCTTCGTGGCCTACATCGCCCTGCGCAAGCACTTCAAGACCATCCCCGCCGATTATCGCTTTGTCAAGCACCAGGGTCCCGCCTATTTCTTCGGCTGGTGGTGCCTGATCATCACCCTGGCCTGCTGCTTCATGGGTATGTACGACAAGGATACCTTCACCATGATCCTGAACATTGCCACCCCCTGTGTCCTCACCGCTCTGGGCTTGATCCTGCCCGCCATCGCCAAGAAGCAGAAGGGTTAATTGCAAAACTACCGCAAGGGGCCGTTTTGGCCCCTTGCATTCGTTTTCAGCCTATAGTATAATATCAACGGATTACGTTTAAGGAGGAAACCAATTATGGAATCGAATACCGCCGTCCAAGAACTCATGGACTTTCTGAAGAAGAGCCCCTCCGCCTTCCACGCCGTGGAGAACCTGCGGCAGACGCTTTTGAAGGCCGGCTTCACCGAGCTGCCCGAGAGCAGCCGCTGGGAAGTCCGGCCCGGCGGGGAGTACTTCACCACCCGCAACGGCTCCAGCATCCTGGCCTTCCGCGTGGGCAGCGAGCTGCGGGAGCCCTGCTTCACCCTCACCGCCTCCCATTCCGACTCTCCCTGCTTCAAGATCAAGGAGAACGCCGAGCTGCGGGTCCGGGACAAGTACGTCCAGCTGAACACCGAGGGCTACGGCGGCATGATCTGCTCCACCTGGCTGGACCGTCCTCTGGGCGTGGCGGGCCGGGTTCTGGTGCGGAGGAAGACCGAGGCAGGGGAGCGCTATGAGACCCGCCTTCTGGACTTCGGACGGGATCTGGTGCTGATCCCCAACGTGGCCATCCACATGAACCGCAAGGTCAACGACGGCTTCAGCTTCAACAAGCAGATCGACATGCTGCCCCTCTTCGGCTCCGGCAAGCTGGAAAAGGGCGCCTTCAAGGCCCTGATTGCCCGGGAGCTGGGGGTGGACGAGGCCGACGTGCTGGGCTCCGACCTCTATCTCTATAACCGCATGGCCCCCACCGTCTGGGGCGCGGAGCAGGAGTTTGTCTCCGCCGGCCGTCTGGACGATCTGGAGTGCGCCTGGGGCACCCTCCAGGGCTTCCTCCGGGGCAAAAACGAGAAGAGCATCCAGGTCTGGTGCTGCTTCGACAACGAAGAGGTGGGCTCCGGCACCAAGCAGGGCGCCGACTCCACCATGCTGGAGGACGTGCTGCGCCGCATCGCCCGGGGCCTGGGCTTCGACGACGAGGACTACCGCTGCATGACCGCCCGGAGCTTCATGCTCTCCTGCGACAATGCCCACGCGGTACACCCCAACCACCCCGAGAAGACCGACGCCACCAACTGCACCTACATGAACGAGGGCATCGTGGTGAAGGCCCACGCCGGGCAGAAGTACACCTCCGACGCCGTCTCCGTGGCCCTGTTCCGGGGCGTCTGCCAGAAGGCTGGGGTACCCCTGCAGTATTTCGCCAACCGCTCCGATGAAAACGGCGGCTCCACCCTGGGCAATATCGCCATGGCCCACGTCTCCATGAACACCGTGGATCTGGGTCTGCCTCAGCTGGCCATGCACTCCTCCTATGAGACCGCCGGCGTCCTGGACCTGGGCTACCTTGAGCAGGCCTGCGCCGCCTTCTACGGCACCCACTTCAGCGCCGACGGCAAGGGCGGCTTCCGCGCCGAGGAATGAAGCGCCCACATGAAGTGCGCTTTGCGTATGATCCGAAAACTGACGAAAAACGAGTATGCCGTCTCTTCCTGGTCCGGCGGGACTACGACGCAGATCGCGATTGCTCCGCCGGAGGCGCGCTACGCCCAGCGGGACTTTCTCTGGCGCGTCAGCTCCGCCGCGGTGGAGCTGGAGGAATCCGACTTCACCCCTCTGCCGGACTATGAGCGGCTGATCTCCACCCTGAGCGGGGAGATCACCCTGAGCCACAACGGCGGCGCGCCGCTGCGGCTGCGGCCCTTCGAGGTTCACGCCTTCTCCGGGGCCGACGCCACCCACAGCCGGGGCCGCTGCCGGGACTTCAATCTGATGCTCCGTCGGGGCCGCGCCGCGGGCTCCATGGAGGCCCTGCGGCTGACCGAAACCCCGCTGTGCCTCCGGACGGAAGCAAGCGCTGCCTGTCCGCCCTCCGCTCCGGATGAAGCCTGCCTCTTGTACTGCGTCGAGGGACTCGCAAGGGTAGCGGTGCCCAGCGGCTGCCAGCAGACCGCGGCAGATCTTCGGGCCCGTTCTCCCGAGGGGAGGGCGGCGGAGCCAAAGGAGCCGTCCCGCCCCGCCGGGACGGGCCAAGCCTGCGCCGCTCCCATCACCCTGGCCCCCGATGAAGCCCTGCTGGTCACAGAGCCCGCTGCTCTGAGCCTCAGCGGCCCCGCCCTGCTGATGCTCTGCCGGATGCGGAGCCTCTGAGGGCGGCATGCGAAAAAATCCCGGTTCCGTCCGTCGGAACCGGGATTTTTTGTGAAAACCCGAAATAATTTTGGAAAAGTAACAAAATTGTAACAATTGTATGTTACGCTGGAGGGGAGGTCATGAGGCGGCCTTCTGGAAGCCCTGCATTTTGCCCTCCGGGGCGCTGTCTGTAACGTCGCCTCCCACGATTTTGCCCCGATGGACGAAGACCGTGGCGTAGACGGGACTGCCGGAGCCCGGGTAATTGAGCACCTCATAGACGTATCGCGTGGCCTGCTGCCCGGCAAGGGCAGTCAGATCGAAGCCCTGGGACTTCTGCAGCTCGTTGTAGCGGGTGAAGAGCTCGCTGTCCTCCCGGGGGATCTTTACGCTCTGGGTCTGCACGGGCTCCGCGTTGACCTCCCAGCCGTACTTGGCAAGGAAGGCCACCCGGGCCTCGTTGGGCTCTCCCGCCAGACCGTCCTCCGCTTCCTTGAGACCGCCGCCCGCCGCCGCCAGGATCCCCACCAGCACCACGGCGGCGATCACCAGGGTCACCGCCGCGGCGATCTTGGTTTTGGAAAGCTTTGTCGTAATCACAAACATATCCATGCTCCTTTCCTGTATGCCTTGTGGTGAAGCCTATGCGCCGGAGGGGAGCTTTATGCCCGGGCATTGAAAGGAGACTTCATGCTGCGATTGGATAAATTCATGGCGGACGCGGGCCTGGCTTCCCGCCGGGAGCTGAAGGCCCTGCTGAAGGCCGGGGCCGCCCAGATCAACGGAAAAACCGTCACCGACGGCGCCGTGAAGCTGGATCCGGAACGGGATCAGGTCAGCTTCCGGGGCTGCCCCGTGGCCGGCAGGCGCCGTTTGGTTCTCATGCTCCACAAGCCCGCGGGCTACGTGAGCTCCACGGAGGATCCCCGGGATCCCACCGTCATGGAGCTGATCCCCGAGGCCTATCGGCGGCAGGAGCTGGTCCCGGTGGGGCGTCTGGACAAGGAAACCGAGGGCCTGCTGCTGCTGACCAACGACGGCGATCTGGCCCATCGGCTGATCTCTCCCCGCCATGAGGTGGAAAAGCGCTATTACGCCCGCCACGCGGGGACGGCAGGGGAGGCCGACGTTGAGGCCTTCGCCGCCGGGCTGAGCCTCCGGGACGGCACGGTCTGCAAGCCGGCCCTGCTCCGGCCCCTGGGGCCCGGGGAGAGCGAGATCACCGTCACCGAAGGAAAATACCACCAGGTCCGCCGCATGATGGCGGCCCGGGGCCTGCCCGTGAGCTATCTGCGCCGGGATATGGAGGGCCCGTTGTCCCTCTCCGGCCTGGAAAAGGGCGCCGTGCGGGAGCTGAGCCCGGAGGAAATCGGCAGCCTGGACGCCGCCGGGGGCTGAGCAGCCGTCCGGCTTCACCATATGTACATTTTTCACAAACAAATTGATTGGCAAAAACGGATAAATCCCAGGATACGGATTCACGCAAATTAGCCATATCGCCGGATTTGTTGTGTTTTTGCATAAAAAACTTTGCGTTTTTTCAAAGAAAATACCAAAAAGGTCTTGCAAAATATCTGAGAATGCTGTATGATAGCAGGTAGATGTTGTACAAAACTACGCTTTCAGGAGTGCATGACTATGACCAATCATATTTTCTTTGATACCATCCAACAAATGAAAGCTGCCACAGAACGGGAACTGGGCGTCATCGACGCCGAGGGCACCGTGGTAGCCTGCACCAACCCCGCGGAGGTGGGGGTAAAGCTCCCCAAGCTGGCCAGAGTTGTGGCGCTCTCCGAGGACCACGTGATCCATTTTTCCGGCAAAACAGTCCAGGCGCTGACCAATTACGGCAGCAGCTTCGACTATGCCGTCTACGTGGAGGGTGAGGACGACGCGGCCCGCAGCCTCTGCATGATGGCCCACGTGGCGCTCAACTGCACCAAGATCTACTACGAGGAAAAGCACGACAAGGCCACCTTTGTCAAGAACATCATCACCGACAACATTCTGCCCGGCGACATCTACATCCGGGCCAAAGAGCTCCACTTTGCCGCCGACCAGAACCACACGGTGTTCCTGGTGCGCCAGATGGGCAGCGTGGACGTAGGCGCGGTGGACGTGCTGCAGAACCTGTTCCCGGACCGGCAGCAGGACTTTGTGATCTCCATCAACGAGACCGACGTGGCGGTGGTAAAGACCGTGGCCGCGGAGGCGGATCAGTCTGAGCTCATGGCCCTGGCCACCCAGATGGAGGACGCGCTGAAGAGCCAGCTTTTCATCAAGACCATCATCGGCATCGGCGGCATCGCGGAGCATCTGCGGGAGCTGGCCGACTCCTACAAGGAGGCCCAGGTGGCCATTGAGGTGGGCAAGGTCTTCGACACCGAGAAGTCCATCATCACCTACGAAAACCTGGGCATCGGCCGTCTGATCTATCAGCTGCCCACCACCCTGTGCGAGATCTTCCTGGGAGAGGTCTTCAAGAAGAACTCCATCGACACCCTGGACCAGGAAACCCTGTTTACCATCAACAAATTCTTTGAGAACAATCTGAACGTCTCCGAAACCTCCCGGAAGCTCTTCGTCCACCGCAACACCCTGGTGTACCGGCTGGAGAAGATCAAGAAGCTCACCGGTCTGGATCTGCGGGAGTTTGACCACGCCATCATCTTCAAGGTGGCTCTGATGGTCAAGAAGTACCTGGCCTCCCGGGACAACAAGATGTTCTGATTTCAGGGGCAGACCCCGGGGCGCGGACGCCGCCCCTGCCCCGTCTAAAGGAGAAACAATATGATCGAATTCAGAAACGTCACCAAGGTCTATGAGGCCGGAAACCGCGCCTTGGAGGGCGTGAACCTGCACATAGACGATGGGGAGTTTGTCTTCCTGGTGGGCCCCTCCGGCTCCGGCAAGTCCACCATCATCAAGCTCCTGACCGCCGAGCTGGAGCCCACCTCCGGCTCCATCGAGGTCAACGGCTACAAGCTGGAGACCATCAAGAAGCGCCAGATCCCCTATATGCGCCGGACCGTCGGCGTCATATTCCAGGATTTCCGCCTCATTGAGAACAAAACCGTCTTCGACAACGTGGCCTACGGCATGCGGGTGGTGGGGGCCTCCGGCAGGGAGATCAAGACCCGGGTGCCCTACGTGCTGGATCTGGTGGGCCTGGAGAACCGGGGCCGCCGCCTGCCCCACGAGCTCTCCGGCGGCGAGCAGCAGCGTGTCGCCATTGCCCGGGCCCTGGTGAATAACCCGGCCATGATCGTGGCCGACGAGCCCACAGGCAACCTGGATCCCCAGCGCTCCTATGAGATCATGATGCTGCTGGAGTCCATCAACGCCCTGGGCACCACGGTCATGGTGGTCACCCACGAGCGGGAGCTGGTGAACCGCTTCACCAAGCGGGTCATCGCCATCAACGAGGGCAAGGTAATCAACGACGGAATGGATGGGTACTATATCAATGAAGAGACTTAGAAAAATGGGATACCTCTTCAAAGAAGGTATCCGCAACATGTACACCCACGGCTTCATGTCCTTCGCGGCGGTGTGCGTCACGGTGGCCTGTCTGGTCATCATCGGCAGCTTCTCCCTCATCATCTACAACCTGGGCATCTTCGTCTCCGATATGGAGCAGCAGAACCGGGTGCTGGTCTACGTGGATGAGAACTACGACAACGCGGAGGCAAAATCCGTGGGCTCCCGCATCAATCTGCTGGAGAACGTCCGGGAGGCGGTCTTCATGTCCCGGGAGGAGGCCGTCAAGCGTTTTGTGGAGCAGCAGGGCAGCGGCGAGGCCTTTGAGGGCATCAACGCCTCCGACCTGCGCGATCGCTTCATCGTCACCCTGGAGGACAACTCCAAGATGAACGAGACCGTGGAGGAGCTGCGGCAGATCCAGGGCGTGGCGGATATCTCCGACCGGCCCGAGCTGGCGGAGGGCTTCACTACCATTCAGCGGATTCTGAACATCGCCTCAGCCGCCATCATCATCGTGCTGCTGGTGGTCTCCCTGTTCATGATCTCCAATACCATCAAGCTTGCCATGTATGACCGGCGGGATGAGATCGCCATCATGAAGATGATCGGCGCCACCAACCGCTTTATCCGCTTCCCCTATTTTGTGGAGGGCTTTCTGATTGGCGTCATCTCCGGAGCCGTGGCCTTCTTCATCGAATGGGGGCTCTACGATCTGCTGGCCAAGCGCATTACCGCCATGCAGAGCCTGCAGCTGTTCAACATCGTGCCCTTCCGGGAGGTGTTCCTGCCCATGGTCCTCACCTTTGGCGTCGCGGGCCTCTTTGTGGGTATGTTCGGCTCTGTCATGTCCATTCGGAAATTCCTTGACGTATAAAGGAAGGAGACAAGCTATGTACAAGTATCGTCGAGTCATCGTCGGCGCCGTCGCGGCCCTTCTGGCCCTGTTGATGGTGGGGGGCGTGGTCCTCTCCGCCTTTGCCGAGAGCTCCAGCACCATCAAGGCCCGCATTGAGGCCCTGAAGCAGCAGGAGGCGGCCATCGCGGCCCAGCAGCAGGAGGTCAAGGCCCAGCGGGTGGAAAATGAAAACGACATCAACGACCTGGTGGAGCAGAAAAACGCCATTGATCAGCAGATCAAGCTGACCCAGGACTCCATCGAGAACAAAAACGAGCAGATCCGGGAGTACAATCTGCTGATCGCGGAGAAGCAGAACGAGCTGGACGACGCCTTTGAACTGCGGGATCAGCTCAACGAGCGCTACAAGATCCGCATCCGCTCCATGGAGGAGAAGGGGAAGCTCACCTATTGGTCCATCCTCTTCAAGGCCAGCAGCTTCGCGGATCTGCTGGACCGGGTGGACATGATCAA
Source organism: Oscillospiraceae bacterium (assembly GCA_017541995.1). Classification (GTDB taxonomy): domain Bacteria; phylum Bacillota; class Clostridia; order Oscillospirales; family Oscillospiraceae; genus JAFRPC01. The sequence continues at coordinate 14,733 of JAFXYD010000118.1, forward strand.
CGAGATTGCCCGCTCCGACTCCAATATGATCAGCAAGATCCAGAGCGTGGCCCAGCAGATCGAGACCACCCGCCAGGAGCTGGCGGCGGAAAAGGTCGGGATGGAAGAGGCCAAGGAGTCCCTGGCCGCCGATGAGGCGGCGCTGGAGACCCAGCGCCAGGAGGCCGACGAGCTGATGACGAAGCTCATGGCGGATCACGACGCCTACGTGGCCAAGGAAGCGGAATACAGCGACCAGAAGGAAGCCCTTCTGGCCCAGATCGCCACCCAGGAGTCCAAGTACAAGGAAGCTGTGGCGGCAGAGGAGAAGGCCCGCAGAGAGGCTGAGGCCGCCGAGCGGGCCCGAAAGGCCGCCGCGGCAGCCGCCGCGGCCCAGCGCCAGAGCAACGCCTCCGGCGGCGGCAGCAGCTCCTCCTCCAGCGGCAGCTCCTCCTCGGGGGGCAGCTCTTCCTCCTCCGGCGGCGGCTCCTCCTCCGGCTTTGCCGTGAGCCGTTACGGCTTCCAGTGGCCCTGCACCGCCCGGTATATCACCTGTGAGTTCGGCCCCCGCTACCATCCCATCACCGGCGTCTACAGCAACCACAGCGGCATGGACATCGGCGCGGGCTACGGCGCTCCCATCTACGCCTGCGCCTCCGGCACCGTCACCACCGCCACCTTCGGCACCGCCTACGGCTATCATGTGGTCATCAACCACGGCAACGGCTTCTCCACCCTCTACGGGCATATGATCCGCTATACGGTGAAGGTGGGCGAATACGTCACCCGGGGCGAGGTCATCGGCTACGTGGGCAGTACCGGCTGGTCCACCGGCCCCCATCTGCACCTGACCATGTACTACAACGGCAGTCTGGTGAATCCCAAGAAGTACCTGCCGTAATCGGACCTGTCTTGATACAGGTCTTCGATAGGACGAGCTTGCTCGTCCTATCTCCATATTCAGAATAGACAAGAGGTATCGACATGGAAGATCAAAACAAGGAGTATCAGATTCCGGAAACCGGATACGCGGAGCCTGAATATCAGCAGCTTCCCCTTCAGCAGCCCCTTCAGCCCCAGACCCGGGTGGTTTATGAGACCCGCACCTGGCCCATCGTCACGGCAGCCATTGCGGCGGCCGTTCTGACCTTCGCGCTCTGCGGCGTCCTGTTTGGCACCGTGATGAAGCGGTCCCGGAGCCAGACGACCCCGACAAGCCACTCCAGCGCCGTCTCCGGGCAGGACGACGCCTGGGAGCATAAGCTGGAGCAGATCAAGGGCCTCATCGACCAATACTACATCGGCGAGGTGGACGAGGGCAAGCTGGCGGACGCCGCGGCCGCGGGGATGATCGAGGGCATCGGCGACGAGTGGAGCTACTACATCTCCGCCGAGGAATACGACTCCTATAAGGAGGCCGCCGCCAATGCCTACGTGGGCATCGGCGTCACCATCTCCATTGAAAACGTGGAGCACGGCGTGGAGATTGTGGACGTGACCCCCGACAGCCCTGCCTATCACGCCGGGCTGGAGATCGGGGATCTCATCGTGGCCGTGGAGGGCGTCCCCATTCTGGACGGCTCTGAGGAGGCTCTGGATCTCAACGAGACCAAAAACCGGGTCCGGGGCGCCGAGGGTACGAAGGTGACGATTACGGTGGAACGGGACAAGGAGCGGCTGGATTTCACCATCACCCGGGCCAAAATCAAGACCGTCAACGTCACCTGGGAGCTGCTGGAGGACGGCGTCGCCTATATCCACATCCGCAACTTCGAGCAGGACGCCGCCAAGGACAGCATCAACGCCATCGAATCAGCCCTGGACAGGGGAGCCAAGGCGCTGCTCTTTGACGTGCGCTTCAACCCCGGCGGCTATAAGCATGAGCTGGTGGAGCTGCTGGACTATCTGCTGCCGGAGGGCCCCCTCTTCCGCAGCATCGACTACTCCGGCCGGGAGAGCGTGGATGAGTCCGACGCCGACCATCTGGATATCCCCATGGCGGTGCTGGTGAATTACGATTCCTATTCCGCAGCCGAGTTCTTCGCCGCCGCCCTCCAGGAGTACGGCGCCGCCTCCGTGGTGGGAGAGCAGACCTACGGCAAGGGCCGCTTCCAGGTCAGCATGGATCTGGACGACGGCTCCGCCATCAATCTCTCCATTGGCCAGTACACCACCCCCAACGGCGTCAGCCTGGTGGGGAAGGGCATCACGCCGGATTACCCGGTGGAGCTCAGCGAGGAGCAGAAGTCCGACCTGTACTACAGCCGCCTGGAAAAAGCCGAGGACGCTCAGCTGCAAAAGGCAATTGAAGTGTTGACAAAGTAAATCCGAGTGTGTATAATATATCGGCAAAAATAGCGAAATACCTGACAGAAAGGTGAAATGTCATGGCAAAGGAATTCAAAATCACCAGCATCCGGCTCCAGGAGCTGGAAGAGGAACTGCATTATCTCAAGACCACCCGGGAAAAGGAAGTGGCCGAGCATCTGAAGGAAGCCCGTTCCTTCGGCGACCTCTCCGAGAACAGCGAATACGACGAGGCCAAAAACGAGCAGGCCCAGCTCTATGGCCGCATCGCTGAGGTGGAAAACATCCTGGCCCATGCCGTCATCATCGACGACGGCCTGGACGGTGTGGAGGAATCGGTCCACGGCCGGGTTGGCCTGGGCTGCACCGTCAAGGTGCTGGACATTGAGTTCGACGAGGAGGACATCTACGCCATCGTCGGCTCCCAGGAAGCGGATCCCAAGAACCATCGCATCTCCGACGACTCGCCCTTTGGCCGCGCCATGATCGGCAAGACCGTGGGCGACACCGTGGAGGTGGAGGCCCCCGTGGGCGTCGTCCGCTTCAAGATCCTCTCCGTAGAGAAGTAAGGACAGGAGGAAGCCCCATGGCAAAGTTTGTACCCCAGGAAGAAATGCCGCTGGTGGACCAGGTCCGGGTCCGGCATGAGAAGCTGCAGGCCCTGCAGCAGGAGGGGAGAGACCCCTTCCGGATCACCAGCTTCGACGTGACCCATCACGCCCAGGAGATCAAGGATCGCTTTGAGGAGCTGGAGGAGCAGTCCGTCCGGCTGGCAGGCCGCGTCATGTCCAAGCGGGGCATGGGCAAGGCCATCTTCGCGGATCTCCAGGACCGCTCCGGCCGAATCCAGCTCTACATCAAGGTGGACGAGATGGGCGAGGCGGCCTTTGCCGACTGCCGCAAGCTGGACGTGGGCGACATCGTGGGCGTGGAGGGCCCTGTTTTCAAGACCCAGCGGGGCGAGATCTCCGTCCGCACCCGCTCCGTCACGCTGCTTTCCAAGTCCCTGAAGCCCCTGCCCGAGAAATACCACGGTCTCACCGATAAGGAGCTGCGCTTCCGGCAGCGCTATCTGGACCTGATCGTCAATCCCGACGTGCAGGAGAAATTCCGCATCCGCTCCCGCTTCATCAGCTTCATGCGCCGCTATCTGGACGGGCAGGGCTATATCGAGGTGGAGACCCCGGTGCTGAACACCATTTCCGGCGGCGCCGCCGCCCGGCCCTTTGTGACCCATCACAACACCCTGGATATCGACATGTATATGCGCATCGCCACCGAGCTGCCGCTGAAGCGGCTGATTGTCGGCGGGATGGAGCGGGTCTACGAAATCGGCCGCATTTTCCGCAACGAGGGCATGGATCCCAAGCACAACCCCGAGTTCACCTCCGTGGAGCTGTATGAGGCCTACGCCGATTTCCACCGGATGATGGACATTGCCGAGGGCATCGTATCCGGCGCGGCCAAGGAGATTCTGGGTACCTATCAGGTCTCCTGGATGGGCTATGACATCGACCTGACCCCCGGCTGGCCCCGGCTGACCATGATCGAGGCGGTCAAGCGCTACGTGGGCATTGATTTCGGCGCCATCTCCGACAACGCCGAGGCCGTGGCAGCCGCCAGGGCTGTGGGCGTGGAGCTGAACGCCGCGGCGGAGCCCACCTGGGGCAACGCCCTCTACGCCTGCTTCGACCAGAAGGTGGAGGAGCATCTGATCCAGCCCACCTTCATCACCATGTACCCCGTGGAGGTCAGCCCGCTGACCAAGCGCAGCCCCGCGGATCCCAGACTGACGGAGCGCTTCGAGTTCTTCATCGCCCATTCCGAGATGGGCAACGCCTATTCCGAGCTCAACGACCCCATTGATCAGCGCAGCCGCTTCATGAAGCAGATGGAGCAGCGGGAGCGGGGCGACGACGAGGCGGAGATGATTGACGAGGATTTCCTCAACGCCATGGAGTACGGCATGCCCCCCACCGGCGGCATGGGCATCGGCGTAGACCGCTGCGTCATGATGCTCTGCGGCGCGGACACCATCCGGGAGGTCATCCTGTTCCCGACAATGAAACCTTTGGACAAGGATAAGACCGAAAAGGCCGAGACCAAGGCGGAAGAAAAACCCGTTGAAGCGGCTCCTGTCGTCGAGGAAAAGATCGACTTTTCCAACGTCGTGATCGAGCCCTTGTTCCAAGATCAGGTCGATTTTGAGACCTTCTCCAAGTCTGATTTCCGCGCTGTGAAGGTTCTCGAATGCGAGGCAGTACCCAAGTCCAAGAAACTCTTAAAGTTCACTTTGGATGACGGTTCTGACGAGAAAAGGACGATTTTGAGCGGTATTCACGCATATTATGAGCCTGAAGAGCTGGTCGGAAAGACCTGCATCGCCATCACGAATCTGCCTCCCAGAGCGATGATGGGCATCGAGTCCTGCGGCATGCTGCTCTCCGCCGTTCATAAGGAAGGCGAGGAGGAGAAGCTCCATCTTCTGATGGTTGATCCCCACATCCCTGCTGGTGCTAAGCTGTATTGATTGAGAAGCCAAAATCGGCTCGAATCACCAATTTAGTCACCAAAAATCACCTTTCGATCTCCAAATCGGAAGGCAAAAAAATGCGATTCCTCATGGTATGGCATAAATCATCGTTAATCTGCAAGAGACTCACTATCATACGGTAGTGGGTCTCTTTTTTGTTTTCAGCCTGTTCGAGATCGAACCTGCTGTACATATCCTATCTGTTTGCCCGCTGAGTAAAATCAGCGGGCTTTTTTTGTTTCTAGAGGTGTGTGGAATGAGCGCGAAAAATTTTTTTGAAATTTTTCAAAAATTGATGTCGTTTTTTGGCCTTCGATGTTGCGGTAAGGGGGTGAGAGGAGAAATTCCTACTCACCGCTACTTGACAACTGAATACACATTCATCAGGTACGTTCCTGAGCGGGGGCGAAAGTCCCAGCCGAATGAAGGTGCGCCAAGACCCTCCTGCCCATCCGGGTTATAACGGAAAGCAAGGTGGCGAGCGTTTCCGAACCATTCTGAAATATCCGGTTGCTACGGATATGGCCATGAAACGCTACAGGGTTAATGATACTTCTCTACGGAGCTGGCGGAGAACCCGGCAGGGGTGAGATTCCCATGGACTTGTTTCGCAAACAAGCGCCTGATGTATTCCCATGTGCGTGGGGTGTCGAGGACAAATAACGCACAGGTACATAGCGGTACAGAAATGGATCGCTGTGAATTCCAAGAAAGGAGGAAAACGCATGGAAAACTGTAAAGTGATCGCTATCACGAACCAGAAAGGCGGCGTCGGCAAAACGACTACTACGGTTAATCTCGGCGTGGGTCTTGCAAACACCGGTAATAAGGTTTTGCTGATTGACGCTGACCCGCAAGGGAGCCTCACGGTGAGCCTCGGTGTAAAGAACCCCGACGAGCTGGATGTATCGCTATCTTCGCTCATGCAATCGGTCATAGAAGAAGAGCAGCCTCCCGGCAACGCGATCATCGCCCATAATGAAGGCGTTGATCTGCTTCCTTCTAATATTGAACTGTCCGGTATGGAAACGGGCCTGTTTAATGTTATGAGCCGTGAGTACGTTCTGAAATCCTGTATCGAGGGTATGAGAAAGAACTACGACTATATTCTTATGCCATCCATACATCAGCGTCACCATAATGCCGAACTGTGCAGTCATGGGCAGGTTCTGAAAATACTTGCTGTTTTTACCGTTCAATCCGGTGTAGGTGTCGCTATAGTTGTAAGAAACAGCAGACTCGATACAGTACAC
>JAFXYD010000119.1 GCA_017541995.1 Oscillospiraceae bacterium
CAAACAGAGACACCAGCCAACCCCTTTTTCGGGGAAAGCTGGTGCCTTTGTTTTCAGACGCTATTTTGCAACGCGCCCTTTCTTTTTTTGAGGACGTGCCGACGCCGGAAGGGGCGGGCGTCGGCGCTTGTATTTGCGTTTGCTCTGTCAGAACAGGCCGCCCAGCCGGAACACGCCGATCCAGGAGAGCAGGACGTTCAGCAGAACGTTGGCCACGGAGAGCAGGAACAGGAACTTGAAGATTTTGTTCATCTCCTCGTTGGTGGTCTCCTTGGAGGCGGAGTAGGAGGACATGATGATGGCGCCGCCGGTGGACAGCGGGGAGATGGCCGCCGCGAAGGAGGTGGCGGTGATGGCGGAGATCAGCTCCATGTAGTTGACGCTGGTCCCGAAGCTCCGCAGGATGTTGGGGAGCATCTTGAACATGGCGGGCATGACCACACCGGTGGTGGAGCTGACCCAGGACAGGATGCCGGAGGTGGCGGCCAGGACGGGGGTCGCGGTGCTGGGCCCCATCAGCTTCTGCAGCAGGCCGGAGATCATGTCGATGCCGCCCATCATGTCGATGACGGAGACCAGCACGCCCACGCCGCAGATGAAGACCAGGGTGCCCCAGGGGATGCCCTTGATGGCCTTCTTCTCGTCCGCGCACTGGAGCAGGACCAGGATCGAGGCCATGACGAAGGCGGTGAGGCCGGTGTTCATCTGGAAGCCGATGCAGAGGACGACCATCATCACGATGGCGCCGATGGTGACCCACTGCTTCCAGTTGAACCTGGGGATGTCCTTCAGCTTCAGGGGGTTGTCCGCCTTGACCTTGTAGCTCTTGGTGAAGACGTAGAGCAGCAGGGTAAAGATGAAGCCGGAGACCAGAGTCGCCATGAAGAAGTGCAGGCCGCTGAAGCCCAGCCGCTCCACGATGTCGGCGTTGGTGACGTCGGAGACCAGGTTGTTGGTGAGCTTCAGACCCAGCTGACCGGTCAGGGACAGGGGGGAGGCGCAGCCGGCGTTGGCGCCCAGCTTGGCAAAGAGGGCGGTGGTGATGGGGTTGATCTTCATCTCAAAGGCCAGGTACACCGCGAAGGTGGTCATCAGGATGCCGGCGGCGATGTGGCCGGGGCCGATGGCGGAGATGAAGGCGGAGAGGAAGAACATCAGAATGGGGATCAGCACGGTGCGCTTGCCCACCAGGGCCACGACCTTCTTGGAGAAGAGGTCCAGGGTGCCGTTCTGGGAGGCCATGCCGAAGAGGAAGGTGACGCCCACCAGGGTGACGAACATGTCGGAGTCGAAGGCCTTGGTGACGTACTTGGGGCCGATGCCGGCCACCATGGACAGGATGAAGGCCGCGCCGATGGCCAGGAAGCCCAGGTTGACCTTCTTGATGAAGCCGATGGCGATGACCACGGCCAGAACCACCAGCGCGATGATCGACAGCACGGTGGTGGGACGGGAGGCGCCGCACTTCTTGCAGGCGTCGCCGCCCTCGTTGACGGTGGAGCAGACCTTGCAGGTCCATTCGTCGGACGCGGCTTCCTCCGTGCCGGTGGTCAGGACTTCTCCGGCGGGGGCGTCGCCGGCCTTTTCCGTGGCCTCAGGAGCAGCCACGACTTCGGGGGCTTCGCCCAGGGCGACCATGGTTTCCTCCGGCGCAGAAGTCTCAGCGGGTGCGTCAGCGGCAAATACGCTGGGGATCAGAGTTGCCAGCATCAGCAAAACCAGCAGCAGTACGCCCAGCCGAGGCGCTTTTTTAGATTGCAGTTTCATTTCATTTCCTCTCTTTCTTTACAGGGCGATCCGGGCTGTGCCCTCCATCAGGAGGTTTGCGGTACGGAAGCCGAAGGTGTCGTCGATGATGGGGCAGGCGCCGTTTTCCCGGTAGTCCACGCCGCACTCCAGAATGCCGCCGGGGTGGCCGATGCGGATGAACTGGGTGTCCACGCCCGCAGGCAGGACCTGCGCGACGATGGAGCCGGGGATCACAGCCGCCGCGGCGGTGCACATGGCGCCGGTCATGGCGTAGCTGGGATGGGTCTTCTGCATGGACATCATCCGGGAGAGCAGGTCGATCTGCTCCTTTTTGATCTCCTTGCCGTCGCCGTTGACATAGTCCTCAGCCTCGGCAACAAAGGTCATCTTGGGAATGCCCGGGGTGTCCCAGGCGGAGCGGGTGTAGTCCTCGATCAGACCCAGCTTCACGGCGGCCAGACCGCGAAGCTTTTCCAGCAGATCCAGCTTTTCCGCGTCGGCGTTCAGCTCGTCGGGGAGCTCCCTGCCGCTGAGCCCCAGATCCCTCGCTCGGGCGAAGACCAGAGGGTTGGCGGCGTCCACGATGGAGACCTCCACCGGACCGTACCCGGGGACCTCCAGAACGTCCACCGCGCTGCCGGTGGGCAGCAGGCCCTTTCCGAGGGTCCCCGCGGGGTCCACAAACTTCAACTTGACGGGGGAAGCGGTGCCCGGGACACCGGCAATGTAGAAGTCGCCCTCATAGGCCACCTGGCCCTCGGGGGTCTTCACCACGGCCTCGATGATTTTATCGGTGTTTGTGTTGTAGATACGAACGGCAGTCTCGCCGTCCTTGGCCTCCACCAGGCCTTTTTCAATGGCAAAGGGGCCCACGCCGGAGGAGATGTTGCCGCAGTTGCCCTTGTAGCTGACCAGGGGCTTGTCCACGGAAACCTGTGCGAAGGTGTAGTCCACATCGGCGTCAGGCCGGGCGGACTTCCGGATGATGGCGACCTTGGAGGTCACGGACTGGGAGCCGCCCAGGCCGTCGATCTGCTTGCGGTCCGGGCTGCCCATGAGCCGGAGCAGGATGGGCTCCCAGGCGCTCTGATCTTCGGGAAGATCGGACTGGAGAATGTAGACGCCCTTGCTGGTGCCGCCGCGAAGAATGGTAACGGGAAGTTTTTTGATTTCTTTCATAAGCTGCCTTCCTTTCCTGGTGTTCCGTGTTACGGTTGGGATTTGAAGCTGAGAGCCTTTTCTCTCTGGTTGTACCTTATCACATTTCTATTATGATGTAAAATTCATAATAATCATACAATCCATTCTAAATAGGCATATAAAAACGAATTGCACAAATCAAAAAGCTTTGATTTGTGCAATTCGCAGTAAATAATCGCGATTTGCAATCTGTATTCTAAAAAGGAATAATAACTATGAAAAATATGAAGAATGCTTGCATTCTCTGTTTCGCTGTGTTATGATAAGAAAAACCGTATCTATTCAGCAACCCGTAGGGGCCGATGCCTACATCGGCCCTGTCTCCCGTTTTTTGCCTGCATACGAGGGCGGATGTGGGCATCCGCCCCTACGTAGAAGGGGGCGACTGAATCGATACGAAAAACCGAAAAAGGAGGAAGCTTGATGGATTTCCGCGAACTGAACTATGTGCTGGCCATTGCCGAGCATCAGAACATCACCAAGGCCGCCGAAGCCTTGTACGTTTCGCAGCCCACGCTGAGCAAGTTTCTGATTTCCTTGGAAAACGATCTGGGTCTGAAGCTCTTTCGCCGGCTGGGAAACAAGTATGTGCTGACCTATGCGGGAGAGCGCTATGTGGACTATGCAGCGCGAATCCGCCGACAGAAAGCGGATTTGGACGTGGAGCTGGCCGATATTCTCAAGAATGACGTGGGCGTTCTGAACCTGGCCTTTGCCCGGATGCGCTGCACCTACATGCTGCCCGGCACCCTGCCGGAATTCCGGCGGCTGTACCCCAACGTGAAAGTCAATCTGTATGAGGGCAATTCGGACGAAAATGACCGCCGTTTATTGGAGGGCCAGGTGGACGTGGCCTTCTATTCGCGCCCCGCAACGGAGAGCCCCATGCTGTGCTATGAGCCTCTGGACGAGGAAGAGCTCCTGATCATCACCTGCAAGGGTCACCCCATCGGGCGCTTTGCCCAGCAAAATCCGGGCGGCTGGCCGATCCTTGACCCGGTGCTTTTGGAAAAGGAGACGGTAATCCTGATGCAGCCGGAGCAGCGGACCCGGCAAATTACAGACGCTCTGTTTCAGGAGCGGAAGCTGCGCTTTGAGGATACGGTCTATACCTCGAACCTGCCGGCTATCATGGGCCTCGTTGCCCGCGGCTACGGCGTCTCCTTCCTCTTCGAACCGCATCTGCGCCACCGGGCGGAGCACTTCGAGCTGGATTGCTATTCCATCGGACAGGGCCGTGTGGTGTCGGAATTTGTGGCAGCTTACCGTAAGGGCAGCTATCTTTCCAGCTACGCCCGGGACTATATCAAGCTGGTACAGGAGCTGCACCGGAACGACAATGGCACAAGAACAGCTCCGTGAGGATCGTGCGGACAACGCAAATGACCGGGTCGGATATGATACTGAACTCCGGCTCTACAGCGACAAATAAATCGTCCGCCTATGGCAGATCCGGTCTTACAAGGAACCGGGCTATATGATCCCGCAGATGAAGCGGATTTTCACCAATCCGACATATCAGCCTGAGATTGAGCTTGCGGAACAGATCCGTATGCTTGAGGAAAAGAAGAAAAAGATCAGGTTGATACTTTTTGGGGGTGGCATCTTTTTTGACCGCCTCATCTGGAAGGGTTGTGCAAAAAAGATGCCGGGTTAAGCGTAATCCAGCCGCCAGACATGAAAGCTGGTTTCCGCAAAAAGCTCCTCGCAGACAAATCCGTGGGTTTGCGGGGAGCGGTTCTCCAGAATGCAGATCCGATTCCCGTCGCAGCGGACATGGGTGACGGCGCCCTTCAGGCTGTGCTGAGAGATGACGGTACCGGCGGGGTCGAAGACGACCAAACGGTTTCGCTGCTCGTTCACCCCGAGGAAACGGCCGTCCGGCAGGACCGCCTGGACGAACGTCGGCAGCTCCGGCGTTGTCTCGGCCGATCCGCCCTGGCGCAGGTCATAGCGTTGAAGCGTGCGCTTGGGATATCCCTGATCCCATAGAACAGCTCCGTCAATGTTGCTGCGCAGATACTGCGTACCGCGATAATCCGGCCAGCGAGCGACTTCCTCCAGCTCCCGGTTCAGCACGACAATCTCGTTTCGGTTGGCGATATACACGAAGCACTGCAGGGCTTCCGCCCAAGCCAGCGTCATCAGTTCCTCCGCGCAGGGAATCGAGACGCTGCGCAGCAGGACGCCGCTTTCGCCATCCAATTGCCAAAGCCGCGCGTCCTGATTTGCGTAGGGACGGCTGTTGGCGCAGAGGGTGATGATCCCCTCCGCAGAGCAGTGAACGAATTCGACCGGCCCCCCGCTTCCGGGCGGAACGAAGCGCCAGCGGGGACTGCCGTCCGGAGCCATACACGCAAGAACCGTGTGCGTTTCGCCCTCGATCCAGCCGTGCTCTCCCATCCCTTCATAATACGCGCAGACTGGCTCGCCCTGCGGCGTTTGCCAAACTACGCTGCAGATTCTCGCAGGCGTGCGGATCGCTTCAGGCTGATCGCTGTCAGCCTTGCAGCGCAGGAAATGGTCCTTCGGTCCAAAGGCATAATTGACAAAAACCGCATACTCGGGGTGCTGCGGAATCCCGTACAGGGGGTCTCCGAAGCCCCACAACAGATCAGCGGCAAGATTGTCCTGCCAGCCGGGCCGCATCAGCTGATATAAACGGAGCTGGGCCTGCCAGTCCACGGGCCAATCCGCCACGGGCAGCTCTGTCAGAGCGCACTGATTGGGCCGTTTTTTCAGAGCGGCCTCCCGCGCCTTGACGGCCCGCAGGGTCCCGTCTCCCCGAGGAACGGTCCTCGGTTCAAATTCGGCGCAGTCCAGCAGGGCTGCCCCCACGCTTTCCTCCAGCAGCCGGAGCTTCTCCTCCAGGTCCACGCAGCGGGCGGCGTATCGAAAGGCCTTCCCCGCAAGCTCGTCACCGAAGAGGGTATCCAGGGCCTTGCCCAGCTTGGCCCAAGATTCCTGGCTGAGACAGCCCGCCGCCTTTTTCCCGCCTCGGTACAGGCTGCAGGAGAACATTTCATCGTCAAAATATATGAACAGCAGGGCGGCGGCCTCCGGATCCGCCTTGGTCAGCTTCTTCGCCAGCTTTTCCAGCGTGCCCCCGCCGCCCTGCGCCGTCTCCGGCAGCAGCAGCTCCAGCCATGGTGCGTTATGCTCCCGCAGCAGCAGGGTGTCGGGCAGCAGCGGCGCAAGCTGTGCCAGATTCGCCCCGTAAAGGTGCAGGCTCGCGGTACTCAGTCCCATGATAATCCCCCCCTGAAGCGGTATTTCGTGTTCATACATCATGATTATATCAAAAGCCCCGCCCATTTGCAAGGCGAAAGGACGAAAAACGATCTGCCATCCAAAACGACCGGGGCAGGTATGAAAAAGCGGACAGAATCCGTTTGGAATCTGTCCGCGATTCTCTCAAAATGGGGGAGTAATTGCAATTATTAGACAGTTCTTTTGCTGTCCCGGCCTGCAGATGGTGGAGAATCCGGTTGTCGATCTTTTTCAGAAAAGACACACCGGTCCTCTTTCGTGAAAGCCCATTCATTTTGTTTCGTTCCTTTTGCTGATTACAGAATCCAGGGGCTGCAGCCCAGGTAAATCAGGTTGACGCCTGCTGTGATAACGCCGCAGCCGATCAGTACGCCGATCACGCCAAGTCCCAGCATAGGGTTGAGGATAAC
>JAFXYD010000006.1 GCA_017541995.1 Oscillospiraceae bacterium
CAACGGCAAGCGGGTTCTTGCCCCGCCGAAGGACATTGCGGAGGTCCAAAACGCCTTCGAGATCTATGAGCGCTTGGACGAGCTGGACCCCTTCGACGTGGAGGACCTGCTCAAGGCCCACGGCGTCATGGTGCGCGGTCTGACGGGGGAGGCGGGACAGTTTCGCAGCGGAAATGGGGGCGTCGTGGACGCGGAGGGCCGCGTTCTGCACTTTGGGACGCTTCCGGAGTATGTACCCGGTCTTGTCTGTCAGCTGCTGGATTGGGTAAAGGACAGCCCCACGCCCATGCTGATCAAGAGCTGCGTGTTTCACTGTGAGTTTGAGCTGATTCACCCCTTTGCCGAGGGCAACGGACGGATCGGCAGACTTTGGCACACCCTTTTATTGTCCCGCTGGCAGCCTCTCTTTGCCTGGCTGCCCGTGGAGTCCATCATCCACGACCGGCAGGCGGATTATTACGCCGCAATCAACGCTTCCAATCATGCGGCAAGCTCGACCGCATTTATCAACTTTATGCTGGAAGCAATCAAGGCCGCCCTCCTGGAGGCGATTGAGACCGGCAAACAAGCCGTCTCGACCCCGGAGATCGTCGCGATTCATGTCCCAGCGGAAAAACGCTGGACAGCAGTCGAAGCCTGGCTGCGAACGCACGGGCAGCTCCGAAACTCGGATATTCAGCAGCTGCTTTCCGTGTCCACCGCAACCGCCAGTCGTCTGCTCCGGGAGTGGACCGCCGCCGGAAAGCTCTGCAAAAAACGGGTCGGCAGCTACTGGTGCTATAAATTGACTGAATGAATCGCCTGTAAATCGCGCAAATGAGGATCTGAATTATGGTAAAAAAGCGAAAGAAGCCTCAGCGGCCGCAAACGCCGCCGCTGTCTTGGGCGGATAAGGCGATTTATTGTGCGTTGTTTTTGCTGCTCCTCGTCGGCATGGGTCTGGCGATTGTGCTGATGGACGCCCTCCGCGCAAGAATTGCGTACCAAGATCCGATGGTTCTGGCCTTTCGCGGTCGGCAGGCGTATCTGTGGTTGATTCCATTCCTTGCGCACTTGGTCTTGGGCTGTGCGATCCCTTTGACCGTAGCCCATGAAGAGGGACAGCCCATCTTTGGCAACAAGGCGATTTCCTACGGGGAAAGGCCTTGGCAGAAGGATCTCTTTCCCTTGTTCGGACCGCAGCACAGGAAGATCGAGCGTCCGCCTTACGCAAAGCAGATACATCGGATTGGGCAGATTGCCTGGGTCGCCGGGCTTATTCTGGTCCTTCTCTCTGCGTCTGTCTGCCTGTGCAGACGATGCACCCTGCGCAGCGACCAAACGATTGCGGTCTACGACAGCTTTAACCGGCAGACGGCGGAGCTGTCCATTCCGGAGGACTGCACCGAGCTGATCCTTGAGGCGGAACGATATCGGAGCGGCAAATACGGAGCTCCAAATTGGCGCTATGGAATCACGCTGCTGGACGCGGAGGGCAAGGAGTATTCTTTCAGCTGCAATGATTTTCGGGGAAGCCAAAGGGAAATCCTGAACACCATGCTGCAAATCAAAGGGCTGTTCCCGCAGGGAAGCATTACCCTCCGGGGCCTGGATCAGCTGGACCGGACGATTGCGTTTTTCCACCTGGACCCCCAAGAGGCCGCCCTGCTGCGGGAGCTGTTTCAGGGATAATCGAACAAAAATCGAGTTGGATCCCCACCGAAATGGGCGTTCTACGATTCATAATATGATTCCTCACATCCGTTATAAACCCTCGGACCAGAAGGCAGCGGAGGAGATGAAGCTTACAACCGGAGGAAGCAAGCGAAACCATCCGGTGTGACTTGTTGAATCATTGCGTTCTTGGTTTTAGAAAGGACAATGCCGTCAGCAGAGCGATTCCGCTGACGGCGTTGTTTTTTTCACGATACTTCGTTATAATCACCTGTATCAATTGGAAAAGAAAAACCGAAATCATATGTTACCTTTTCCCTTGCGCAAGCGTTATATAAGTGAAGGGCCTTTTCAAAGCAGTTTTTCACACGAAGGCGGGTGATGGAATCTTGGATCAACAAATATACACAGAGGCGGTCAAGCGGAACAGTCAGAGGGTGTTTCTGCTGGCCCTGTCCTTTACCCGGCAGCGGCAGGACGCGGAGGACGTGATGCAGACCGTTTTCCTGAAGCTGTGGAAGCATCCAGTCGCTTTCACAGACGAGACACACATGGACAAGTGGCTGACCAAGGTGACGGTCAACGAGAGCCGGAGCCTGCTGCGGGCCAGAGCCCGGGAGCCGCTCTCCATTGACGAGCTGGAGGCCCTGGGTACAACAGCCACGGAACCGGTTGAGTTTGATTTGATTTCTGCGGTTTTGCGGCTTCCGGAACCCCTGCGCGCCGTCATCCACCTGCACTACTACGAGGATCTGCCGATCAAAGAGATTGCAAGTCTGCTGAATATCAGTCAGGCGTCGGTTAAAATGCGGCTGGTCCGGGGGCGAAAACGCCTGAAATCTGAGTTAACGGAGGGCGAGTAAAATGACAAAAGATCAATATCGTGAAGCATTTTCCAAGATTCAGCCTTCCAAAGTGGCTGTCGATCGTTTATTGGAGATCCCGAAAGAACACCCAAAGCGCAGGGCTTCGATCCGGCTCGGCGCGCTGATTGCCGTGGCCGCGGTGGTCATCCTGCTGCTGGGCGGTACGGTTTACGCGATCTCCCATTGGTTCCAGCTGACAGACGGAAAGCAAATTGAGGATCCAAAGCAGTTGGAAAGCGGCGAGCCGTCCCGCCCTGCCCCGCAGAACGGGATCAGGCTGGAAGACCAGGGAGAAGGAAACTATATCGGCTTCATCCTGGACGGCTGGAGCTTGTCGGACCGGAAGAACGGCTCAAACAACATCATGCTGAAGGCAGTCACGTCATACCGACAGCCCGATTCTCAGCCTGTGCTGGACGCGGAAACCCTTGCGGCTGCCTATACGCAGTATTTTCCCATTACGCCGGATGACGAGAAGCTCTGCGTTCAGATCCTGGACCGGGACGGTCTGAGCTACCGGGACTACTTTACCCGCTATGAGACGGAGCTGGTAAAGGAAGGAACCCTGAATGGCATGGATACCGTCTGGCTCACCATCAAAGAGGCGCCCAATGATTTCGGCAGCCCGGAAGATACGTATCATCTCTTCTGTCACAGCGAGGAGCTGCACTGTACCCTGGTTGTCAGCTCCAACCGGGGCTTCGAGCGCTGCGAGGAGGCCCTGTCCCACCTGACTCTGGTGGACTCCGGCGTGCCCCTGAAACGGGAGGCCCTGACGATCTGCGGTCTGCGGCTGCCGGAGCTTCCGGAAGGGTTTGAGATCGACTGGGAACACACAGAGCTTCTGGAGGGCAGCCTGCCAGGCTGGGAGCGAAAGGATTCCAACGCGGATCTGAGCGGGGCATACGCCCTCCTTTCTCTGGTCCGTCCGGCGGACGGGCTGTGGATCCTCCTCAGTGCGGATGCCTCCCACGATGACTATGAACACGTAAGCGGCTATACCCTCAACCGCACCGGGACGCTAAACGGTCATGAGATCCTTTGGTTTGACAAGTCGAACGGCGTCGAACTGTTTTACCGCTTTGAAGACGGAACCCAGGCCTGCCTCTGCGCCAAAGGCAGAGGCGCGGAGGTCGAAGCGCTCCTGGAGGAGCTGGCGCTTCACGTGGAACCGGTCCCCATAGACTTGATCAAGGAAGCTCCCCTGGAATTCTTCGGCCTTGCCCAGGGTTGATCCAAATCACGAATAAAGAGGAATGATCTATGAAAAAACGATTGATCAGAAAGATCGCACTTCTACTGACGCTTTTGCTGCTGTTGAGCGGCTGTGGAAAACCGGAAGATCCGTCAAAAGCAGAAAACTCAGAGAAGCCTGAAAATACCGGCGCGCATGTTACGATGCCAGACGGTACGGAGCCCGACAGCACGGAGCCTTCCGCTTCGGAAAAGCTTGATCTGCCGAAAGAAGTTCGACTGGACGGAGAGACCTTGCTGGATATCTGTCCGTCCGAAGACGGGTATTTGTTGCTCTCCAGAGGCATAAAAGGCTATCATCTGACATCGCTGGACGAAAACCTGACCGTCGGTGAGACCGTCGATCTTACAGAGCGTTCTCCGGAGACCATACTGGAGGCAGGCGGCAGCCGCTGGACTTTGGAGCGTGCGGACAACGGCTATGCCGTGTTTCGCGATGGGGAACTCTGGACAGAGACGGAACGGGAGTCTTTCCAAAATCAGCTTGTATGGGCGGACGACACGCTCTATACGGTTCAGATGCGTCAGCTCTGGTGCGGGAAAAACAAGGTTGCAATGCCGGATCTGCCAGACACGAGCTATGACGTGACCTGCGTGGTACGGGTCAACGGGCAGACCTTCGCGCTGGCAGAGGGCTGGACAGACCATAAGCTGTCGGGCCAATGGCTCTGTCCCATCGACGGAAGCACCACGCAGCTCAGTCTGCCAGCGTCGGAATTCCCGATTGCAGCGGAGTTTGGCTGCTGGAACGAAAACGGAACCTGGTTGGTCTCCGGCTCGAAGCTGTACACAACGGACGGGACAAGCGTTTCCGAGCTCTGCGATCTGGCTGCGCAAGGTGTGAATATTTCGGAGATGATGCGGATTTTGCCGCTTGCGGACGGGACCTTTCTGGTTTTGCAGTGGGACAGCCTGCTCCGGATCGACCCGGACAGGAAAGCAGCCGGAGAGCTGACCATCGGTTTGTATCACCCGTCTTACGATACAGACGCGGCGATTGCAGCCTTCAACCGCAGCGGCGCCGACTGGCGGGTGAAGCCCCGGAGCTTTGAGGACCTGGAGAGCCTGAACCTGGCGCTGCTGAACGGCGAACTGGATCTGATCTGCGCCTCCGACCTGGACGTGCTGAACAACTACGCGGTCAAGGGCCTGCTTGCTCCCATCGACGGAAGCGTCACAGCCCGGGTCCTGCCCAACCTCGTCCCGCTCTGCACGGTCAACGGCGCCTGCGTCTATCTGCCCCGCACGGTGGAGCTGGAATGCAGCAGCATCCCCGCGTCCTATGTCGGCGCGGACGATACGGCAGATCTGGACCGCCTGACGGCGCGGATCGACGCGGCCTGCCCCGAGACTTATGAGAGCGAGTGTAAGAATTTCGTACTGCAGGGCATTCTCACCCAATGCGGCAGCGGCTGGATCGACTGGGAGACCCGCAGCGCCCACTATGACAGCCCCTCCTTCCGCAGCACGCTGGAATTCTGCAACCGATTTGAGAAGGACAACTACACCGCTGCGATCAACGCGAACGCCTATCACGAGGCAGGCATCGAGCGCTTCATGCTGAATGAAACCCTTTTTCCGGGCACGTATCACTATAAGGTCCACGACGATCCGGAGCGGAATACCCACGCCCGCGTGCTGTTTCCGTTTCCCGTCGGCGGGTATCAGGGCTTTGGCCTGAAGGGGCGCGGTTTTTACGCCATCGTAAATGGAGCAAATGCCGCAGGCGGACAGGAATTTCTGGACTTTCTGTTTTCCGAGGACCAGTGGTTTGACATGCCAAATCACCCCGGCGATATGCACAACGATTTCCCGGTCCAGCTCACGCACCTCGACGCAGTCCTGCAGATGTATATCGAGCGGGTTTCGACGGACGAGGCCAGGCAGGACGCAAAGGAGCTGCGCGAAGGCCTGCTGAACGCGGATCATTTGACGGATACGAACATCAGCGAGCCGGAGCAGATCATTCTGGAGGAAGCGGAGCCCTATTTCAACGGCGACATCTCTGCCGACGAGGCCGCTCGTCGCATCCAGAACCGCATTGAAATCTATCTGGCGGAGCGAGGATAGGTCAAATGAAAAAATGAAGAATGAAGAATGAAAAATTGAGGTGTTTTCCAATTCTGCAAATTGGAAAACGGAAGGATAAGAGACGGGGGAACGGATTCCTCGCTTCGCTCGGAATGACAGGACGGGGCGGGACGTTTCTGTTTCTCCTCCCCAGCTTGCTGGGCGTGCTGCTGTTCTTTGTGCTGCCCTTTGGAACGGTGATTTATTATAGCCTGGTGAACCGGCCTGTGAACGGGGACTTCGTGGGGCTGGATAATTTCAGGGCACTGCTGAGCAACAAGGCGTTTCTTTTGGGAGCAAAGAACACCGGCATTTTACTTGCGGTCTCGGTGCCGCTGGCGGTGCTGCTGCCCCTGAAGCTGGCCCTCTGGCTGGAGCGAGCGATCCCCATGAAGAGCCAGCTCCGCACGGCCTTCCTCAGCCCCATGCTGGTGCCCATCGCCTCGGTGATCCTGGTCTGGCGGGTGCTGTTCCATCAGAACGGGACCCTGAACGCTTATTTGGGCTCCCACGTCGATTGGTTCCATTCGACCCGGAGCATTCTCATGGTGCTGCTGCTCTATCTCTGGAAGAACATCGGGTACCACACAATTCTGTTCACGGCGGCCCTGGCAGCCATCCCAAGAACCTACATTGACATGGCAAATCTGGACGGGGCCGGGCGGACCCGGCAGTTCTACACGGTGAAGCTGCCCTTCCTGGCCCCGACCATCTTCTTCGTGGTACTCATGAGCCTGATCGCTTCCATGAAGATATTCCGGGAGGTCTGGCTGCTGACCGGCTCCTATCCCTACGAAAGCCTGTATCTGCTCCAGCACTTCATGAACAACACCTTCCGCACCATGGACTACCAGAAGCTCAGCGCGGCGGCCCTGATGCTGGCCCTGGTCATGGGCGCGTTGATTGCGGCGCTGCTGGCCATTGAGCGCCGCCTGGACCGGGACACGGAGAACGAATAGGGCGATTCGGATTTGGCCGGATCACGCGCTGCCCCCAAAGCCTTCCCCTTGAGGGGAAGGTGCCCCCGAAGGGGGCGGATGAGGTGGCGTTTCGACCTCCGTGTGGTTGGATCATAGCGAATACTTGAGGATAGCCCGGCATATCCGGACTTTGTGCGGTTGAACGATGCCGGCTGCTCATCAATACGCCACCTCATCCGGCGCTTCGCGCCACCTTCCCCTCAAGGGGAAGGCTTTACGAGGGGACGACAAATTCCGATATTCGACACATACGATTGACGATATGAAAAAACGACGATTCAAAAACGGCTGCCTCTGGCTGGCACTTGCGATCCTGGCCCTGCTCTTTGTATTGCCGACGGTGCTGACCGTGGTGAACTCCTTCCTCTCCGCTTCCGAGATCCAGCGCAGCTACGGCGCGGCGCTGGGGAGCGGGGAATACATGAAGGAGCACGTGATCCTGAAGCTGGTGCCGGACATCGCGACCTTTGCGCAATACAAAACCTTCCTGCTCCAAAGCCCGGAATATCTGCAAAAGTTCTGGAACTCCGTGCTGTACACGGTTCCCATTACGATCCTGCAAACCGCCGTTTCCGCTTTGGCGGCCTACGGTTTTTGCCGAAAACCCTCACGGCTGCGGCGGGCGATCTTCTTCGGCTATCTGGTTCTGACCCTGATGCCTTATCAGGTTACGCTGGTGCCGAATTACCTGATCAGCAAGCAGCTTGGAAGCTATGACACGATCTGGGCCATCCTGCTGCCAGGCATTTTCTCGCCCTTTGCGGTCTTCCTGCTGACCAAGTACATGCAGCGGATTCCCAAGGTATATCTGGAGGCGGCGCAGCTGGACGGCGCCAACGAAAGGATGATCTTCCGCAGGATCTTTCTGCCTCAGTGCAGGAGTGCGCTCTATGCAGTGGGCATGCTGATCTTTTTCGATTACTGGAACATGGTGGAGCAGCCCATGGTGCTGCTGGAACAGGAAGAACTGCAGCCCTTGTCCATCTGGCTCAGCCGCATCAATGAGGGCGAGCTGGGCCTTGCCTTCGCCGCGGCGGTGATTTACATGATCCCGTGTCTGCTGCTTTTCCTTGGCGGAGAACAGCATCTGGAGGAAGGAATCGTAACCGGCGGCATCAAATAGCCTTCCCCACCCAAAGCCTTCCCCTTGAGGGGAAGGTGCCCCCGAAGGGGGCGGATGAGGTGGTGCCCCGATCTCTGCATGGTTGGATCATGGTGAATGCCTGACGATTGCCTAACATGTATGGACTTTTTCGGCGGAACGGTACCGGCTGCTCATCAATACACCACCTCATCCGTCATCCGGCTTCCGTGAGACGCCGGATGCCACCTTCTCCTCAAGGAGAAGGCTTTGGACGCCCTGAAACAGGAAACGCTCTGCGCTGAAAGGCCTTCCCCTTGAGGGGAAGGTGGCCCGCAGGGCCGGATGAGGTGGCGTCCCGACGCGCAGCTCTGCCATATAAGCGCAAAAAAGTTCGGAATACCACCTCATCCGTCATCCGGCTTCCGTGAGACGCCGGATGACACCTTCTCCTCAAGGAGAAGGCTTTGTCTGAAGTCCGGAAGCGCGTGACAGCGAGGAGACGCCAAAGATAGGAGAACAAAAGATGAAACAAAGAAGCTGGGCGAAATGGGCGCTGATCGCGTTTTTCGCCATTATGGGCATTCTGACCTTCTTTTCCGGCACGATCCGGAACATGACCCTGCCCCAGATTACGACCCAACCGGTCAGCTCGGGAACCATTACCCCGGTGGTGGCGGGCAGCGGCATGACAGAAGCCGCTGAAAGCACGGAGATCCTTGCCAGCCGCGCAGGCTCCGTCACAGATCTGCTGGTGCAGCCGGGCGATCGGGTCAAAGCGGGTGACGTTCTGATGCGGGTGGACTATCCGGATGACGGAAGCCTGGCGGCCAAGCAGGCAGAGCTGGACCGGCAGCAAAAAGCGCTGGCGGAGGCCCGCCTCACGGCAACCATGTCCACAGATTCCTCCGCCTGGACCCAATATCAGATGCTGAAGAACAATCTGGAGGACGCGGAGCAGCGGCAAGCCCGGTGCCAGGAATACCTTGGGAAACGCAAATCCCTGGACAGCCAGCTCTCCGCCGCGAAGGAGGAGCTGTCCTCCGCGCAAAGCGCCTATCACGCAGGAGTAGACGCTGCGGCTCAGGAAGCGGAGGCGGCCCATCAGGCGCTGGATGCTGCCCGCCGGCAGCAGGAGAACGCCCAGGCCAACGCAAGCTATTATCAGGAGAATCCGGAGTCGGAGGAATACTTGACGGCAAAGGCCGCGCTGGACGAGGCGAACGCTGCCGTTTTGGACTGCCAGAACCGCTGCTATGCGGCGGATACGGCGCTGGAAGCCCTTCAGGCACAGTACCAGCCCAGTGTGGACGCGGCCCGGCAGAAGGCAGACGAGCTGTCCGGCCAGATCACTTCCCTGGAGCTTACGTACGCGGGCTGCACCGACGAGAAGGCCTGTGAAAACGCGGTGCTTTCCGCAAAGGGGGCGCTGTCCTCCTATTACGAAAGCCAGAAGAACGCAAAGGTCCAGGACGAGCTGGAAGCTGCCCGCCTGGCCGAGATGGAGAGCCAGATCGAACAACTGGAGCAGGAGATCACAGAGCTGGAAGGGTCGCTCGGAGCAGCGGAGCTCCGGGCAAGCTGCGACGGGATCGTGGAAACGATCTATGAAGCGGAAGAATTTGAAAACGGGGAAAAATTGTTCACATTGCAGAGCTCGGATGCCTATACGCTTTCCTGCTCCGTTCCGATTGCCGACGCCGCCCTGCTGCGGATTGGCGCGGAGGCCAGAATCACCAATCAATCCGCCGGCGGCGTGCAGATCGTTCTGAGCGCCATGGAGGCGGATGAAACGGACCCCACCAACATGAAACGCTTGATTTTTACCGTGACCGGCGACAATGCCGCGGCAAATCAGTATTTTTCCATTGCTGTGGCTCTGGAGAGCACCAAGCATGATCTGGTGGTCCCCAACGCGGCGGTATATCAGGACGCGAAGGGCGCGTTTGTCTATGCAGTAGAAACCAAAACGACGCCCCTGGGTTCCCGTTCCAAGGTCAGGCGGGTGGATGTGGTGCTCCTGCGCCGGGATGATCGCTATACCGCCGTCAGCGGCGATCTGAGCCGGGAGGATTTCGTCGTCGTCCTTTCCAGCGCGCCCCTGGAAGACGGACAGGCTGTGCGCTTCGGAGACTGAGCCATGGAGCAGAAACCTTCGGTAGCGGCGCACAGTGTGCGCCACACGAATCACATCCCCGTAGCGGCGCACAGTGTGCGCCACGGAGGCCGGTGCCAATGGCGCACACTGTGCGCCGCTACATGCTGCATCCTCTTTGTTGCCGTGCTCCTTTGGTCCATCCTTTCCATTCGCGCCATCATATCAAGCCAAACGCTTCAATACGAGGCCCAACGATGGCAGGGTCCGTCTGAGCAGACATACTCCCAAGTGGCGGTTTTCTGGAGCGACGGGGAGATGGATGCCGGAAAAACGCAGATGCTTGCGGCGGAACTCCAAGCCTCCTTTCCCACCGAGGAGATCCCGCCCTTTGTGACGGCCTGGGGTGCAAAAAGCTCCGGCCTCGCCGTCTATGGGCATCGCAGGGTGGAGGCGGAGCTTTGGTCCGTATCGAAAGACTTCTTTACGCTGCATGCCTACTCTATGGCCGAAGGCGGGCCCGGGACCTTCGCAAGCACCGGAAGCGAGGCGGTTCTGAACGAGGCCGCGGCCTTCGCACTGTTCGGCTCCAACGACTGTATTGGAGAGGCCTTTCAGATGAACGGCTTGGGATGGCGTGTGATTGCGGTGATCCAAGAGCCGGCCGGCGCAGCCAACGAGGCCGCCTTCGGAGCCGCGCTGCGGATCTTCCTGCCCATTTCGGACGACGCCTCCGTGACCTTCTATGAGGCGCTCCTGCCGGAGTATTATTCCGGGTACGCCGCCCAAAGCCTGCAAAACGCGACGGGTCAGATCGTCACCAGTTCCACAGGCCGCTTCTGCCTGTCCCGGCTCTGGGAGGCGGCAAAGGCCTTCTTCCAAAGGCCCCCCGCAGCCCAGCCGGAGCTTCCCCCCTGGGAGCAGGCCGCCCGCCTGGCCGAGCGGAAGCTCTGCCTTAGCTGGTCAATTGCCTTGCTTGCGGCGCTCTGCCTGCTGCTTCCGCGCCTGTCTCTGCTTGGAAAGGGCGTAAAGAATTGCGTCGGCAGCTTTCGCGCTCTGCGGCGCGGAAGAGGACAAAAGCTGCGCGGCTGATTTCCTCCCAAATCCTGCCGTTTTGGCAATTGCTGTGCCGTCTGCGGAGCGTTTCCGTTGACGGCACGGCTTTCTGTTTGCCCGGCGGCCCGTCCGATTTTTTTCGCTTGCCCCTTGCAAGCCGGGGAAAGTGCTGATATAATCTAACTGGAGCGGACGCGATCGCTGCTTGCACAAATTTTTTATAAAGGAGGAACTTACATGCGAAATCCAATCCGTCGTATTTTCGCCCTGGCGCTGGCTCTGTGTATGCTGCTGACCCTGCTTCCGGCGGTCAGCGCGGAGGAGCCTGTGCTGGAGCAGATCAGCCTGATCAACGGCGACTTTGAGGCCGGAACGGCAAACTGGAATCTGACGGGACTGCCCGGCGAGGTCATCGACAACGGCAGCTCGTCCCACAACGCTTCTCACGTGCTGAATCTCTGGGTCAGCAACGAGGAAGCGGTTCAGATCGCCGCCAACTACAGCGTGGAGCTCACCCCGGGGGACTACCGCTTCGACTTCCAGCTGGACGGCGCGGACATGGACAGCAATCTCGCGTACACCGTCAGCGTGGGAGGGACGGTGCTGGTGAACGAGGGCCCCGTGGTGACCACGGGCTGGGACAACTGGCTGGATTTCTCCACCGGCGTGTTCCACGTATCGGAGACCAGCACGGTGATCTTCTCCCTGCACGGCGTCATCCCGGTGGGCTACTGGGGCCACCTGGACAACCTTGCGCTTTATGGAACCGGCAGCGTCTATCAAGACATGCCGGAGATCGAGCTTCCAAACGGCGACTTTGAGTACGGCGACGGCACATATTGGGATCTCGACGAATTTGGCAATTCCTCGGTCATCCAGAACACCGGCTCCAGCGTAAATAGCAGCTACATTTTGAATCTGAGCAATCGCTCGAATGACTCCTTTGTCGTTACGTATATTGTTACGCTTACGGGCGGTACGTACAAGTTTTCCGTCGATATGGAGGGCTGTGCGGGAGGTCATATCAGCCACGTAGTGATCCATAAGGTAAACGGCGGCTGCTTATATGAGTCTGATGAGATCAATACCAACGGCACAGATCAATGGTTTACCTTTGAGACCGATGAATTCTACCTGGAAGGAACTGAAACGCTTCGCTTTGAAGTAGACGGAGTTGTGTCAGACGACGATTGGTATCACCTGGACAATCTCCGGCTCTTCGGAACCGGCGGCATCTACGGCGGTCTGCCGCCCCTGACCACCGACGATGGCAGCTTTGACTACGGCGGCAGCTACTGGAGCATCCAGGGCTTCTCCGCTCCGGCCGCCAACGACGGCTCCGCCGTCAACAGCAGTTACTGTCTGCCGCTCTGGATCAGCAACGAGGCGGATACCCCGGCCGACGCCTCCTATCTCATGCATCTGCTCCCCGGAAGCTACGAGCTGAGCTACGATCTGGAGGGCAAGGAGGGACTCAGCGGCCTGCGGACCGCGGTGAGCTTGCTGGGCGCGACCCTTCCCGAGGAGCAGACCGCCCTGCGGGAGGGGGAGACGATCCTCTATGAATCCGAGGAGCTGGAGACCCACGGCTACGACCAATGGGAAACCCTCCGAACCGACGAATTCACCCTGGCCCAGCCCGGATGGGTGAAGTTTGAGCTGCGGGGCACCGTTCCCGCGGGCTACTGGGGCCATTTCGACAATCTGCAGCTCTGGGGCGACGGAGCATATTACCCCGAGGACTTCCAGCACGAACCGACCCTGGCGGTGCCCAAGCTGGAGGGCGTGGACGCCTATGAATTCGTCCGGGGCGCGGACATCTCCTCCTATCAGTCTCTGACCCAGGCCGGCGCCCAGTTCTACGACTATGACGGCAATCTCCTGGACGACGCGGGCTTCTTCCAGCTCCTGTCCCGGGCGGGCTTCAACTACGTCCGCATCCGGGTCTGGGTGGACCCCTTTGACGCCCAGGGCAACGGCTACGGCGGCGGCAACAACGATCTGGAAGCCGCCAAGTATCTGGCCAGGCTTGCCACCGACGCGGGCCTGCGGGTGCTGATCGACTTCCACTACTCCGATTTCTGGGCGGATCCCGGCAAGCAGCAGGCCCCCAAGGCCTGGGCGGGCTATACGCTGGCCCAAAAGGTGGACGCGGTGGAGCAATACACCTACGACAGCCTGAAGACCGTCAAGCAGTGGGCAGACGGGAATTTCGTGGACATGGTCCAGATCGGCAACGAGACCACCTCCGGCATCTGCGGGGAGAATAACTGGGCCAATATGGCGCAGATCTTCGCCGCCGGAGCCCGGGCCGTCCGGAGGCTGGATGAGGAGCGGATGGAGGATACCAAGGTCACCATCCACTTCACCAATCCGGAAAAGACCGCCAATTTCAAGGGCTTTGCCGACAAGCTGAACCAGTACGGGGTGGACTACGACGTCTTCGCCACCTCCTGGTATCCCTACTGGCACGGCAGCACGGAAAATCTGACCGCGGTGCTGAAATACGTGGCCGACACCTACGACAAGCAGGTGCTGGTGGCGGAGACCTCCTGGGCCTGGACCCTGGCCGACGGCGACGGCTGGGACAACACCGTCAGCCCCTCCGGCAACAGCACGAATATGCCCTACGCCTTCAGCCAGCAGGGCCAGGCCGACGAGCTCACCGCCGCCGCCCAGGCTGTTCTGGCGGTGGGGGAGAAGGGCCTGGGCGTCTTCTACTGGGAGAACGCCTGGATCCCCGTTCAGTACGCCTATGACGCCGAGGGCGTCCTGGATCAGAGCATCCTGGCCTCCAATCAGGTGGCCTGGGAGCAGTACGGCTGCGGCTGGGCCTCCTCCTACGCCGGGGGCTACCAGAGCGACGCTGCCCAGTGGTACGGCGGCTCCGCCGTTGACAACCAGGCCATGTTCGACTTCCAGGGCAAGGCCCTGGACAGCCTCTGGACCTGGAAGTATATGATGCTGGGCACGGAGAATCTCTTCGGCAAGGAGGTCCAGGAGATCGAAAGCCCCTCTGTGAGCGTGAACCTGGGCGAGAGCCTGAGCCTGCCCGAGACGGTGCGGGTCCTCTACAACGTGGACGGCGCCCGGGATGAGGCCGTGAGCTGGAACGAGGAAGACCTGGCCGCGGTGGATCTCAACACCCCCGGGGTCTATACCGTCCGGGGCAGCGTCAGCCTCTCCTACGGCCTGGGCCTCGGGGAGACCACCGCCACCGTCACCGTGCTGCAGCCTAATCTGCTGCAAAATCCCGGCTTTGAGCTGAGCGATCTGAGCATGTACGCCATCTCCGGCGGCCATGACCGCTCCACCGACACCCCCCACGGGGAGAGCTGGTGCCTGCACTTCTACAACGCCAACGGCGCCACCCTGGATTTATCCCAGACCGTGAGCCTGGAGCCCGGCAGCTACAGCTTCTCCCTCTTCGCCCAGGGCGACGCCAAGGGCGGCACGGAGCAGTACATCTACGTCAATCTCCCCGCCGGACAGCTGACCCAGGACTTTGCCCTGGCGGGCTGGGCCGTATGGCAGAACCCGGAGATCAGCTTCACCCTGACCGAAGCGGCCGAGGTCACCGTGGGCGGCCACATCGCCTACGGGGCCGGGGGCTGGGGCACCTTTGACGATCTCAGCCTGCGCAAGACCGCCGAGCCCGCCGTGACGGTTCCCGCCGTCTACCGCTCCGTCAGCATCGGCGCGGAGCTCAGCACCGTCTACAACTTCTCCGCCCCGGCCATGGAGGCCTTTGCCGACTGGTATCTGGAGGTAGAGAAGCAGAACGCCGACGGCAGCAGCACCGAGATTCTGCGCTACGGCCCCGGCCAGGACAACGCGCTGACCCTGTCCAACGGCTACTGGTTCGCGGAATACGGCGGTGTCACCGCCAAGGAAATGGGCGTGACGGTCTCCGCCCGCCTGGTCTGCACCGACGCCCAGGGCAATCAGTTCCAGGGCGAGCCCGTCCGGGGCAGCATCCGGGATTATCTGCTGGAGCTGCTGCTGGACACCGAGGGCGGCGACGCCCTGCGGACCCTGGCCGCGGATCTTCTGAACTACGGCGCCGCGGCCCAGGTCTATTTCGACTTTGACCCGGAGCATCTTGTGAACGCCGATCTGAGCCCGGAGCAGGCGCAGGCCATGACGGACTTTGCCACCGCCCAGGAGGCGCCCGCCGAGAAGACGAACAGCGCCGACGGCCCCACCATCTACGGCTCCGTCTCTCTGATGAACCGGGTGATCCTCTCCCTGACGGCTGTGGTGCCCGGCAATCCCCAGAAGGTGCAGCTGCGGGTGACGGATCCCGACAGCGGCGAGAGCGTGCTGCTGAAGACCAACGCCCTGAACGCCCGGATCTTCCAGGCCGAGTTCAGCGAGATCAGCGCCGAGAACATGCGGAAGGAATACCAGATCACCGCCGTGGCCGACGGGACCGATACCGGCAGCCCCATCACCTGGTCCGTGGAGGGCTACATCAAGGCCCTGCGCCAGAACGGGGATCCCAGGGAAATCGCCCTGGCCAACGCCCTTCTGATCTACGGCGACTCCGCCGCGGCCTATCTGAATCGTTAACACAAAGAAGCGCAGCGGCCTCCCCATGTGGGAGGCCGCTGTGTCTGTCCGCTTGCCTATGGATGCGCCGCCCGGTGCAGAATCAGCTGGGCCGCGATGGAGACGGCGATCTCCTCCGGCGTCCTGGCGCCGATGGGGAGGCCGATGGGGGCGTGGATTCGCTCCAGCTGAGCGGGGGGGAAGCCCTCCGCCGCCAGAGCTTGGTTTACATAAGCCGTCTTTTTCCGGCTGCCGATGCAGCCGATGTAGGAGGCGGGGGTCCGCAGGGCCTGGCGCAGCACCGCCAGATCGTGCTCATGCCCCGGGGTCATCACCACGATATAGTCCCGCTCCGTTACCTTCACCGCGGCGGGGAAGGGCTCGAAGTCCCCGCGGATCACCCAGGCCCCGGGAAAGCGGGCGGGGTCCGCCAGCTCCGGCCGGGGGTCGATCACCGTCACCGGGAAGCCCAGGGGCAGCAGCACCGGAACCAGGGCCGCGCTGACGTGGCCGCCCCCGAAGAGATAGATCCGGTAGTCCGGGGCAAGGGGCTCCGTCAGGCAGATGCTTCCGTCCGGCTGACGGGCGCAGAGGGGGGCCTTGGGCAGCCGGGGTTCCCCGGAGGTCCGATCCGCGTCCTCCGCCAGGGAGAGGCCGAAGGCGCCGTCGGGGGAAATCCACAGCCGCAGGCCCCGGCCCCGGGGCTCCTCCAGGGCCTCCAGAATTCCGGCCAGCAGCTCCGCCGACCGGGGCGGGAAGGGGAGAAAGCCCAGCTCTACCCGGCCCCCGCAGATCATCCCGGTGGCGGTGCTGCCGCCGCTATAGAGATCATAAGAGCGGATCACGGCTCTGTCCCCCAGACCTCGGGCAAAGGCCGCGGCCTGGAGCTCCACCGCGCCGCCGCCCACGGTGCCGCAGCTGCTCCCGTCCGCGAAGACGGCCATCTTGGCCCCCACCCCCCGGGGAGTGGAGCCCTCCGCCGCCAGGATCACGCACCAGACCACAGGCTCTCCGGCCCGCAGCCGGTTCAGGCTCTGTTCCAACAGCTTACGCATGGCCTTCGCCTCACTTCTTCCGGAATTTCTTCGCCAGGGCCCCCAGCACATCGGTCTGC
This sequence comes from Oscillospiraceae bacterium, assembly GCA_017541995.1. GTDB lineage: Bacteria > Bacillota > Clostridia > Oscillospirales > Oscillospiraceae > JAFRPC01. Next base: position 16,721 of record JAFXYD010000006.1, read on the forward strand.
TTGGTGCTGCCGCTTCGGATGCCCAGCACCGATGGCAGGTGGCAGAGCAGAGCCAGGCCCGAGAGCACCAGAGATAGAATCGCCGCCTCCACGTCTCCCTTCAGGAACATGAAGAGCATGAAGAAGAGGGGGATCACCGGCCCGGCAATGCAGAGATACTTGGTGGCGAAGGTCACCAGCATACCGGCCACGTTGGCCAGCAGACCCCACCAGAAGCTGTAGATGATGAAGACCGCAGAGCTGGTGGCCACGCCCTTGCCGCCCCGGAAGCCCCGCCAGAAGGGGAAGTCGTGGCCCAGGGTGCAGCCCAGGCCCGCGTACATGGTGACGATCCAGCCGCTCTTGTGGAAGAGCAGATAGCTCACGGTCATGGCGACGAGACATTTCACGATGTCCCCCAGCAGCACCGTGATGCCGGGCTTGAAGCCCAGGGCCGCCATGATGTTGGCCATGCCGGGGTTGCCGGTGTCGCCCACCCGGGCGGCGGGCTTTCCGGCGATCTTCCGGGCAATGAGCTCGGCGGTGAGGAAGCAGCCGCAGAGATACCCGATCACAAGACTCAGAATTCGACTCAGCACAGGAAAAGGCCTCCTTTCAAAATCACAGGAAACGATTACCGCTTCCATCATAAACGACGCCGGAAGTCTTGTCAATACGGGAAGGGGGCCCAAGGGCGGAAAAATCAAAAAAACAAAAAATCGGCAAAATAAGGCTTGCTTTTTATGCCCTCCTGTGCTATAATACCATCTGCACATGGGCCTTTAGCTCAGCTGGGAGAGCGCCAGGTTCGCAATCTGGAGGTCAGGGGTTCGATCCCCCTAAGGTCCACCATACAAAAGAGGCAGCTTTTTAGCTGCCTCTTTTGTATGGTGAATCTTTAGTCGCAGAGAAGCCCCGGTTCGAACACAAGGTTTTCTTTTGCGGAGCAAAAGCGCCGCAGCGCGGCGGGTCTGCGCAGCAGGACAAAACCGCAGTGTCACGGAGGGGCGCAGCCCCGGAGTATCCCACTAAGGTCCACCATGAAAAAAAGCAGCCGCAAGGGCTGCTTTTTTCGTTTTTTCCAAAATCCCGTCTTGCATTAAGGCGGGATTTCTGTTATAATACAGTGAATTTCTATGAGTAGGAGTATATCCACGTGTATCTGAAATGCCTCGACCTCCAGGGCTTCAAAAGTTTCCCGGACAAGATCCGCCTGCAATTCGACGGGGAGATCACCGCCATCGTCGGCCCCAACGGCTCCGGCAAATCGAATATCTCCGACGCCATCCGCTGGGTCATGGGGGAGCAGAGCTCCAAGTCCCTCCGGGGCGTCAAGATGGAGGACGTGATCTTCGGCGGCACTCTGAAGAGGCCCCAGCTGGGCTTTGCGGAGGCCAGCCTGATCTTTGACAATTCCGACCGCTACTTCGCCTACGACAGCGACGAGCTCATGGTGACCCGCCGCTACTACCGCTCCGGCGAAAACGAATTCTATATCAACAAGCAGTCCGCTCGGCTCCGGGATGTGAACGAGCTGTTCATGGACACCGGCCTGGGCAAGGAGGGCTATTCCAACATCTCCCAGGGCCGCATCGACGAGATCCTGGCCGTCAAGAGCACCGACCGCCGGGAGATCTTCGAGGAGGCGGCGGGCATCTCCAAGTACCGCCACCGCAAGGAGGAGACGGAGCGCCGCCTGGAGCGCACCGAGGACAATCTGCTGCGCATCAACGACAAAATCTCCGAGCTGGAGCTCCAGGTGGAGCCCCTGCGGGAGCAGTCCGAGAAGGCCAGAAAGTACCTGGCCCTGCGGGAGGAGCTCAAGGGCCAGGAGGTGGCCCTGTGGGTCCGCAGCCTGGAGACCCTGGCCGCCGCCGCCCAGAAGGCGGAGGAGGACTACAACGCCGCCGCCTTCATCCTCTCTCAGGAGCACGAGAACCTGGAGGCCCTGTACCGGAAGGCGGAGCGCCTTTCCACGGAGCTCCGGGACCGGGACGCGGGCATGGAGACCCGCCGGGAGGAGATCTCCCAGGCGGAGGCCGAGCTCCAGCGCCTCACCAGCCGCCGGGACGTGCTGGCGGGAGAGAAGCACAACGCCCTGGACAACCTGGCCCGTCTGCGCCAGGAGCTCTCCGACGAGGAGGGCCGCCGGGGCGGCGTGAGCCGGCAGATCAGCGAGCTGCGGCAGCGCCTGGGGCAGATCGACCGGGAGACCCGGGACTGCGAGCTGCGCCTGGCCGCGGTCCAGCGGGAGCTCAACGCCCTGACGGAGTCCTCCGAGGGCATGAACCGCAGCTATCTGGAGCTGCGCAACCGCCACGCCGCCTGCGCCGCGGATCTGGCTGCCAAGCGGGCGGACATCGCCGCTCTGAGCGAGGCCGTCGCCCGCAGCCGGGAACGGGAGACGGAGCTGGCCCAGGACCGGGACGCGGCCCTGGCCCGGAAAAACGACACCCAGGCCCAGCTGGAGGCCTGTCGCAAGAGCCTGGGCAAGGCCCGGGATGAGGCCCAGGCCTGCAAGAACGCCCTGGCGGGCTACGCCCTGCGGCAGAAGGCCCGGGAGGAAAAGGCCCAGGCCCTGCAAAAGGAGCTCCAGGACTGCGGCGTGCGCATCGACACGCTCAACTCCCGGCTGCACATGTTCCGGGAGATGGAACGGGAATACGAGGGCTTCTCCAAGGCGGTCAAATTCGTCATGCAGCAGGCCGAGGGGGGAGCCCTGCGGAACGTCCACGGCCCCGTCTCCCGGCTGATCCAGACCGACGACCGCTATTCCGTGGCCCTGGAAATCGCCCTGGGGCCCGCCATGCAGCACATCGTGGTCTCCTCCGAGGAGGACGCCAAGCAGGCCATCGGCCAGCTCAAGCTGCGGGACGTGGGCCGGGCCACCTTCCTGCCCCTCTCCGCCATGGAGAGCCGGACCCTGCAGGAGCGGGGTCTGGAGGAGTGCCGGGGCTTCATCGGCGCCGCCTCGGAGCTGGTGCGCTTCAATGAAAAATACCGCCGGGTGGTGGAAAACCTCCTGGGCCGCACCGTCATCGCGGAGAGCCTGGACGACGCCATCGCCATGGCCCGGCGCTACAAGAGCCGCTTCAAGATCGTGACCCTGGACGGCCAGGTGATGAACGCCGGAGGCTCCATGACCGGCGGCAGCGTCAGCCGCAGCGCCGGCGTCCTGTCCCGGGCCAACGAGATCAGCCGCCTGGAGGCCCAGCTTGCTCAGCTCAGCGGCCGGAAGGAGGAGCTGGCCCGGCAGTCCGCCGAGGCCAACCGCCAGCGGGATCTGGTGGGCTACGAGCAGAGCACCATCCAGGGCAGGCTCCGGGAATTTGAAGATCAGATCCTTCGCCTGGAGGGCGAGGAAAAGCAATACGGCGTCCTGTACGACGCCATCTGCCAGGCCGGCGACGGCAACCGCCGGGAGCTGGAGGCCCTCACGGAGCGGATCCGCACCGACGAGCGCCGCAGAGCCGCCCTGAGCCGGGAGAGCGAAGCTCTGGAGGCCCGGGGGCAGGAGCTCAGCGCCGCCATCGAGGCCCTGTCCGTGGACCAGAGCCAGCTCAGCAAGGAGGGCAGCGGCCTCACCGACGAGCTGACGGAGAAGAAAATGGCCGTGGCGGGCCTCAACGCAGAAAAGCTCACCGCCATGGAAAACCTCCGCCGCTTGGAGGAGCTGGCCGCGGATCTGGAGGGAGACCGGGCCCAGAAGCAGGAGTTCATCGACGAGCTGGAGGGCCAGGCGAAGACCCTGGAGCAGCGCATCGAGGAAAACGAAGGCCTGCTTTCTGACCAGAGCGCCAGAACCGAGGTGCTGCGCACCGGCCTGCGGGAGGCCCTGGAGCAGCGCAATCAGATCGAGGCCCAGCGCACCGCCACGGACCGGGAGGCCCAGCAGAAGAACAAGGACATCATCGACCTGGAACGGGAATCCGCCCGGCTGGAGGCCAAGAAGAACAGCTCCCGGATGGAGGAAAAGCAGATCGTGGACAAGCTATGGGACAGCTACGAGCTGACCCCCTCCACGGCCCCGGCCTGCGCCGCCGAGATCGAATCCGTCGCCGCCGCCAACCGGAAGGTGGCGGAGCTGCGCCGGAAGATCCACGGCCTGGGCACCCCCAACCTGGGGGCCATCGAGGAATTTGAGCGGGTCAACGAGCGCTATACCTACCTCTCCGGCCAGCGGGACGACGTGCTGGACTCCAAGCGGGAGCTGGAGGGCATCATCCGGGACATCACCAAGCACATGACCGAGATCTTCACCGGGGAGTTTGCCCGCATCAACCACTATTTCGGGGAGACCTTCGTGGAGATGTTCGGCGGAGGCCGGGCCTCCCTGGAGCTGGAGGACCCCAACGAGCCTCTGTCCTGCGGCATTGAGATCAAGGTCCAGCCCCCGGGCAAGCAGCTGAAGACCATCACCCTGCTCTCCGGCGGGGAGAAGGCCTTTGTGGCCATCGCCCTGTACTTCTCCATTCTCAAGGTCCGGCCCACCCCCTTCTGCATGCTGGACGAGATCGACGCCGCCCTGGACGACCGGAACGTGGAGCGCTACGCCAGCTACCTGCGGCAGCTGTGCAAGAAGACCCAGTTCATCGTCATCACCCACCGCCGGGGCACCATGGAGGAGGCCGACGCCCTCTTCGGCGTCACCATGCAGGAGCAGGGCGTCTCCAAGATCCTCCACCTGGACCTGGACGGCCTGGAGAAGGAGCTGGGCTTGGCCAGCAATTGACGCACATTTGAATTGAAAGGATATAAACAATGGGATTTTTTGAAAAGATCAAAAAGGGCCTGACCAAGACCCGGAACGCCATCAGCGGGCTCTTTGCCGGAGACTATGAGGTAGACGACGAGTTCTACGACGAGCTGGAGGAGCGGCTGATCCTGGCGGATCTGGGGGTGGACATCGCCAGCCGGGCCGTGGAGCAGCTGCGGAAGGACGCATACGAGAAGATGCTCACCACCCCGGACCGGGTCCGGGCGGGGCTGGCGGATATTCTCACCGACATTCTCGACGTGGGCAGCACCGAGCTGAAGCTGGACAGCAAGCCCGCCATGGTGCTGGTGATCGGCGTCAACGGTGTGGGCAAGACCACCACCATCGGCAAGCTCTCCCACCAGCTGGCCGGGGAGGGCAAGCGGGTGCTGCTCTGCGCCGCCGACACCTTCCGGGCCGCCGCGGCGGATCAGCTGGAGATCTGGGCCAACCGGGCCGACGTGGAGCTCGTCCGGCAGCACGAGGGGGCGGACCCCGCCTCCGTGGTCTACGACGGCATCTCTGCCGCCAAGGCCCGGGGGGTGGACGTGATCATCACCGACACCGCCGGCCGCCTCCACAACAAGGCCAATCTCATGAACGAGCTGGGGAAGATCAGCCGGGTCATCGACCGGGAGCTGCCCGGCAGCAGCAAGGAGGTCCTGCTGGTGCTGGACGCCACCACCGGCCAGAACGGTCTGATCCAGGCCAAGCAGTTCCAGCAGATCGCCGGGGTCACCGGCATCGTCCTCACCAAGCTGGACGGCACCGCCAAGGGCGGCATTGTCATCGCCGTGGCCAACGCCCTGCAGATCCCCGTGAAGTACATCGGCGTGGGCGAGGGCATCGACGACCTCATGCCCTTCAACGCCCGGGAATTCGTGGAGGCCCTGATTTAGCCCTGTAGGGACGAGCCTTGCTCGTCCGGTTTGCGAAGCAAACAATCGCCCGCAGGGCGATTCCGTGTTACTGAAAAAGGAGAAAGCTATGAACCGTATTGACGGACGCAGACCGGACGAGCTTCGCCCGGTGAAGCTCACCCCCGACTTCACCAGATTTGCCGAGGGCTGCTGCCTCATCGAGATCGGCAGCACCGTGGTCCTATGCACCGCCTCGGTGGAGGACAAGGTGCCGCCCCACGTGAAGGAGGGGGGCTGGATCACCGCGGAGTATTCCATGCTGCCCCGGGCCAACCGTCAGCGCAGCCCCCGGGATATCTCCAAGCTGAAGCTCTCCGGCCGCAGCGCCGAGATCCAGCGGCTCATCGGCCGCAGCCTCCGCAGCGCGGCGGACCTGAACGCCCTGGGGGAGCGCACCTTCACCATCGACTGCGACGTGCTCCAGGGCGACGGGGGCACCCGCACCGCCTCCGTCACCGGGGGCTTCCTGGCCCTGGCCCTGGCCTGCCGCAGACTGGTGGAGCGGGGAGAGCTGGAGCGGATGCCCCTCAAAAGCTTCGTCAGCGGCATCTCCGCCGGCATCGTGGAGGACGAGCCCCTGCTGGACCTCTGCTACGCCGAGGACAGCCGGGCCATGGTGGACATGAACTGCGTCATGACCGCCGAGGGGCAGATCATCGAGCTCCAGGCCACCGGCGAGGGCAGACCCTACACAAAAGAAGAGCAGCAAGCGCTCCTGGCCCTCTGCGAAAAAGGCAACCGGGAGCTGTGCCGCGTGCTGCAACAGTACGTCACGCTGTAGCCCGCCCGCTCCGGCGAGGCATCAGGCATCAGACCTGCCCGTAGCGGCGAGCATTGCTCGCCACGGGTACCCCGCACCGGCGAGGCATCAGGGATCAGGCATCAGGCATCAGACCCGCCTGTAGGGGCGGTCATTGGCCGCCCGCCGTACCCCGCACCGGCGAGGCATCAGGGATCAGGCACCAGGCATCAGACCCGCTCGTAGGGGCGGTCATTGGCCGCCCGCCGTACCCCGCACCCCGCCGTAGCGGCGGTCATTGACCGCCACATGCACCCGGCCGCGGGCGAAGCGGGAATTGAAAATTGAAAATGTCGGTGTTTTCAATTTACCATTTGAAAAACAAATATAACAGGAGACATACTGCATGAAAGTTGTGCTCGCGTCACAGAACAAACACAAGCTGGCCGAGATTCAGGCCATACTCTCCCGCTTTGACATGGAGCTGGTGCTCCAGTCCGAGCTGGGGGTCCAAATCGACGTGGAGGAAACCGGCGCAAGCTTTGAGGAAAACTCCATGCTCAAGGCCAGGGCCGTGGTGGAGGCCACGGGCCTGCCCGCCATTGCCGACGATTCCGGCCTCTGCGTGGACGTGCTGGGGGGCGCGCCGGGGATCTACTCCGCCCGCTACGGCGCCCCGGACTGCGTCACGGACCGGGACCGGCTCAACCATCTTTTGGAAAATCTGCGGGGCGTCCGCTCCGAGGAGCGCACTGCCCGCTTTGTCTGCGTCATCACCCTGTTGCGGCCCGACGGCAGCAGCCTGTGCGCCCGGGGGAGCTGCGAGGGCCTCATCACCTTCGAGCCCCGGGGGGAGGACGGCTTCGGCTATGATCCCGTCTTCTACGTCCCCGCCCTGGGCTGCACCTTCGCCCAGATGGGGGCGGAGCGAAAGAACGCCATTTCCCACCGGGCCAACGCTTTGCTGCGCCTGGAACGTATGCTGGAGGAAGAAACATGATTACAAGCAAACAGCGCGCCGAGCTGCGCGCCAAGGCAAACGAGCTGGAAACCACGCTGATGGTGGGCAAGGAGGGCGTCACCGACGCGCTGATCGAGGAGCTGGGCCGTCAGCTGGAGGCCCGGGAGCTGGTGAAGGGCAAGGTTCTGGAGACCGCCCTGATGTCCGCCCGGGAGGTCAGCGACCAGCTCTGCCAGGCCCTGGGGGCCGAGGGCATCCAGTGCGTGGGCAACAAGTTCGTGGTCTGGCGCCGCTCCGAGACCCTGGCCCGGAAGACCGGTCTGGCCAAGGCCAAGGTGAAGGTAAATCCCGTCCGGGCCGGAGCCCAGAAGCGCCGGGCCGCCGCCAGAGCGGAACGGGAAAAGAAGAACGAATACTTCAAGCAGCAGGCCATTGCCTTTGCCCGTCAGCGCCGCCGCGCGGAACAGGAAGGCGAGGAATGAAAATCGGCGTCTACGGAGGCAGCTTCAATCCCCCTCACACGGGGCACGCCCTGGCCGCGGCGGAGCTGATCCGGAAGCTGGAGCTGGACAAGCTTCTGATTATACCGGCCGCCGACCCGCCCCACAAGCAGCTGGCGGAGGGCTCTCCCGGCCCCCTGGAGCGGCTGGCCCTGTGCCGGGCCGCCTTCGCCGGGATCCCCGGGGCCGAGCTCTGCGACATGGAGCTGCGCCGGGCAGGGAAGAGCTATACCGTGGACACCCTGGCCCAGCTGCGGGAGCAGTACCCCGAAGATGAGCTGATCCTGGTGATGGGGACGGATATGTTCCTGAGCTTCTCCCAGTGGTATCAGCCGGAGCGCATCGCCCGGCTGGCAAGCCTGGCGGTGATGCGCCGGGACGAGTCCGCCGGAACCTGGGAGAAGGTCCGCTCCCAGGCCGAGGCGTACCGCGAGAATCTGGGGGCCCGGGTGACGGAGGTGGAAAACCGCTGCGTGGAGATCTCCTCCACCACGGTCCGCCGCATGCTGGCCTTCGGCGCGCCCTGCTGCCTGGCCCCGGAGGCGGAGACCATGATCCTCCGGAACGGCTGGTATCAGACCGGCGGCAGCCTCCGCGGCCTGCCCTATGAGAGCCTGCGGGAGCGGGCCCTGGCCCTCCACGACGAGAAACGCCGGGCCCACGTCCTGGGCACCGCCGAGACCGCCGAGGGGCTGGCCCGCCGCTGGGGCGAGGACCCCGACGCCGCCCGCCGGGCCGGGATCCTGCATGACATCACCAAGGCCCTGGGGCCAAAGGAACAGTTGCATATTTGCGAAAAATATGCTATGATGCTGACAGATATGCAGCGGGCCAACCCCAAGCTGCTCCACGCCAAGACCGGGGCTGTGGTCGCCCGGGAGGTCTTCGGAGAGTCCCCGGCGGTCTTCGACGCCATCTGGTGGCACACCACAGGCCGGGCCGGGATGACGACCCTGGAAAAGATCCTCTACATCGCGGACTACATGGAGCCCAACCGGGACTTCCCCGGGGTGGAGCGGCTGCGCGCGCTGGTGGAGGAGGATCTGGACGCCGCCGTCTACGCCGGGCTGGAGCAATCCGTGGGCCATCTGCGCAGCCTCAAGCGGGAAATCGACCCGGATTCCCTGAAGGCCTGGAATTACTATGGAAAATCTACCGAGAGGAGACTTGAACCGTGAATCTCTTTGGATATAAACTCTACGCTCCCGAGGGGGAGCAGACCGCGCCGGAGCAGGAGGAGCTGGTCCTGGACATCGAGGGCCTGGCCGCCAAGCCCGAGCCGGAGCAGGATCTGACCATCAAGACCGACACATCGGAGCTTCCCGCCCCGGCGGAGCTGGCGGAGATCGCCACGGAGCAGAGCCCCGAGGAACACGACAGCGCCGCCGAGCTGGCGGAGATCGCGACGGAGCAGAGCCTCGAGGAACAGGACAGCGCCGCCGAGGTGGCGGAGCTGATGCAGCAGATGCTGGCCGAGACCAAGGAGGCCCGGCAGGCCGAGGCCGCCCAGGAAGCGGCCCCCAGCCTAGAGCTCCCCGACCCGGAGCCCCAGCCGGAGCCTCAGCCGGAGCAGCTGGCCTCCGTCTCCTATGAGTCCGTGGCGAAGGCCGTGGAGAGCGCCCAGAAGGAGCCCACCGGCCGCTTCAGTCGGGACGCCATCGACGACGAGACCCTGCTCTCCGAGCTCTACGCCCTCATCGGCGGCCCCTCCAAGGCCGAAAGCCCGGCCCCGGAGGCCGTCAAGCCCGCCCCCGCCCCCCAGAAGCCCGCGGCCCGCATCACCCCGGAGACCCTCCAGGCCCTGCCCGAGGAGCCCGAGGAGCTGGCGGAGGAGGACTCCTTTGGCAATCCCGGCTGGCTCAAGGGCGTCTTCATCTTGCTGATCTCCCTGGTGCTCAGCGCCATGACCTGCTACGCCGTGGCCTCGGACGTGATCGGGAAGATCTTCTGACCCCGCCCGTAGCGGCGGTCATCGGCCGCTCTGCGTTCCCCGCTCTGAAAAGGGATCAGGGATCAAGGATCAAGGATCAGGGTGGGGGAAGGGAACAGGGAAGAAGTGACAGGTGACAAGTGACAGGTGCCAGCCATCCATGCAGCTTGTTTATCTGTAAAGCCGATTGTTTAGAGATCATTTCACGAATATTTGAAATTCATTTTTCAATTCGCAGAATTGAAAAATACCACAATTATTCATTATTCATTATTCATTATTCATTCAAAGATCACACCCCCAGACAAGGAGGAAACAATATGAACACAAAGGAAATCGCCCTGGCGGCGGCCAAGGCCCTGGAGGACAAGAAGGGCGTAGGCGTCAAGCTGCTGGAGGTTACGGAGGTCACCACCCTGGCAGAGTATTTTCTGATCTGCACCGGCACCTCCAACACCCACGTCAACACCCTCTGCGACGCCGTGGAGGAGGCCGTGGAGGCCTGCGGCGAGCCCCTGCTGCACCGGGAGGGCCACCGCAGCGGCACCTGGGTCCTGCTGGACTTCGGCAGCCTGGTCTGCCACGTCTTCACCGACGAGACCCGGCAGTTCTACGACCTGGAAAGACTTTGGAATGACGCCAAGCCCGTGCCCCTGGAGAGCCTGTAGGGGCGGTCATCGGCCGCCCGCCGAACCCGCGTTTCAACAGTAGGGGCGGTCATCGGCCGCCCGCTAAACCTGAAAGAATAGAGGCAAAAAACGGATGAAATACGACTTTGAGCAAATCGAACAAAAGTGGCAGAAATACTGGATCGAGAACAAGACCTACCGCACCGAGGACGTCAGCGACAAGCCCAAGTTCTACGGGCTGATCGAGTTTCCCTTCCCCTCCGGCATGGGCCTCCACGTGGGCCACGCCCGGCCCTACACCGCCATGGACGTCATCGCCCGGAAAAAGCGCATGGAGGGCTATCACGTCCTCTTCCCCATGGGCTACGACGCCTTCGGCCTGCCCACGGAGAACTACGCCATCAAGAACCACGTCCATCCCCGTACCGTCACCGAGCGGAACGTGGCGGTTTTCCGTTCCCAGCTCCAGGAGCTGGGCTACAGCTTCGACTGGGACCGGGAGGTGAACACCACCGACCCCAAGTACTACAAGTGGACCCAGTGGATCTTCCTGCAGATGTTCAAGAAGGGCCTGGCCTACAAGACCAAGATGCCCGTGAACTGGTGTACCTCCTGCAAGTGCGTCCTGGCCAATGAAGAGGTGGTGGAGGGGGTCTGCGAGCGCTGCGGCGCGCCCGTGATCCGCAAGGACCGGAGCCAGTGGATGATGAAGATCACCGCCTACGCCGACCGGCTCATCGACGATCTGGAGGAGGTCAACTTCCCCGAGCGGGTCAAGACCCAGCAGATCAACTGGATCGGCCGGTCCTACGGCGCCCAGGTGAAGTTCGCCACCACCCTGGGCGACGAGATCACCGTCTACACCACTCGCCCCGACACCCTCTTCGGCGCCACCTATATGGTGCTCTCCCCCGAGCACGCCCTGGTGGAGAAGTGGGCGGACAAGCTCACCAACCTGGAGGAGGTCCGGGCCTACCAGAAGGCCGCCGCCTCCAAGTCCGACATGGAGCGCACGGAGCTGAACAAGGACAAGACCGGCGTGAAGCTGGGGGGCGTCATGGGCGTCAACCCCGTCAACGGCAAGGAAATCCCCATCTTCATCTCCGACTACGTCCTGGCCAGCTACGGCACCGGCGCGATTATGGCCGTCCCGGCCCACGACACCCGTGACTGGGAGTTCGCCAAAAAGTTCGGCTTGCCCATCGTGGAGGTCATCGCCGGGGGCAACGTGGAGGAGGCCGCCTTCACCGACGTGGCCACCGGGACCCTGGTGAACTCCGACTTCCTCAACGGCCTGTCCGTGGCCGAGGCCAAGACCGCCATCATCAACTGGCTGACGGAGAAGGGCCTGGGGGAGGCGAAAAAGAACTTCAAGCTCCGGGACTGGGTCTTTGCCCGGCAGCGCTACTGGGGCGAGCCCATCCCCATCATCCACTGCCCCAAGTGCGGCATGGTTCCCATGGACGAGAAGGACCTGCCCCTGCTGCTGCCCGAGGTGGAGAGCTATGAGCTCACCGACGACGGCGAGAGCCCCCTGGCGGCCATCCCCGAGTTCGTGAATACCACCTGCCCCTGCTGCGGCGGCCCCGCCAAGCGGGAGACCGACACCATGCCCCAGTGGGCGGGCTCCAACTGGTACTACCTGCGCTATACCGACCCCCACAACGACCAGGCCCTGGCCTCCAAGGAGGCCCTGGAGCGCTGGACCCCGGTGGACTGGTACAACGGCGGCATGGAGCACACCACCCTGCACCTGCTCTACTCCCGCTTCTGGCACAAGTTCCTCTACGACATCGGCGTGGTGCCCACCAAGGAGCCCTACGCCAAGCGCACCTCCCACGGCATGATCCTGGGGGAGGGGGGCATCAAGATGTCCAAGTCCCGGGGCAACGTCATCAACCCCAGCGACGTGATCAAGGAATTCGGCGCCGACACCATGCGGACCTATATCATGTTCATCGGAGACTTTGAGAAGCCCGCCGCCTGGGCCGCCAACTCCGTCAAGGGCTGCAAGCGCTTCCTGGATAAGATCTGGGCCCTGGCCGAGACCGTGGAGGACGGGGAGACGGAATACGCCAAGGTCAACGAAAATCTGATGCACAAGACCATCCGCAAGGTCACGTCCGATATCGACCAGCTCAAGGCCAACACCGCCCTGGCCCAGCTCATGACCCTGGTGAACCAGCTGGGGGACAAGGGCTGCAACCGGGCGGAGCTGAAGACCCTGCTCCAGCTGGTGAGCCCCTTCGCTCCCCACATCGCGGAGGAGCTCTGGCAGCTCAAGGGCTTCGAGGGCCTGTGCTCTCTCTCCGCCTGGCCCAAGTACGACGAGGCCAAGTGCAAGGATCAGGAGCTGACCATCGCCATCCAGATCAACGGCAAGACCAAGGGCACCATCCAGGCCCCCGCGGATCTGAGCCGGGAGGAGCTGGCGTCCTTCGCCCAGGCCGACGAGTGGGTCCAGAAGGCCGTCGCCCGCGCCGGCGGCGAAGTCCGCAAAGTCATCGCCGTGCCCAATAAGCTGGTCAATCTGATTGTCAAATAGGCAACAGGCAACAGGGAACAGGCAACAGGCCCGCTCGTAGGGGACGGGTTTCCCGTCCCGCGTTCCCCGCACGGACGAGGCAATAGGCAACAGGCAACAGGCATCAGACCCGCCCGTAGCGGCGAGCATTGCTCGCCACTGGTACCCCGCTCCGACGAGGCATCAGGCATCAGGCAACAGGCATCAGGCAACAGGCATCAGACCCGCCCGTAGCGGCGATCATTGATCGCCACTGGTACCCCGCTCCGACCAGGGAACAGGCAACAGGCAACAGGCAACAGGCAACAGGCCAGGCATCAGGCATCAGACAAACCTCCCCTGCTTGCAGGGGAGGGGGACCGCCCTCAAGGGCGGTGGAGGGGTCCTTCCGACGACCGAGCCCTTCCATAAATGCCGACCCGGCAACAAGGGGACGGGGGATGCGGATTCCTCGCTCCGACGCGCAGCTAGTCCTTTAGGGCGCTCGGAATGACACATCCGCACCCAGCCGTAGCGGCGGCCATTGGCCGCCACACCCTCGCACCCGCCCGTAGGGGGCGGCCCCCGGACGCCCCGCTCGCGCCCTGCGCACGCTGCCTCGCCCGGCCATACGCTGAACCATAATCGAGGGATACAGATTGAACGAAAAGAAACCGACGCCCATACGGACCCGAATTCTCATTGTTCTGCTGTCTTGTTTTGGCGCTCTGCTGATCTGGGCCTTTGCGCTGGGTCCGCTGATGGTTTACCTGGTGATCCCGTGCTGCGCCCGGCTGACAGCCTCAAACCGACCCTGGGGAATCTGGCTGCTGCTGGCGCTGCTGGCCGGTCTGCTGGTTTGGGCTCTTCTGCTGCTGCGGAAAAAGAAACACCGCCTGCTGCTGGTTTTCTGCGCTCTGTTCCTGCTGTTCACAGCCCTGCAGGCTTCCCCTTATCTGGATCGGGAGATCAAAACCCCCACGCCGGAGCTGGCCGCCGCATATCCATCGGAGGACGCGCAGGACTATGGCGAGGAGATTTATCACAACGCCTTCCTGTTCGGCGGCTCCATGCGGACAAAGCCCAGCGACAATATGCCTTCTGAGGCACAAGCAAAGCTGAAGGCGCTGATGGAGGACAGCGGCTATACCTGGATCGTCACCTATGGCCGGGAGCTGACCGGCGTCACCTGGTCCTTTCGGGACCCTTACGTATGGAATTCCATCTTTCCCTGGCGGATCGGTATGACAGCGGAGCATACGCTGACGACTATCCCGGGTGATCCGAATCTGGTCTATATCTGGCGGATTCCCTTTGCCCCCATCGACAACATCCATTGAATCCTTTTACGAACAAGCAGAGGCGTAGTGGCCGCTGACCTCAGCGGCCATACCCAGCGATTTCTGCCCATCCCCGATGGCCGCCGGGGTCGGCGGCCACTACGGAACAAGCGACGCTGAACCGAATTCGATCAACGATGGACGTTTGACTCTGGACCCCAGACTCTGAACCCCGTTACCCTTCACCCCTGAACCGGAAATTCTTTCCCGGCTCGGGGGTGACGTTTATGAGAAACCTCCCGCAGCGCTCCTTCAGGCGGCCCGCGATGGCCTCGTCCAGGCTGACCAGCTCCGGGAAGCTCCGCTCCGTGGAGAGAATGGTGGGCAGCTTGCAGCCGTAGCGGTAGTCCAGCAGCTCGAAGGCCAGCCGCAGCTCCCAGTCGGAGATGGGCAGGTCCCGCCGCCCCTTGAAGAGATCGTCCACGTAGAGCAGGGGCGCCTCCTTGTACCGCCCCAGCAGCCGGGGGGCCGCCTCGGGCTCGGCGCGCAGCTCCCGCAGGGCGGGGCCCCAGAGCATATACTCCCCGTCCAGCCGCCGCCGGGACACCGCCTGGACGAAGGCCGCGGTACACAGATGGGTCTTGCCCGCCCCGGACTGGCCGCAGAACACCAGCCAGCTCTCGTTCTGCGCCTCCAGCCATTCCAGGGCCAGCTCCTTCATGCGGCTTTGCATGGGATTCTCCGTTCGGAAGGCCTCAAAGCTCAGCAGCCGGGCCCGGTCCAGCATCCCGCAGGCCTTCAGCCGCAGGGCGGTGCGCCGCCGCTCCCGGCAGGCGCAGGGCCGTACCACCATCCGGGGCCCCTCCGGGTCCAGCTCCGCCACGAAGCCCTTGTTGCGGCAGAGAGGACAGTCCACCCCGCTGCCGTCCGGCCCCTGGTCCAGGAGATTGTAGCTTTTGGCCTTGTTCTCCAGCAGCCACAGCGCCGGGTCCCGGACCTGGGCCACCCGAGCCCGCGCCTCCGGCGGAATGGCAAGATCCGAAAAGTGAAATACGTCCATCATGATATCCCTTCTTTCCATTTTCAATTCGCCCAGACGGGGGACCGCGGGACGGGAAACCCGTCCCCTACGGGCGGAAAACGTCCAGTTCCTGTCATTTCGAGCGGAGCGAGAAATCCGCATCCCCCCGTCCCCATTTTCAATGTTTTCAAATCGCAATTTGAAAACTCCGACATTTTCAATTTTCAACTTTCAATTTTCAATTCGCCCCGGCGGGTGAACGCGGACGGCTAAGAGCCGTCCCTACGGGCGGGGTGTATGTGGCGGTCAATGACCGCCGCTACGGACGGGTGGAGCGGGGAACGGCGGGCACGGGCGGGGGACGGCGGGACGGGAAACCCGTCCCCTACGGCGGAAAACATCCCGAATATGTCATTGCGAGACCAGTCCGCAGACTGGTCGTGGCAATCCGTAACTCCCGTC
>JAFXYD010000120.1 GCA_017541995.1 Oscillospiraceae bacterium
ACCTTTCAACCCTCTATATCCGGCTTTCTTCAGATTCCGCCTCGCGACGGACACCCTTGCCTTTGGCTAACGCTTCCCGCTGCCGGGCGCGTTCGGGACTTTCACCCTATAGAACGTGCGCTCACCGGGCGCACGCAAAAAACAGCCCGGGATCGTCTGTAGGGACGCTCCCGGGCTGTTTTCATATTCTATTGTTGACAAAGCCGCGGATTGCAGGTACAATATACCAACACCGTTTTATGACAAAACCGCACCCTCCCCTCTCCCCCGTTCTCTGATCCCTGATCCCGATACAGAAAGGAGCGCTGCCCTATGATTTTCGGCCGGCACATCAACCGGTATTATCTGCGCTACCTCCACTGGCTGCTGCTGGGCCTGGCCTCCCTCATCGCGGTGGACTACCTGCAGCTTCTGATTCCCAATCTCTATCAGATGGTGATCAACGGCCTCAACCAGGGCTGGGTCCTGGTAGACGGAGCCCGGGTTCCCTTCGATATGGACTTTCTCCTCGACCGGATCTGTATGCCCATGGTATGGGTCATTCTGTCTATGGTAGCGGGCCGCTTTCTGTGGCGCGTCATGTTTTTGGGCACCGCCTTCAAGGTGGAGGAGAGCATCCGCAACCGGATGTTTGACAACGCCCGGCATCTGAGCCAGAGCTACTACCAGGTCCACAAGGTGGGCAGCCTCATGAGCCTCTTCACCAACGATCTGGACACGGTGACGGAGTGCTTCGCCTGGGGCATCATGATGTTCTTCGACGCCCTGCTGCTCTCCGCCATGGCGGTGTGGAAGATGCTGCGCATGAACGTGCTCCTCACGGTGCTGTCTCTGATCCCCACGGCTCTGCTGCTGGCCTCGGCCACGGTGGTGGGCCGCTACATGATGAAAAAGTGGGACGTCCGCCAGCAGGCCTATTCCCGGCTCTCGGATTTCAGCCAGGAGAGCTTCTCCGGCATCGCCGTCATCAAGGCCTTTGTGAAGGAGGCCAAGGAGCTGATGGCCTTCCGCAAGCTCAACGAGGAGAACGAGGTGGCCAACATCGAGCACACCAAGGCCTCGGTGCTGCTGCGGGTGCTGGTGATGATGTTCGTGGAGAGCGTCATCTGCATCATCCTGGGCTACGGCGGCTACCTGGTGTGGAAGGGCAGCTTCAACGCGGGCCAGCTGGTGGAGTTCATCGGCTACTTCACCTCCGTGGTCTGGCCGGTGATGGCGGTCTCGGAGCTCATCGACATGAGCTCCCGGGGCAAGGCCTCCCTCAAGCGCATCGGGGAGCTGCTGGACGCGGAGCCCGACGTGGTGGACGCCCCGGGGGCCGAGCCCCTGGAGCGCATCCGGGGCGAGATCGAATTCCGGGATCTCAGCTTCCGCTACCCCGACGGGGAATACGACGCCCTCAAGAACATCAGCTTCAAGATCGAGGCGGGCGAAAACGTGGGCCTGGTGGGCAAGACCGGCTGCGGCAAGACCACCCTGGTGGATCTCATCCTGCGGACCTACAACGTACCCGACGGCACCCTCTTTGTGGACGGCCGAGACGTGAACCGGGTCACCATCCGCTCCCTGCGGGACGGCTGCGCCTACGTGCCCCAGGACAACTACCTGTTCTCCGATACCATCACCAACAACATCGCCTTCGCGGTGGACGAGTTCTCCATGGAGCAGATCGAGGAGGCGGCCCGGCTGGCGGCCGTGGACCAGAGCATCCGGGACTTCGGCAACCACTACGAGACCCTGCTGGGCGAACGGGGCGTCATGGTCTCCGGCGGCCAGAAGCAGCGGATCTCCATCGCCCGGGCTCTGATGAAGGACGCGCCGATTCTGATTCTGGACGACTCCGTCTCCGCCGTGGACACCGACACCGAGCGGAGCATTCTGAAAAACCTGCGGCAGACCCGCCGGGGCAAGACCACCATTCTCATTGCCCACCGGATCTCCACCATCCGGGAGATGGACAAGCTGGTGTTTATGGAGGACGGCCGCGTCACCGCCGTGGGCACCCACGAGGAGCTCTACGAGAGCTGCCCGGGCTACCGCAAGATGGTGGATCTGCAGAAGCTGGAGGAGGAAGGAGGGAACGCCCATGCGTGAGTATCTTCCCGTTCTGATCGTGGGGGCCATCATCGGCGTCTTCACCCTGGTCTTCCTGGTGGCCTTCCTGCTGGAAAAGGACAAGAAAAAATCCATGGGCTGGGAGCGGAACATGGACGACCGGCAGATCATCCGCCGGCTGCTGCGCTACGCCCTGCCCTACAAGGGCCAGTTCGCCCTGGTCTTCCTGGTGATGCTCTTCTCCATCGCCTACGACGTGGTCTCTCCCCTGCTGATCGGCAAAATAGAGGAGCTCATCAAGGACAGCTTCCCCCTCTCTCAGCTCTTCACCTACGTGGCGGTTTACGCCGGGATTTTGGTGGTGAGTCTGGTCTGCACCTACGCCCAGGCCATGCTGCTGCAGAAGGTGGGCCAGAAGATCCTCTCCCAGATCCGCATGGACACCTTCACCCACATCGAGCAGCTCTCTCATGAGCAGCTCAACCGCATCCCCGTGGGCAAGCTGGTGACCCGGGTCAGCAACGACCCCAACTCCATCTCCTTCCTCTTCACCAACGTGCTGGTGACCATGGCCAAGAACAGCCTGGTGATCCTGGGGGTGCTGGGGGCCATGCTGGTGCTGAACTACGCTCTGACGCTGATGGTTCTGTGCTTCGTGCCCTTTGTGGTGCTCTTCACGGTGATCTTCCGCAAGTTCTCCCGCAAGGTCCACCGCCGGGTCAACGACTCCACCACCGCCATCAACACCTACCTCTCCGAAAATCTCTCCGGCATCAAGATCACCCAGAGCTTCAACCGGGAGGACCGGAAAATGGCGGACTTCGAGTCCCGCAGCCGGGAGCTGAAAAAGGCCAAGAACGCCCGGATGCTGGTCTTCGGCATCTTCCGGCCCATGGTCTACATGCTCTACATCTCCTCGGTGCTCTGCCTGTTCTACTTCGGCGCCAAGGGCCATATCCAGGATCTGCACTGGTTCGGCCAGTCCATTTCCTCCGGCGTCATCGTCAGCTTCTACATGTATCTGAACAAGTTCTTCAACCCCATCCAGACCCTGGCGGAGCAGTTTGACATGCTGCAAAGATCCTTCGCCGCGGCGGAGAAGATCTTCTCCATCCTGGACATCGTCCCCGAGGTGGTGGACGAGCCCGACGCCGTGGAGCTGGAGGAGATCCGGGGGGAGATCGAGTTCCGGGATGTGTGGTTCCGCTACAAGGTGGACGAATGGGTCCTCAAGGGGGTCAGCTTCCACGTCATGCCCGGCCAGACCGTGGCCTTCGTGGGCCCCACGGGCTCGGGCAAGACCACGATCCTCAGCCTGATCGTGCGAAACTACGACATCCAGAAGGGCCAGATCCTCATCGACGGCCGGGACATCAAGACCATCAAAATCGCCTCCCTGCGCCGCCGCTTCGGCCAGATGCTCCAGGACGTCTTCCTCTTCTCCGGGGATATCCGCTCCAATCTGCTGCTGCGGATGGAGGGGGTGCCGGACGAGGAGGTCATGGCGGCCTGCAAATACGTCAACGCCGACAGCTTCATCAAGCGTCTGGACAAGGGCCTGGACGAGCCGGTGCGGGAGCGGGGCAACAACTTCTCCGCCGGCCAGCGCCAGCTTCTGAGCTTCGCCCGGACCATACTCCACAAGCCCTCCGTCATCATCCTGGACGAGGCCACCGCCAACATCGACACCGAGACGGAGCTGCTGATCCAGGACTCCCTGGAGCGGATCAAGACCATCGGCACCATGCTGATCGTGGCCCACCGGCTCTCCACGGTCCAGCACGCGGACCGCATCCTGGTGCTCTCCCACGGCGAGATCGTGGAGCAGGGCACCCACCAGGAGCTGCTGGCCGCCAAGGGCCGCTACTACAAGCTCTATACCCTGCAATTCAGCAGGCAGGAGCTGCTGAAATAGGAAAAAGGAAGCAAGCGCCGCGGCGCTTGCTTCCTTTCACGTTTATGCCCTGGCCAGCTTCTTCTTCCGCTGCTGCTTGCGGGCCACCACGTAGACCATCATGATGATGGTGATCAGATAGGGGATGGTGTTGGTGAGATCCGCGCTGACGTAGCTCTGCAGCCGCAGGCCGATGGCCTCGAAGAAGCCGAACATCAGAGCCGCCAGATAGGCCTTGCCCGGATGGGCCGCCGCGAAGATCACGCAGGCAAAGGCGATATAGCCCCGGGAGTTGGACATGTTCTCCGCGAAGGTGCCGCTGAGCTGACCCAGTGACAGGTGGGCTCCCGCCAGGGCGCAGAGGATGCCGCAGAGCAGGGAGGCGATCCACTGCATGCGCTTGGGGCTGATGCCCGCGGTGCGGAGGGTGTCGGGCTTCTCGCCGGAGGCCCGGAGCCAGAGGCCGTAGGGGGTCTTGTAGACGAAGAGCCAGGCCAGCAGCACCACGATCCAGGTGAGATAGACGAAAAGGGACTGGTCGTTCAGCATGGGCCCCAGGATGGGGATCTTGCTGAGGAAGGGCAGGTGCAGGGCCGGCAGGGCGGGGTTGCCCTTGGTGCCGTTGTTGCCGAAGACGCTGCGGGAGAGGTAGGAGGTCAGCCCCAGTGCGAAGGTGTTCAGAGCGCAGCCGATGATGAACTCATCGGACTTGTAGCGCACCACCAGCAGGGCGAAGAACAGGCCCACCAGCACCCCGATCAGCAGGGCCAGGCCCAGGCCCGCCAGGGCGGACTGGCCCAGGAAGCTGCCCAGGACCCCGAAGAAGGCCCCCATGAGTATCATGCCGTCCATGCCGATGTTCATGATGCCCGCGTGCTCCGTCATGGAGCCGCCGATGGCCGCCAGGGCCACGGGGGTGGCGGAGCGGAGCATCTGCTGCAGGGTGCCCACGGAGAACACCGTGGAGAGGATCTTTTCAAACTCGCTCATTTCAGGCGCCTCCCTTCTTGGAGCTGCGGATGCTGTTCAGATTCCGGCTGTGGGACAGCTGCTCCAGGAAGCCGCCCTGGGCGGCCATAAAGAAGATGATCACCGTCTGGATGATGAGATAGATCTGATTGGGAACCCCCACCTGCTGCAGACCCTCGGCGCCGATCTTCAGCACGGCGAAGAAGAGGGACAGCAGAATGGTGGCCAGGGGCTGATAGCGGGCAATCATGGCCACCATCAGACCCTCAAAGTAGTAGTCGTTGCTGACGCCGGGCTTGAACAGATGCTCCGCGCCGTAGACCCGGAACATGCCCACCAGGCCGCACATGGCCCCGGAGACGGTCATGCAGAGGATAATCTTCCGGTCGATGCGCAGGCCAGAGAAGCGGGCGAAGCGGGGGTTCTGGCCCGTCAGCTTCATCTCGTAGCCCGGGGTGGTCTTCTGCATCACGTACCAGACCACAAAGGCGATGGCCGCCGCGGCGAAGATGGCGGTGGAGAGCTTGGAGCCCCGCAGCAGGCCGCCGAACCAGTAGTCGGCGTTGAGCCGCTCCGTGGCGGCGATCAGGGTGCGGTTGGAGCTCTTCCAGGGGCCCTTCGCCATAAACTGGCACAGAGAGGCCGCCACGGTGTTGAGCATGATGGTGGTGATGACCTCGTTGACCTTCAGCTTTACCTTCAGCACGCCGGGGATCAGCGCGTAGAGCCCCGCGGAGGCAATCGCCGCCATCGCTGCCAGGGGGATCACCACCCAGGCCGAGGCCCCATCCAGGGCCACCCCCACCTGGGCCGCCGTCAGAGCGCCGATGAGCAGCTGGCCCTCGCCGCCCACGTTGAAGATGCCCACCCGGGAGCCCAGGTCGCAGGCCAGGCCGCAGAGCCCCAGCACCATGGCGTACTCCAGCACGTCCCCCACATGGCGGGGGGCGGAGAAGGCTCCGGAGAGCATGGCCCCGTAGGCCTTCAAAGGCGAATGGCCGGTGCAGAGCAGGATCACCGCCCCCACCAGGAAGGCCAGCAGCACGCTGACCCCCAGGGAGATCAGATAACCGGTGTTGATTTTCTGTTTGATCATGCCTCTTGTCCCCCCTGCCGTTTGCTGCCGGTCATGTACAGGCCCACGTCCTCCTTGCTGATCTCCCCGGCCCGGAAGGTGCCGGTGATCTCCCCCTCAAAGAGGGTGATGATCCGGTCGGAGAGGCGGAAGACCTCGTCCAGATCCGCCGAGGACAGCAGAATCGCCGCGCCTTGGTTGCGCTTTTCCATGATGCGGCTGTGGATGAACTCGATGGCCCCCACGTCCACGCCCCGGGTGGGCTGGGAGATCACCAGCACCGGGGTGTCGAAGCTGAATTCCCGGGCGATGACCACCTTCTGCATATTGCCGCCGGACATATCCCCCGCCAGGCTGTCCACTCCCGCGCCGCGGATGTCGTAGCGCTGATAGACCTCCTGGGCATAGTCCCGGATGGCCTTCCGGTTCTGCTGGATGCCGAAGCGGTTGAAGCGGGGTTCCCGCTGCCGTCCGATCAGCAGATTATCCGCCACCGTGGCCAGGCCGGAGATGCCGGTGGCAAGGCGGTCCTCCGGCACGTGGGCCAGACCGGCGGCCCGGATCTCTCCGGGCTCCAGCCCCGTGACCTCCCGGCCCAGCACCGTGACCCTGCCGGAGCGGACGGGTATCATGCCGGTGATGGCCTCGATGAGCTCCGACTGGCCGTTGCCCTCGATGGCGGCGATGCCCAGAATCTCCCCGGCCCGCAGCTCCAGGCTCAGATCCCTGACGGCGGGCAGACCCCGGTGGTCGGAGACCTGCAGGTGCTCCACCCGCAGGGCCGTCGCCCCGGGCTCCCCGCTGCGGATCAGCTCGTCGAAGATCACGGGCCGCCCCACCATCAGAGAGGCCAGCTTCGCGGCGTCCACGTCCTTGGTCTCGTGGATGCCCACCAGCCTGCCCTTGCGCATGACCCCCACCCGGTCGGAGATCGCCATGACCTCGTCCAGCTTGTGGGTGATGATGATGACCGTCATGCCCTTGTCCCGGACCACGCGGCGGATCACCGAGAAGAGCTCCTCGGTCTCCTGGGGGGTCAGCACGGCGGTGGGCTCGTCCAGGATCAGGATCTCCGCCCCCCGGTAGAGGGCCTTGAGAATCTCCACCCGCTGCTGCAGGCCCACGCTGATGTCCTCCACCGCCTCGGTCTCCGGCACCGTGAGGCCGTATTCCGCCTCCAGCTTCCGGGCGGCGGCCTCGGCGGCGGCGTTGTCGAAGAAGATTTTGTGCTTCCGGGGCTCCCGGCTCAGAACGATATTCTGGGCCACGGTGAAGGAGGGCACCAGCATGAAGTGCTGGTGGACCATGCCCACGCCCTGCTCAATGACGATTCTCGGGTCGTATTGCTCCACCCGCTTGCCCTTGATCCACACCTCCCCGGAGCTGGGGGTCTGGATGCCGTAGAGAATGTTCATCAGCGTGGATTTTCCCGCGCCGTTCTCCCCGATCAGGGCGAAGACCTCCCCCCGGCGGATCTCCAGGCTCACGTCGTCATTGGCCAGCACCCCGGGAAACTGCATGGAAACGTGCTCAAAGCGGATCACTGCTTCGTTGTTCTTCATTGGGTCACTTCCCCTTTTGTGCGTTTCAGGCTCTTTAGGAAAGCGGGGCCGATGCAGCATCGACCCCGCTGAACTGCGGTGCTATCTTATCTGGTGGTGTCCACCTGGATTTCGCCGGAGATGATCTTCTGCTCCATCTCCTCCACGGCGGCCTTGATCTCGTCGGAGACCTGCTGGGTGGAGCCCTCCTCGCCGTAGCCGATGCCCACGTAGCCGTTGGACATATCCGCCACCCAGGTGCTGCCCCATTTGGAGCTGTCCCCCGCCAGCAGCGCCTTGACGGCGTCGTAGATGGAGTTGCCCACTTCCTTCTTCATGGAGCAGATGATGACCTCGGGGTCGATATACTTCTGGTCGGAGTCCACGCCGATGGCGTAGATGCCCCGCTCCTTGGCGGCCTCAAAGACGCCGTCGCCGGCGGCGGAGGCGATCTGGAAGATCACGTCGGCCTTCTGGTCCGCCAGGGCCAGGGCGCACTCCTTGCCCTTGGCGGGATCGTCGTAGGAGTTGGCGTAGTTGGTGACCACCTTGACCTTGGGATCATAGGCCGCGGCGCCCTGCTTGTAGCCCACGATGAAGTCGTTGATAACGGGCTGGTCCTCGCCGCCCACGGCGCCCACGACCCCGGTCTTGGACATGGCGGCGGCAATGTAGCCCGCCAGGAAGGAGCCCTCGTTCTGGGCGTAGGTGATGTTCAGCACATTGGGGATGGGCTCCTCGGTTTCGTTGTCGATCCAGATGAACTTCACGTCGGGGTAGGCGGGAGCCACGTCGGCGATCTCATAGAACTCCCAGCCCACGCAGACCACCACGTCGTTCTTGTCGGCGGCGTTCTTCATCTGGGCGGTGTGGTTCTCGTTGCCGCACTCGATCTGGGTCACCTGGATCGGGAACTCCGCGGCCAGGCGATTGGCGCCCTCCCAGGAGGAGTCGTAGAAGGAGCGGTCGCCGAACTGCCCGGCCACCACCAGGGCGAGCTTCAGGCTGGGCTCGGATCCGCCGGGCTCAGACCCGCTGGGCTTGGAGTCCGCGGCGGCGGTGTCGGCAGGCTTGCTATCCGTGGGCTTGTCCTGATTCTTGCAGCCGGCAAAGAGGGTAAGCATCATCACGAATACCAGAAGCTGACAGATGATTTTCTTCATAGGTTTCATGCATCCTTTCCTTTTCGCGGGACTTGCCCGCATACTTATTATATTATACTCCATTCTTTCCCATGTTGCAAGAGAAATTTCACACAATCCGCACAGAGCCCGGTTTTCCCCCGGGCGGTGACGAATTTCTCCCGCCGGGCAGAAAATGCTTGCATATTGCCGCGGCATGTGCTATACTGTTGGCGTTCGTTTAATCGTATAGTGCATACAGGCGGAGAACGGTTTGTCTGTGTCTCACAAGCGGGTGCAGAGAGGGCGCGGCTGCTGAAAGCGCCTCCCGCCGGGACGCGGGCCTTCGGCCGGGAGCCGCGGGTCTGAAGGAGCGCAAGCGCTCTGGGTAGGGTTCGCCGCAGGGACCGCGTTAAGGTCCGAAAAGTGCGCCGGGCAACCGGCGAATGCGGGTGGTACCGCGGAAGCTGCGTCTTTCGTCCCTGTCTGAGGGAGGAAGGGCGTTTTTTTGTGAACTATCTTCTGCAAGGAGACATGATAATGAAAGAACAACTGGAAAAAATCAAATCCCAGGCCTTTGAGGCCCTGGAGCAGGCCAAGGCCTCCGCGGATCTGGAGGAGCTGCGGGTCCGGCTGCTGGGCAAGAAGGGAGAGCTCACCGCCGTTCTGAAGATGATGGGCAAGCTCTCCCCCGAGGATCGCCCCGTCATGGGCCAGCTGGCCAACTCCGTCCGGGCCGCCATCGAGGAGAAGCTGGAGACCCGGAAGGCCGAGCTGGCCGCCGCCGCCCTGGAGGCGAAGCTGGCCGCCGAGGCTCTGGACGTCACCGTCCCCGGCACGTCCCGGCCCCTGGGCCACAAGCACCCCATGTACATCGCCCTGGATGAGGCCAAGGAGATCTTCATCGGCATGGGCTTCCAGATCCTGGAGGGCCCCGAGGTGGAGCTGGCGGAGTACAACTTCACCAAGCTGAACACCGAGGAGGGCCACCCCGCCCGGGACTGGTCCGACACCTTCTATATCAAGGAGGACAGCTCCATCCTCCTGCGGACCCAGACCTCCCCCATGCAGATCCGGGCCATGGAGGCCATCAAGCATCCCCCCATCCGCATCCTGGCCCCGGGCCGGGTCTACCGCAAGGATGAGGTGGACGCCACCCACTCCCCCATGTTCCACCAGATCGAGGGCCTGGTCATCGACAAGGGCATCACCATGGCAGATCTGAAGGGCACCCTGGAGACCCTGGTGAAGTCCCTCTACGGCGAGGACTCCGTGGTGCGCTTCCGGCCCCACCATTTCCCCTTCACCGAGCCCAGCTGCGAGGTGGACGTGCAGTGCTTCAAGTGCCACGGCGCCGGCTGCCCCACCTGCAAGGGCGAGGGCTGGATCGAGCTGCTGGGGGCCGGTATGGTACACCCCAAGGTGCTGGAGGGCTGCGGCATCGACCCCAGGGTCTATTCCGGTTTCGCCTTCGGCATCGGCCTGGAGCGCATGGCCATGCGCCGCTTCCAGATCTCCGATCTGCGGCTGATTTTTGAAAACGACGTCCGCTTCCTGCGGCAGTTCTGAGGAAGGAGCCTGCTGAATATGAATATTTCGAGAAAATGGCTGAAGGAATTCGTTGACATCCAGGCCTCCGACCGGGAGTATGACGAGATCATGACCGTGGCCGGGCAGAAGGTGGAGACCACCACCCGCCTGGACGCGGAGCTGCAATACGTAAAGGTGGGCCGGGTGCTGTCCATGGTCCGCCACCCCAATTCCGACCACATGTGGATCTGCCAGGTCGACGTGGGGCAGGGCGCTCCGGTGCAGATCGTCACCGGCGCGCAGAACGTCCGGGAGGGGGATCTGGTTCCCGCCGCCCTCCACGACTCCCATCTGGCCGGGGGCGTCCACATCACCGCGGGCAAGCTCCGGGGGGAGGACTCCAACGGCATGCTCTGCTCCATCCAGGAGCTGGGCCTGACCCGCAACGACTTCCCCGAGGCCGCCGAGGACGGCATCTGGATCCTCAACGGCGAGGACTGCGCCGTGGGCCAGGACGTCAACGAGGTCATCGGCAACGACGACAGCATCGTGGAGTTTGAGATCACCAACAACCGCCCCGACTGCTACAGCCTCATCGGCCTGGCCCGGGAGACCGCCGCGGCCTTCAACGTGCCCCTGAAGCTCCACGAGCCCGTGGTGCGGGGCGGCGGCCCCGGCTCCCTGCCGGAGCTGCTGGACGTGGAGACCCCGGACCCGGATCTCTGCCTGCGCTACACCGCCCGCATGGTGCGGAACGTGAAGATTGCTCCCTCCCCCAAGTGGATGCGCCAGCGCCTCCGCGCCGCCGGGATCCGGCCCATCAACAACATCGTGGACATCACCAACTACGTCATGGTGGAGTACGGCCAGCCCATGCACGCCTTCGACTACCGCTACGTCAAGGGCGGGAAGATCATCGTCCGCCGGGCGGGTTCGGACAGGGAGCTCACCACCCTGGACGGCAATCTCCGGAAGCTGAGCCCCGACATGCTGGTGATTGCAGACGAGACCCGGCCCGTGGGTCTGGCCGGCGTCATGGGCGGCGAAAACTCCGAGATCGTGGCCGACACCGCCGACGTGGTCTTCGAGTCCGCCAACTTCGACGGCACCTCCATCCGCAAGACCGCTCTGGCCCTGGGTATGCGCACCGAGGCCTCCGCCAAATTTGAGAAGAACATCGACC
The DNA here is from genome assembly GCA_017541995.1 of Oscillospiraceae bacterium. Lineage (GTDB taxonomy): Bacteria > Bacillota > Clostridia > Oscillospirales > Oscillospiraceae > JAFRPC01. The sequence continues at coordinate 11,369 of JAFXYD010000120.1, forward strand.
CCATGCTGACCCTGCCCGCCGTGAACCGGGCCTGTGAGCTGGTGGAGCTGCTGGGAGCCGGCCAGGTGCTGGACGGCGTCATCGACGTGCTGAACTACATCCCCGAGCCCGTGAGCCTGCCCCTGGAGCCTGAGCGGATCAACGCCCTGCTGGGCACAAACATCCCCGAGGCGGATATGATCGAGTATCTGCGGCGGGAGCAGATCCCCGTGGCGGACGGCATGATCCAGGTGCCCTCCTGGCGGCCCGACCTGCGGCGGATGGCGGATATCGCCGAGGAGGTGGCCCGCTTCTACGGCTACAACGAGATCCCCACCACCCTGATGCGGGGCGCCACCACCCGGGGCGGCTACTCTGCCGCCCAGAAGCTGGAAAACAAGGCCGGCGCCGCCGCCCGGGCCATGGGCTACAGCGAGATCATCACCTATTCCTTCGTCTCCCCCGCCGGCATGGATCTGATCCGGGCTGCCAAGGACGACCCCAGAAGGAATCAGATCAAGCTCCTCAACCCTCTGGGGGAGGACAGCTCCGTCATGCGCACCACCGCCCTGCCCTCCATGCTGGAGATCCTGGCCCGGAACTACGCCTACCACAACAAGGCCGCCCGGCTCTATGAGCTGGCGAAGATCTATCTGCCCACGGAGGGGCAGGAGCTGCCCCGGGAGCCCAAGCTGCTGATGCTGGGCGCCTACGGCCCGGAGGAGGATTTCTTCAGCCTCAAGGGGGCCGTGGAGGGCATTCTGAGCCAGCTCAACGTCCAGCCCTGCCGCTTCGAGGCCGTCACCGACGATCCCAGCTGGCATCCCGGCCGCTGTGCCGCCCTCTGGGTGGGCGGGAAGAAGCTGGGCCTGCTGGGCCAGGTCCATCCCCTGGCCGCCCGGAACTACGGCATGGACTGCGCGGTCTACGCCGCGGAGCTGAACTTCACCGAGCTGATGACGGTGCTGGCCCCGGAGAAGACCTTCAAGGCCCTGCCCCGCTTCCCCGCCAGCAGCCGGGACCTGTCCGTGCTCTGCGCCGAGACCGTCACGGTAGGCGCCCTGGAGGCCTGCATCACCCAGGCTGCCGGAGACCTGCTGAAGGAGATCCAGCTCTTCGACGTCTACCGGGGCGTGGGCATCCTCCCCGGCAAAAAGAGCGTCGCCTTCTCCCTGCTGTTCCGGGCGGAGGACCGCACCCTCACGGACGCGGACATTGAGCCCGCCATGGAGCGGGTGCTGAAGGCCCTGGAGGAACAGCTGGGCGCCGTCAGACGCTGAACAACAATCATAAACTGGGGGAAGAAGAAATGAAACCTTATATCCTATCCGCCGACAGCACCCTGGATATGCCGCCGGAGCTGCTGGCGCAGTATGACATCCGGGTCATCCCCAGCTACGTTACCATGGGGGAAAACACCGTGGACGACTGGCCGGATCTGACCCAGAAGGATCTGCTGGACTTTGTGCGCCAAAGCGGCCAGCTGGCGAAGACCAGCGCCGCCAATCCCGGCGACTACGAGAACTGGTTCCGCAAGCTCCGCTCCGAGGGCCGCCCCGTGGTCCACGTGGCCAAGAGCTCTGCGCTGTCCTCCTGCTGGCAGAACGCCTGCATGGCGGCCCAGGAGGTGGGCGGCGTCTGGGTGGTGGACTCCCGGAATCTGGCCGGGGGCACCAGTCTGACCATTCTGGCGGCCCTGCGCTCCGGCCCCGACGACGCCGCCGCGGCGGCGGCCTACATGGAGGCCTACCGGGAGCGGATCGACGGCAGCTTCGTCATCGAGACCCTGGAGTTCCTCCGCAAGGGCGGGCGCTGCTCCGCTCTGGCGGCCCTGGGGGCCAATATTCTGAAGCTGCGGCCCGAGATCGTCTTTGACGACGGCGTCATGCGGGTGGGCAAGAAGTACCGGGGCGCCTACCGCAAGTGCGTCTACGAGTATCTCGACGACCAGCTGGCCAAGCTGCCCGCCTACGAAACCGACCTGGTCTACATGAACCACACCATCCAGGATCCCGCCTTCCTGGCGGAGCTGAAGGCCTACGTGAAACAGAAGACCGGCTGCCGGGAGCTCATCGAGTACCCCGCCTCCTCCGCCATTTCCACCCACTGCGGCCCCAACACCTTCGGCGTGTTCTTTGTGAAAAAGCAGTAGGGAGGCATCAGGCAATAGGCATCAGGCATCAGGCACCGCTCGGAAGCAGTGTGGATCACCCGGAGTCTGGAGCCCGTTCCGATGTTTCTCGGTACAAAATATACCGGAGATTTGAAAATCGCACAGGGTTCTCTGTACGAAATGGGAACGCAGCTTTATCTGTGAGAAGCACTGGATTATCTGGCCCACGATTCGGCTGCACAAGCTCTTTTACGCAGCGCAGAAATCGACAAGATGCTGAATACCACTCTTCCCCGCTTGAACGGTCAGATGTACCCTTATATAGTTACACCTATATAGTTACACCCTGGAACGGGGGACTGCGTTGGATGCTGTAAAACAGAACAGGCGGTGTCTGGTGCCTGATGCCTGATCCCTGATGCCTCTATCTCATCCAGCGTCGGATTGCCGCACAAGTCATCGAAAAAAAATTGCATTCCTATCTTTACAAATCCTCCAAAATGGGGTATGATAAGGAAAACGCGCAAAGGAGGTTGGCCCTATGGAAGACCATACCATCAAATACCGGGTTCCCTCGGATGATCATGAAGAAATGAAGCGGATCCTTTCCTCCGTCTACAGCTCCCTCACCGAGAAGGGCTATAACCCCATCAACCAGATCGTGGGCTATCTCCTCTCGGAGGATCCTACCTACATCACCAACCACAACAACGCCAGAGCCATGATCTGCCGTCTGGACCGGGACGAGCTGCTCTCCGAGCTGGTGCGTCACTATCTGTTTGACTGATCCGGTCCCCTGTTTTCAGACAACGCGGGGAGCCTGCGCCGCAGGCTCCCCGTTTTGTTGAGAAGAGACCCCGCGGGTCTCATTCTGTTACAATTTCATATGTACCCCGCTTTCCTTTTTCCGGACAAACTCACGAAAAAACGGACCAAAGGGCCTCTGATTCAGCGGAAAAATTGCAATTTTTTGTGAATTTTTGTGGTCAGGGGTTGACAAACTCATTGCAATGAGTTACAATTTGGTTACATTTCCAAGCAAGGAGGTGCGCCATGTCTGAACAAAACGGTCTGACCTACAAGGGTCATCCCTTGATGCGGAAGGACAACATGGTTTATTACGGCTCCATGGCCGACAAATACATTGTCATTATGCAGATTCTGGAATCCAAGGATTTCCAGGATATGAGCCTGGCTACCAAGGTCTCGGTACAGCTCCAGCTCACTGACCAGACCGTCCGGTCCAAGGACCGGATCATCAAAAAGAGCGAAAAGGACGGCTTCTACACGGCCCTGGATCTGGGCTGTGTCTGGCTCGAGCGGGCCTTGGCCGCCAAGTGATTCGGAAAGCGAGGGTACATTATGAAACGAAGCGTCAAAACCTTGATCGTCCTGATTCTGACGGTCTCCATGCTGGCAGGCTTTGCCCTGCCCGTCCAGGCCACCGAGCTGAAAACCGGCATCGGCGTGGTCACCGCCTCCTCCCTGCGGCTGCGGGCCAAGCCCAGCACCGATGCGGAGATCCTGGGCAACGCCTACAGCGGCGACATGGTGGTCATCATCCGCGAGGTGGGCGACTGGTATCTGGTCAACTGCAACCTCGAGATCGGCTACATGGCCAAGGAATACATCGAGTTCAACGACGTCAAGAACATCAAGCTCGGCTACGCCATGTTCGACTGCTCCACCAACGTCCGCAGCGGCCCCGGCACCGACAACGAGATCGTGGCCCAGGCCCCCAAGGGCGAGACCTGCTTCATCGTGGGCTTCAACAGCGACTGGTACAAGGTCAGCTTCAACGGCCGGAAGGGCTACGTCCGCTCCGACCTGCTGACCCTGCTGGAGACCCCCTACAGCAACTACGGCAGCAAGGGCAACACCTACCGCGAGGACGGCTCCGACCAGAGCGAGAGCAGCTCTGAGCGCGACTCCGAGTCCGCTTCCTCCTCCGCCAGCTCCAGCTCCTCTTCCGGCAGCTCCAGCTCTTCCAGCAGCTCCGGCTCTTCCTCCAGCTCCTCCTCCAGCTCCAGCTCTTCCTCCAGCTCCTCCGGCTCCTCCAGCGCCAGCTCTGCCAGCAGCCTGGGCGAGAAGGTGGCGGCCTATGCGCTGAAGTTTAAGGGCTACCGCTACGTCTACGGCGGGGCCAGCCCCTCCGGCTTCGACTGCTCCGGTCTGATCTACTACATCTACAAGCAGTTCGGCTACAACGTGGGCCGCACCTGCACCGCTCAGCTCTACAACGGCTATCCCCACGTCAGCCGCGCCAACCTGCAGCCCGGCGATATCGTCCTCTTTGAGCGGACCTACACCGACACCTGCCCCGCCACCCACTCCGGCATCTATCTGGGCAACGGTCAGTTCATTCACGCCGCCAACACCAAGCTGGGCGTCATCATCACCAGCATCGACACCGCCTATTATTCCTCCCGCTTCCTCTGCGGCGTGCGCATCGGCTAAGCAAATTCATACCCGGTATTCGCAAGAATACCGGGTATTTTTTTGCGCCCCCGGGGAAACATAAGGCAGGATCATCAAGCAAATCGGGATTTGACGAATTGTAGTGCCGGCAATCTGCCGGCCCGATCCCCTCCGGCTTACCGTTACAGCCGGCAGATTGCCGGCACTACCGACTTACAAATCCAAATATGCTGCGGGAGGACGACATGGAACGCTATCACAAGGGCAAGCAGAGCGTGGTCTTTCCCCATCGGCCGGTGCTGCGGGCCTGGGCCTCGGTGGTGGGAAGGAAGGAGGGCGAGGGACCCCTGGGCCCAGCCTTTGACCGGGTGGTCCCCGACGGGAAATTCGGAAAAAAGAGCTGGGAGCAGGCGGAGACCGCCTTCCAGCAGAGCGCCCTGGAGCTGCTGCTGGAAAAGGCCGCCCTGGGCCGGGAGGCCCTGGAGCTGGTGCTCTCCGGGGACCTGCTGAACCAGTGCGTGGGCTCCAGCTACGCCCTGCGCCGCACCGGCATCCCCGCCCTGGGGCTCTACGGGGCCTGCTCCACCATGGCCGAAGGCCTGCTGCTGGCAGGGGCCGCGGTGAACGCGGGCTACGCGGAGCGGGCCGCCGCCCTCTCCTCCTCCCACTTTGCCGCGGCGGAGCGGCAGTACCGCTTCCCCCTGGCCTACGGCGGCCAGCGGACGCCCACGGCCCAGTGGACCGTCACCGGCGCCGGAGCCGTGCTGCTCTGCCGGGCGGGGAGCGGCCCGGCTCTGACGGCTGCCACCGTGGGCACTGTGGAGGACAAGGGAATCACCGACGCCAACAACATGGGCGCCGCCATGGCCTGGGCCGCCTATCGCTCCATCCGGGACCATCTGGAGGATCTTGCCCTGGCCCCGGAGGACTACGATCTCATCGTCACGGGGGATCTGGGAAAGCTGGGCAGCGAGCTGGTCCGGGCCTGCTTCGCGGGGGACGGGGTGGAGCTGGGGCCCCGCTATACCGACTGCGGCCTGCGGATCTTCGACCCCGCCCGGCAGGACGTCCACTGCGGCGGCTCCGGGGCGGGCTGCAGCGCGGCGGTGCTGGCGGCGGAGCTGCTGCCGGGGCTGGCCGCCGGACGCTGGCGGCGGCTGCTCTTCTGCGGCACGGGGGCCCTGCTCTCCCCCACCACGGTGCAGCAGAAGCGCAGCATCCCCGCGGTGTGCCACTGCGTGGCCATCGAGGCTTGATTATAATGAATGGAATCGGGAGGCCGTATGGAATATCTGAAGGCGTTTCTGACGGGCGGGCTGATCTGCTGCGCCTGCCAGCTTCTCATTGATAAAACTGCCCTGACCCCGGCCCGGATCCTGACGGGCTGCGTGGTGACGGGGGTGCTGCTGGGGGCCCTGGGCCTCTACCCTGCCCTGGTCCGCTGGGCGGGCGCCGGGGCCACGGTGCCCCTGACGGGCTTCGGAAATCTGCTGGCGGAGGGCACCCGGGAGGCGGTGGAGCGGGAGGGCCTTTTGGGTGCCCTCACCGGCCCCCTCAGCGCCGCCTCCGGGGGCGTGGCCGCGGCGGTGCTCTTCGGCGCTCTGGCCGCTCTGCTCTTTTCCTCCAAAGAAAAATAAAAATATTTTTCAAAACTTGTAAACCGTTTTTCGCGTCACAGCGTCTTATAGACAGAGGCCGAGAAACGGAGGTGTTTCCCATGGAATACGAGACTGTATTCATCCGCTGCTATCGGAGCCTGATCGCGTCTTACCGGCTCACGCCGGAGCGTTCCGAAGAACAGCTTTCCGCCATCCTGCGCCGCGTCAGGGCGGCGCTGGATGGGCAGGGAGCCCCAGAGACAGCCGGAAGGCGGCAGCCGCATTAAGTATGCAGGAGGACAGAGCATGAAACAGACAGAGCAAGCGCCCCGGATCCCCCAGGAGCTGGCACAGCTGGTGGAGCAGGCCAGGGCAGGAAGCCAGGACGCCTATACCGCCATCTACCGGGACACCAGCCCGGAAATCTACCGCAGCATCCACGCCATGGTCCGCAGCGACGAGCTGAGCCTGGACATTCAGCAGGATACATACGTCTACGCCTTTACCCACCTGGACCAGCTGGGAGAGCCCGCGAAGCTCCGGACCTGGCTCCACGCCATCGCCCTGAACCGCACCCGCTCCGTGCTGCGCAAGCAGACCCCCGTGCTCTTCTCGGAGCTGGAGAACGGGGATGGGCCCCAGCTGCCGGAGCTGGCGGATCTGAGCCCCGAAGCCTCCCCGGAGCTGCGGCTGGAGCAGAAGGAGACCGCCCGCTACGTGCGGGAGATTCTGGACAGCCTCACCGCGGGCCAGCGGATGCTGGTGGGCATGTACTACTATGAGCAGCTCTCCGTGGGGCAGATCGCCCGGGAGCTGGAGATCAGCCCCGGCACTGTGAAGAGCCAGCTCTACCGGGGCCGGAAGAAGATCGAGCAGGCCGTCCAGCGCCTGGAAGCCCAGGGCGTCAAGCTCTACGGCCTGTCTCCCCTGCCCTTCCTGCTGGCCCTGCTGAAGCGGGAGGAGCCCCCCGCCGAGGCGGGACGGGCCGCCCTGCAGGGGGTGCTGCGCAAGACCGCCGCCGGGAGCGCCGGGGATGCCGCCGCCGTCACCGGCGCCGGCCTCGGCACGGGAGCCGGGGCC
>JAFXYD010000121.1 GCA_017541995.1 Oscillospiraceae bacterium
TCGGGCTTCAGAGAGGCCGCGGCCTCGTTTATGGCCTGCTGCAGCTCCTCGCAGAGGGCTTTGGTGTGGATGGGGCAGCGCTCGATGCCGTTGGCCTCCAGGGCTTCGTCCAGGGTGGGCGCCTCGTCGCCGTCCTTGAGCATGAAGATGGTCTTCTTGTCCAGGGGGTTCTCCTTGAAGCGGTTCAGCTCCGGCACCAGGATGGACAGGGCCCTGAACTCCATGCTGTTGAGGAGCTTGTTGTAGTTCACGCAGTCCTCGCAGGCGCAGTAGCTCTTGCCGCTTCTGCCCTCGGGCCAGCAGATCTGGATCTCATATTCTATGTGGGCGTCGCAGGTCTTCTCCGGCACGTCGGAGGCGAAGAGTCCCACGGACCTGGCGGTACACTTGGGCCCCGCCAGCAGGCCGGTCTGGCTGCAGACCTGGACCTCGATGAAGCGTTCGTCCTCGGGCTGGGCAAAGTCGCCGATCTCCTCCCGGCTCATGCCCTCCACAAGCTTGGACATGAAACCCTTCCACATGGTGATGGCGGGGTTGATGCTGGTGCCCACGAGGCGAACCTCCTCCGGGTAGTCATAGCCGCACCAGACGGAGGCGGTGTACTTGGGGGTGAAGCCGGAATACCAGCGATCCCGGTTGTCGGAGCTGGTGCCGGTCTTGCCGGCCACGGGCACGCCGCTGAAGCGGGCGTTGGCGCCGGTGCCGTAGGTGGAGGCGTAGCGCAGCATATAGACCATATACCAGGCGGAATGGGGGTCCATGGCCTCATGGCTCTCCTGGACGTTGTCCAGGATCAGATTGCCCTCGGCGTCCTCCACCCTGGTGTAGGTCCGGGCCTTGCGGTAGACGCCCTGGTTGGCAAAGCTGGCGTAGGCCGCGGCCATTTCCCGGACGGTGACGCCGTGGGTCAGCTGGCCCATGCCCAGTGGTGCCAGGTTGATATCGGAATACTCCCGCCCGTTGATCTCCTCAGACTCCACCAGGCTGGTGAGTCCCAGCTTCTCCCGGGCGAAGCGGAAGCTGACCTCGGGGGTGATGTCCGCCAGAACCTTGACGGCAATGGAGTTCAGAGATTGGGCAACGGCGTTGTTCACCAGCATCCAGCCGCTGTAGCTGCGGTTGTCGTTCTGGGGCCAGTCCTTGCCGTTGAGCTGCATATAGGGGGAGTCCTCATAGGCGGAGCCCGGGGTGATGACCCCCAGGGCGACGCCGGGACCGTAGACCGTCAGCGGCTTGATGGAGGAGCCGGGGGACAGGTGGCTCATGGTGGCGCGGTTCCAGGTGAGGTTGCCCTCCTTCTCCCCCACGCCGCCGGCCATGGCCACAATGTCGCCGGTCTCGTTGTCGATGACCACGGTGGCGGACTGGAGCTGCTGGGTGGAATAGGTCTTGGGGATATTCTCCAGATCCTGATAGACGGAGTCCAGCTTGGCCTGGGCCTCCAGATCCAGGGTGGAATAGATGCGGAAGCCGCCGGTGGTGACCATCTGGTTGGCCGCCTCATAGGTGATGCCCTTCAGCTCCGCCAGGTCGTTGCTGACGTCCCGGATGACGGTGTCCTCGAAATAGGAGTAGTAGTCCTTCTTCTCCACGTCAAACTGGTTCTCATGGCCGCAGGTGGGGCAAATATAGTAGTCTCCCGCGGCCTCAAACTCGTCGATTTCCCCCTCGAAGCTGCATTCGGCGCAGTTGTACTTCTGGTCCGAGTCGGAATAGCTCTTGAATTCCAGCACCTGATCGCTGATCCGGTCGTAGGTATCCCGGTCCTCGATATAGCCCTGCTCGAACATCTGCTGCAGGATGGTCAGGGTGCGGTATTCGTTGTTCTCGGGGTAGATATAGGGGTCATAGCGGGAGGGGTTGTTGGTGATGCCGATGATGCAGGCGCATTCCTTGGTGGTCAGCTCCTCCAGCTCCTTGCCGAAGTAGACGTGGGCGGCGCTCTTGACGCCGTAGGCGCCCTCGCCCAGGTAGATGGTGTTGAGATACCAGGTGATGATCTCCTTCTTGCTGTAGTGCTCCTCGAAGTCCAGGGCCTTGAACATCTCCGTGAGCTTGCGGCGCACGGTGGGGTCCTTTTCCCCGGTGAGGTTCTTGATCAGCTGCTGGGTCAGGGTGGAGCCGCCGTAGGTGGAGCCGCCGATGAACATATTGGCGGAGGCCGCAAGGGTGCGCATCCAGTCCACGCCGTCGTGCTCCCAGAAGCGCTTGTCCTCGATGGCGACCGCGGCGTTGATCATATCCGTGGGGATCTCCTCGAAGTTGACCCATATGCGGTTCTCGATGGCCAGAAGCTGCCGGATTTCCTTATACTCCCCGCTCTGGGGATCCTTGGCCAGGATGAAGGAGGACTGGTTCAGCCGGACGCCGTTGAGATCATAGTGGGCGATGGGCTTGATGTCCTCTTCGATATAGGCGCTGCCCTGCCGGAAAACCCGCACGGCGGCCACGCCGCCGGAGATGCCCAGAAACAGGCAGACCGCCAGCACCGTCGCCAGAATACGCCAGAGCACGTGAATCACCGCGCCGGTGACGGTGCGCTGGTGGGGATCCGGGGCCTTTTTCCGTTTGATGCTTTGTTCTTTATCCATGCTTGTCCCTCCATGGCGGCCTGGCCGCCGCGGCGCGAGAGTCGGTTTGTACGCAAACACTCCGGTCTGTCCGGGGCTTCCGGCACAATCGTCCAGAATGTCATCCTATACTATACACCATAACCCTGCCGTTTGTCAAATAGATTGCCCCGCCGTGGAAAAAGTATTTACTGAAAATTAACAATCAGCGGTCTCCGCCGGAGTGGCGGAGACCGCTGACGCGGGCATATTACTGAAAACAGGCAAAGTAGCCCAGGAAGGTCTCCATGTCGATGTCCCGGGGCATGGCAAAGCGGGGGATGCGCAGCGGATCGCTGCCGGTGACCCAGGGCTCCCCGTCCGCGATGACCACATAGCGATACCAGCGGGCCACGGTGTCCATGGCCTCGTCATTGGCCCGGGCCCGGGGGAAGCTCAGGACGAAGGGAACCTTGTTCGTGAGCCGGGCCACGGCAAGCTGGGACTCCCGCGCCTCATATTCCCGCGTCTCCTGATCGGCGGCGTTCATGTCCGCGTGGTGGACGGTGTGGCTCTGGAAGCTCACCAGGCCCGAGGCGTTCATCTCCCGGATGGCCTCCTCGCTGAGATAGTATTCATGGCCGATCAGACCCGTGACCAGGAAGATGGTCGCTTTGGCCTTGTGCCGCTGCAGGATGGGATAGAGCTCCGTGTAGTTGTCCATGTAGCCGTCGTCGAAGGTCAGAAACACCGGCTTTTCATATTCTTCGATCCGGTCCAGATCCTCGAAGCTCAGAAAGCTGCAGCCCATCTCCTCCATGGCGGTGATCTGCTGCTCCAGCTTGGCAGGGCTCATGAACAGCCCCTCCCCGCCCCACACGTCGTCGCTGACGCAGTGGAGCCGCAGGATTACGATCTCATGCCCCCTGGCGATCCGCTCCGGGTCCGGCACGTGGCTGTACCAGCGGCGGCCGCTCTCCGGGTCCTCCAGAAGCGCCATACCAATCCGGGGCAGCAGGCTCTCGGGCGCGTACCACTCGCCCTGCCAGTACCGGCAGGGGGCGGGCAGCTCCACGCGCTGTCCCTCTATCCAGGCACAGGCCTCCCCATCGCTGAGCTTCACGTTCCTGCCCCAGAGCCGGAGCCGGAGGCCGAAAAATTCCCGGAGGCTGCCGCCGCCCTGTCGGGCCAGGTCGTCCAGGGAAAAGAAGGTCACGCCGTCCCAGACCGGGCAGTCCTGCACAGCTTTGCCCTCCAGCCAGAGCTCCGCGCGCTCCGCCGGGGCCGGCGCCTCCGCGGGGCGGTTCAGCCGCCAGAGGAGCCCCGCCGTCAGCAGCAGGGCCATCAGCGCCGCGCAGATGTAAAGCAGTATTTTTTTCATTGGGCATTCTCCTCATGGATTCTGTGGGAAACAAATCGGAGCAGCCTCTGTCCGATTCGGACAAAGGGCCACTCCGTTTTGTTGTCTTTGGGGATCAGACGCGCTCCTTGACCTTGGCGGCCTTGCCCAGACGGTCACGCAGGTAATACAGCTTGGCTCTGCGAACCTTGCCGCGGCGGACGGTCTCGACCTTGACGATGTTGGGCGCGTGGACGGGGAACACCTTCTCGCAGCCGACGCCATAGCTCAGGCGGCGAACGGTGAAGCTCTCTTCGATGCCGCCGTGCTTCTTGGCAATGACGGTACCCTCGAAAACCTGGACTCTCTCACGGGAGCCTTCCTTGATCTTGACGTGGACACGAACGGTGTCGCCCACCCGAACCACGGGGAGCTCTTCCTTCATGTACTGGCTGGTCAGAGCCTTCATGAGATCCATAATGTTATCCTCCTTTATATTTGGGCGTTCATGGCACAAAAGGAATGCCGCTGCGCGCTGGCGCCGGCCGTGCCGGAGGACCGCTCCATTCATAGGCCGATTTATTATAGCACAGTTTTCCAAAAAAGCAAGCATTATTTTCTTCCGCCGTCGGAAAATTTTTTTCAAAAAAGTTCTTGACAAATCGCCCCCTAATGTGTATAATCATCAACGTCGCCGGACAACGGCGGCGAAAGTACGGAAGGTTAGCTCAGCTGGGAGAGCACTTGCCTTACAAGCAAGGGGTCACAGGTTCGAGCCCTGTACTTTCCACCATATACCTGGCCCGGTGGTGCAGTCGGTTAGCACGCCAGCCTGTCACGCTGGAGGTCGACAGTTCGAGTCTGTTCCGGGTCGCCACTCATGAGCCAAGCCGTTTGGCTTGGCTCTTTATCCGCCTCGGTAGCTCAGTAGGTAGAGCAGCGGACTGAAAATCCGCGTGTCGCCAGTTCAA
>JAFXYD010000122.1 GCA_017541995.1 Oscillospiraceae bacterium
CACCAGCGCATCGTGCAGCAGATCTTCCGCCGCTTCTATGAGCAGGGGGACATCTACAAGAGCGCCTACGAGGGCCTGTACTGCACCCCCTGCGAGTCCTTCTGGACCCCCACCCAGGTGGTGGAGAAGGACGGCGTGAAGGTCTGCCCCGACTGCGGCCGGCCGGTGGAGGCCATGCAGGAGGAGAGCTATTTCTTCCGGATGAGCAAGTATCAGGACTGGCTCATCGACTACATCGAGACCCACCCGGACTTCATCCAGCCAGCCAAGCGCGCCAACGAGATGCTGAACAACTTCCTGCGCCCGGGCCTGCAGGACCTGTGCGTCAGCCGCACCAGCTTCAAGTGGGGCGTGCCGGTGGACTTTGACGACAAGCACGTGGTCTATGTGTGGATCGACGCCCTGTCCAACTACATCACCGCCCTGGGCTACGGCACGGACCACGACGAGCTCTTCCGGAAGTACTGGCCCGCGGACGTGCACCTGGTGGGCAAGGAGATCGTGCGCTTCCACACCATCTACTGGCCCATCATGCTCCACGCCCTGGGCCTGCCCCTGCCCAAGCAGGTCTTCGCCCACGGCTGGCTGCTCTTCGGCAACGACAAGATGAGCAAATCCAAGGGCAACGTGGTCTATCCCCAGCCCATCGTGGCCCGCTACGGCGCGGACGCCCTGCGGTACTACCTGCTGCGGGAGATGCCCTTCGGCGCCGACGGCAACTACACCAACGAGGCCTTCCTCACCCGCCTGAACGCGGACCTGGCCAACGACCTGGGCAACCTGGTCTCCCGCACGGTGGCCATGATCGAGAAGTATTTCGGCGGCGTGCTCCCCGCCTGGGACGACGCCGCGGAGGAGCCCGTGGGGAACGACCTGCGGGCCCACTGCGCCGCTCTTCCCGCCGCGGTGGAGGAGCAGATGGACAAGCTGCAGTTCTCCCAGGCGCTCACCGAGATCTGGAAGGTCATCGGGGAGTGCAACAAGTACATCGACCAGACCCAGCCCTGGGTGCTGGGCCGGGATCCGGAGAAGCAGGGGCTGCTGGGGAACGTGCTGCTGACCCTGGCGGAGTGCGTGCGCTTCGTGGCCGTGCTCATCGGGCCCTTCATGCCCGCCACCCCCGGCCGGATCTTCGCCCAGTTGGGTGTCGAGGATGAGGCCCTGAAGACCTGGGACTCCCTGGGCAGCTTCGGCCGCCTGCCCGCCGGCATCCGCGTGTGCAAGGGCGAGGCCCTCTTCCCCCGGATCGACATCAAAAAGGAGCTGGCTGCCCTGAATCCCGAGGAGGAGGCGGAGGAGCCCAAGAAGAAGGAAGAGCCCAAGAAGAAAGAAGAGAAAAAGATGGAAGAGAAGAAGAAGGGCCACGACGAGCCGGAGTTCCCGGAGGTCATCGCCTTTGACGACTTCGCCAAGTGCAAGATGCAGGTGGGCCGGGTGCTCTCCTGCGAGAAGGTGGAGAAGAGCAACAAGCTGCTCCGCTTCCGCCTGTCCTTCGGCCCCGACGGCGAGCGCACCATTTTGAGCGGCATCGCCAAGTACTACCAGCCCGAGACCCTGGTGGGCCGGCAGGTGGTGGCCGTCACCAACCTGGCCCCCCGGAAGATCGCCGGGGAGGAGAGCCAGGGCATGATCCTCTCCGCCCTGGACAACGCCGGCAACCTGCGCCTCATGAGCGTCATGGAGGGCGTGGAGGACGGCGCTATCGTGGGCTGAGCCGCCTGCGGACAAACCAAAACGGGAGCGCACTCAAAGGGTGTACTCCCGTTTTTTGCTGCCCGCATGGGGCTTACTGCCCGGTCTGCTCCGCCGGGGAATGGCGCAGTACGCCGTCCCCGAAGTCCCGGTTCTCACAGTCCGCCTTGCCCCGGGCCGGGATGGGCAGGCCGATGAAGCTGAAGAAGGCGATGCGCACCACCGGCAGCACCGCGGCGCAGACGGTGATGACCCGGGGGTTGCAGAAAAAGGCGGCAAGGCTGTTCGGGATGGCCGCCATATCCATGGTGATCCCTTATTTATCATCCCGGGAAAAGTGCGGTCTTTTCTGGAGAGTGCTGTATCGCAAAGAGGGGATCGGGGCGTCAAGGGGGAAAGCCGGGGCCTCAGGGGGCACGGCGTCCACCCGCTGATACAGGGCGTAGACGTAGCGACGCTCGACCACCCACTCCATCTGCCTCACCAGGCGGTAGTCCGGGTTGTCCGCCATCTGCCGCCAGAAGCGGTTCTGCTCCTCCGGGGAAAAGTCGCTGCGGCCACGGGTAACCACAAAGGCGGTGCGTTTCTCCGCAACACAGGCCTCCTGTCCGGCCTCCATGTCGGGGTTTGTGAGGTTGAGCAGGCAGAAATACCGGTCGGGGGTCTGCTGCCCCGCGGCGAAATAGAAGCCGCCGTCCAGAAAGCCGTAGTTGAGCAGGCTCCGATCCTCCTGCTGCCGGATGATCTGTGCAAATTGCCCGTAGGGCGTCGCCTCCATGGGCAGGCCCAGCATATAGGTGTTGCCGCACAGACCCAGGGCGAGGAGGGGGTTGGCCAGTAGCAGGACCAGGGCCGCGGCCAGGGCAGTCCGGGTCAGCCGGCCCGGCTTGGTGAGGAAGGCGCAGGACCGGGGGAGAAATTGCCGCGCAAGAGCCCCCGCCGCAGCCAACCCCAAGGGGCTGAAGACCGCAAACACCAGACCGTAGTAGATGTAGTCCCTCCCGCCGAAGTAGGTGGAGGCAAACAGGCACAGCGCGCTCAGCCAGACAGCCGGCGCCTCCCGGGCGTGCTCCTTCCGGCAGACGGCGATCCATATCAGCCCCAGGGCTGCCAGGGGGCACCAGGTCAGGTTCCGCCAGGCGATTTTCAGCGGCAGGAGGAACAGCCTTCCGGGGCTGACCGACCGGGGGTATTTGGTGAGGTTGTCGATGAAATACACCTGCCACAGGTCCCCGAGGGCGCCTCGCAGGGCGAACCAGCCCACCACCGCGCCGGACAGCGCTGCCAGCCCCAGCAGGAAGAAGCCGATCAGCCGCAGGAGGCGTCCGGCGCGGCCTGTGGCCAGATACCGGATCATCACCGCCAGGGCCAGGCCGGCGAACAGGCCGCAGAAGGTGTACTTGGTCCACAGGGCGGCGGCGGTGCACAGACCCAGGACAAAGCCCTCCCCGTCCCCCAGGGGCCGGTCCGCCCGCAGGGCCCGCAGCACAAGCCACAGCCCCAGGGCCATCACCGGCAGGAAGCACTCCTCCGCGCTGGAGCCGTGGGTGAAGGCGCCGGAGAGGGGCACAGCCAGGGCCATGACCGCCGCGGCAGGCCAGTAGATGACCCGGGAGCCCGTCACTGTCTGGGCGATACGGCCGCTCAGGTGGAGGAAGCAGGAGAAGCACAGGCCCTCCAGCAGATAAACCCCCAGGAAGCTGTTCTCCGACACCAGGGAGGCCAGGGCGTAGAGCAACAGCAGCGGGCCCTTCTGCTCATACAGGTCCCGGTAGGGCATCAGCCCGTGGACGATGCCCCGGCCCACGGTGAAGAAGCAGTTCACATCCACCCAGTTGTTCATGGGGTAGAGGAAGGAGCTCTTGGAGCAGACGGCCAGGACAGTAAAGGAAAGCAGCGCAACAAAGACAAGACGCAGGAGGGGGCGGTCCAGCCGCCGGAGCCCATGCATCGGAAGCATCACACTCCCATCTCAGCGGTGATGGGGCTCACCCCACCCGGATTCGGAAGGCCACGGGCATCGCCCCGTCCCGGACGGGGATGCGCAGGTGGAGGCCCTCCCCGTCCCGCGCCACCGCCACGGGGGCGTCCGTGTCCAGGCAGACGGTCTCCCGGATCACCCCCCGGAAGTGGGGGCTGTCCGTGCCCAGGGCCGGGAAGGTGTAGACCCCGTCGGGGCTGGGAGCCAGGGCCACGGCGTAGAGGCAATCCCCCTTGCGGGTGTAGCGCACATCCTGATGGGTGAAGCCCTTGCGCTCCCCGTCTGTGAAGTGCCCCTCCCGGAACCGGGTGGGGCCTTCCCCGTAGATCTTCCAGGGGCGGGTGTCCCGGATGGCCTCGACATTTGCCGCCATCCAGTCCCCG
>JAFXYD010000014.1 GCA_017541995.1 Oscillospiraceae bacterium
ATGCGGCGAGATCATCGAGACCGGCTCTACCAAGAGAGACATCAAGGTTGAAATCTGCTCCAAGTGCCACCCTTTCTACACCGGCAAGCAGAAGCTGGTTGACACCGGTGGACGTGTTGATCGTTTCAACAAGAAGTACGGCCTGAAATAAGAAATCAAAGCCCGCACCTGTATTCGGTGCGGGCTTTTTTCTTTGCCTTCTCCTTGAGGGGGAGGTGCCCCTGTAGGGGCGGTCATCGGCCGCCCACGCATCCCGTAGGGGCGGTCATCGGCCGCCCGCGCATCCCGCAGGGGCGGTCATCGGCCGCCCGCGCATCCCGTAGGGGCGGTCATCGGCCGCCCGCGCATCCCGTGGGGGCGGTCATCGGCCGCCCGCGCATCCCGTAGGGGCGGTCATTGGCCGCCCGCGCATCCCGTAGGGGCGGTCATCGGCCGCCCGCAGAACGGAGGAACCATGGAAGAACACAAAATCGAACGCGCGGTCCTGGCGGGCCTGGCCGCCGACTGCTTCAAGCCCGAGGAGCAGGCCACGGAGGAGTCCCTGGCGGAGCTGGAGGCCCTGCTGGAGACCGCCGGAGGCGTCTGCGCCGCCAAGCTGCTCCAGAGCCGCCACGCCCCGGACCCCCACAGCTTTCTGGGGGAGGGCAAGGCGGAGGAGCTGCGGGAGCTCTGTCAGAATCACGAGGCGGGCATGGTGATCTTTGACAACGACCTGTCCCCCAGCCAGATCCGGGCCCTGGAGGAGATCACCGGCGTCACGGTCCTGGACCGCTCCGCCCTGATCCTGGACATCTTCGCCCAGCGGGCCCGCACCGCCGAGGGCCGTCTCCAGGTGGAGCTGGCCCAGTACAAATACCTGCTGCCCAAGCTCTCCGGCATGGGCAAGTCCATGTCCCGCCTGGGCGGCGGCATTGGCACCCGGGGCCCCGGCGAGACCAAGCTGGAGACGGACCGCCGCCACATCCGGGCCCGGATCGATCGGCTGGAGGAGGAGCTGGAGCAGGTGCGAAAGCTCCGGGCCGTGGAGCGCCGCCGCCGTCAGAAGAACGAGATCCCCGTGGTGGCCCTGGTGGGCTATACGAACACCGGCAAATCCACCCTGCTCAACCGCCTCACCGGGGCGGAAATCCCCGCCAACAACCGGCTCTTCGACACCCTGGATACCACCACCCGCCAGCTGACGGTCTCCGACCGGCTGACGGTGCTGCTGTCGGACACCGTGGGCTTCATCGCCAAGCTGCCCCATCATCTGGTGGACGCCTTCCGGGCCACCCTGGAGGAGCTGAGCTACGCCGACCTGCTGATCCACGTCATCGACGCCGCCGACCCGGATCGGGAGGCCCACATCCAGGTGGTGGACCGGCTCATCGCCCAGCTGGCGAAGCCGGAGACCCCGGTGCTCCGCTGCTACAACAAGGCGGACCTGGTGGAGCCGGAGGCCCTGCCTGTGGGGCAGAACAACGTCGCCATCTCCGCCAGAACCGGGCAGGGACTGGAGGCGCTCTTCGCCCTGCTGGAGCGGGAGCTCTGCAAGGATCTGCGCCGGGCGGTCTTCCTGCTGCCCTATTCCATGGGCGGCATGGTGGAGACCCTTCACGACAAGGCCCGGGTCTTCCGGGTGGACTACACCGCCGCCGGCATCGAAATCGAAGCCGAGGTGGATGAGGTGTTATTCGGACGACTGGCGCAGTATGAAATCGTCCGGTAGCGGCGCACATCGTGCGCCACGGGCCTGCATCAATGGCGCACACTGTGCGCCGCTACAGAGAGGTGTCGAAGATGGAAGCATATAAAGTTCCTGCCATGGACAGCGAATGTGAATTTGTCGAAAAGAAATCCCGCTTCATCGGCCACGTCTGGGTCTGTGAGACCGAGGAGGAGGCCCTGGAGCATCTGAAGGCCATGCGCCAGCAGCACTGGGACGCCACCCACAACGTCTGGGCCTATATCATCCACGGGGGCCCCGCCCGCTATTCCGACGACGGCGAGCCCCAGGGCACCGCGGGCATGCCGGTGCTGGAGGTCCTGCGGGGCGCGGGGGTGGAGAACGTCTGCTGCGTGGTGACCCGCTACTTCGGCGGCACCCTTCTGGGCACCGGCGGTCTGGTCCGGGCCTACGGCAGGGCCGCCCGGGACGCCCTCCAGGCGGCGGGCGTGGCCAAAAAGCAGCTCTGGAAGCGGCTGGATCTGATCCTGCCTTACAGCTATTATGAGCGCCTGCGCCAGGAGACGGAGCGCTTCGGCGGGGTGGTGGCGGATACGGAGTACAGCGCGGACATCTGCCTGCATATCCTCCTGCCCGCGGATCGGAGCGCGGACTTCGCCGCCCGGATCACCGACCTGACCCGGGGCGCCGTCACCCCCATCGAGACCGGCGAAGAATTCCGGGCCGTCCCGATGGATTGCTGACAATCGGGATTTGGCGCGCCGTAGGGGCCGATGCCCACATCGGCCCTTCGTACCCTGATGTGTCAGGGCCGATGTGGGCATCGGCCCCTACGAATTGAACTCGCCAAATCCAAATCGCAAATTTTTTTTCGATAAAAGAGGATTTTTCCAATTCTTTGCGAACAATATAATAGGGTGAGCAATATGAGCATTCGGGAAATGATCGAGCATCGGGAACGGGAGACCCTGGCCCCCTGGGCCGCCCTGGCGGCGGAGAGCCGGGGCAGGGGCCGGGAGGAGCCGGAGCGGGAGGACCGGACCTGCTACCAGCGGGACGCGGACCGCATCCTCCACAGCCGCAGCTTCCGCAGGCTCATGCACAAAACCCAGGTCTTCCTCCAGCCCGAGGGGGACCACTACCGCACCCGCATGACCCACACCCTGGAGGTGGCCCGCATCGCCCGGACCATCGCCCGGGCCCTGCGGCTCAACGAGGATCTCACCGAGGCCGCCGCCATGGGCCACGACCTGGGCCACACCCCCTTCGGCCACGCCGGGGAGGCGGCTCTGACGGAGATCATGGGCCAGCCCTTCCACCACAACGAGCAGTCCCTCCGGGTGGTGGACAGGCTGGAGAAGAACGGCCAGGGTCTGAATCTGAGCTACGAGGTCCGCCGTGGCATCCTCTGCCACAGCGGCCCGGAGCTGGCCGAGACCTTGGAGGGCCGGATCGTCCGGATCTCCGACCGCATCGCCTACATCAACCACGACATCGACGACGCCATGCGGGCGGGGATCCTCCGCAACGAGGACATCCCCCCGGAGATTGCCGCCGTCCTGGGCCAGACCCATTCCCAGCGGATCAACACCCTGGTCTCCGACGTGGTGCAAAGCTCCCTGGGCCGCCCGGAGGTGGTCATGACCCCCTCCGTGGAGCAGGCCATGCTGGCGCTGCGCTCCTTCATGTTCGAGCACGTCTACCGCAACCCCGTGGCCAAGGGGGAGGAGTCCAAGGCCCGGCGCATCATCCAGGAGCTGTACAAGTACTACGTGGAGCACCCGGAGAAGCTGCCCCAGGACTTCCGGCCCCAGCTGGACCTGGAGGGCGTCCCCCGCCTGGTCTGCGACTACGTAGCCGGCATGACGGACAAATACGCCGTCTATAAATTTGAAGAAATCTTCGTCCCCACCGCCTGGTCCATCCGCTGACTCGCCAAAGCCTTCCCCTTGAGGGGAAGGTGCCCCAGTGCGCACACTGGGGCGGATGAGGTGGCGTTTGAAGGGGCCGAGCGCCCCGGCCCGCCGTACCCCGCCTGTAGCGGCGAGCATTGCTCGCCACGCCGTGTCCCGCAGGATACAAATTGAAAGTTGAAAATGGAAAATTGAAAATGTCGGTGTTTTCAAATTGCCATTTGAAAACAATGTAGCGAGCCGCGCTCGTCTGCCGACGCGTGCCTGCCAATCGAAAGTGCGGACAAGCAAGGCTTGTCCCTACATCAAAAAACGAAGCCTGCTGTGCATCGGGCGGGCAGATTGCCCGCGCTGCATCACATGATAACCCGAATCCCTGCTCCCTCCGCCCTTATCCCACCCTGATCCTTAATCCCTGATCCTTGATCCCTACGAAGGAGGTGATCCCCGTGCCCTTTCCCGCCGCGTTCATCGACGAGCTTGTCGCCCGCAACCCCATTGACGAGGTGGTGGGCCAATACGTGCAGCTCAAGCGCAGCGGTTCCAACTACTTCGGCCTCTGCCCCTTCCACGGGGAGAAGACCGCCTCCTTCTCCGTGGCCCCCAACAAGCAGATGTACTACTGCTTCGGCTGCCACAAGGGGGGCGGGGTCATCAACTTCATCATGGAGATCGAGGGCCTGTCCTATCCCGACGCGGTGCGCTTTCTGGCCAAGCGGGCGAATCTGGAGGTTCCCGAGGACGAGCGCTACGAGAGCCAGTACAGGGCCCAGGAGCGGCTCTGGAAGCTCTGTAAGGACGCCGCCAAATTCTACCACAACCTGCTGAAATCCGACGCGGGCATGGCGGCCCGGGCCTACCTGGTGAAGCGGGGCCTGGACTGGCAGACTGTGGTGAAGTTCGGCATGGGCTTCGCCCCGGAGGACTACCACGCCCTGATCCCCGCCATGGAGCGCAAGGGCTACAGCCGGGAGGAGCTGATTGCCGCCAACCTGGCCGCCGTCTCCCCGAAGAACCCCCAAAACGTCTACGACCGCTTCCGCAACCGGGTCATGTTCCCCCAGATCGACCTGCGGGGCAATATCATCGGCTTCGCGGGCCGGGCCCTGGACAAGGATGCCAAGGCCAAGTATATCAACCCCACCGAGACCCTGATCTTCTCCAAGCGGAAGTTCCTCTACGCCATGAACCTGGCGAAAAAGTCCAAGCGGCCCTATATCATCCTCTGCGAGGGGCCCATGGACGCCATCGCCTGCCACCAGTTCGGCTTCGACTGCGCCGTGGCCTCCCAGGGCACCGCCCTGACGGAGGAGCAGGTGAACCTCATCAGCAAGTACACCGACCAGGTGATTATGACCTACGACAACGACGCCGCGGGCCAGAACGCCACCCAGCGGGCCATTCAGATGTTCGGCCGGGCCGGGGTCAAGGTGAAGATCCTGCAGCTCCACGACGCCAAGGACGCCGACGAGTTTCTGCACAAGTTCGGCGCGGACCCCTTCGAGGTGCTGCTCCAGGGCTCCGAGAACCAGGCGGACTACCGGCTCATGAGCCTGGAAAAGCAGTTCGATCTGAGCCTGGACGAGCAGCGGGTGGAGTTCACCGCCAAGGCCGCGGAGCTGATCTCCGGCTTTGCCAGCGCCGTGGAGCGGGAAATCTACGCCGACCGGGCCGCCAAGGCCGCGGGCATCTCCCGGGACGCCATGCTGCTGGAGGTGGAAAAGGCCTTCAAGAAGCGAATCTTTCGGGAGAAGCGCCAGCGGGAGCGCCAGGACCTGGCCCCCGTCGCCGCCAAGCTCCCCACAGACCGGAAGCTCCGGAGCGAATACGCCAACACCCGCTCCGCCGCGGCCGAGGAGGCCGTCATCGGCATGGCCCTGCTGGAGCCCTCGCTGCTGGATCAGAGAGGGGATCTGACCGGAGCGGCCTTTTCCGTGGCCTTTCTGGGCCGGGCGTTTGACAGCCTCGTGCATTTACACCAAGAGGGATTACGCGTCAGCCTGGCGTCTCTGCAGGAGTTCAGCCAGGAGGAAAGCAATCGGCTCAGTGAGATTGCCCGCCGCTACGACAGGGTGAGCGAGGAGCGGGCCTTCACCGACTGCGTGGCCGTGATCCTGGAAGAAAACGGCAAAAAGGGCTCCGCCAACTCCGCCGCGGATCTGCTGGCCCTTTCCCAGGCAATGAAGAAAAATAAAGGATATGGAGGAACGTAACATGGAATCCAATGAAACGCTCCAGCAACAACTGAAAAGCCTGATCGAGACCGGCAAGAAGGAGGGTAAGATCAGCTCCAAGCAGCTGCTCAACACCCTGGACGCCATCGACGCCGACGAAAAGCAGACCGAACAGATCTACGACGCCCTGGAAAAGGCGGGCATTGAGATCGACGTCTCCGACGTGGCGGAGATCATCGAGGCCGCCGACGGCCTGCTGCCCACGGATACGGAGCTGCTGGATCTGGAGGAGCAGATCCCCGAGGAGCTCCCCGCCCAGGATCAGTCCTCCGAGGAGGTCAACGCCTCCGACCCGGTGCGCATGTACCTCAAGGAGATCGGCAAGATCCCCCTGCTCAGCCCCGAGGAGGAGCTGGAGCTGGCCAAGCGGGTCTCCGAGGGGGACGAGGAGGCCCGCAAGCGCATGGTGGAGGCCAACCTCCGCCTGGTGGTCTCCGTGGCCAAGCACTACCTGGGCCGGGGCATGCAGCTGCTGGATCTGATCCAGGAGGGCAACATGGGCCTTCTCAAGGCCGTGGAAAAGTTCGACTACACCAAGGGCTATAAGTTCTCCACCTACGCCACCTGGTGGATCCGCCAGTCCATCACCCGGGCCGTGGCGGACCAGGCCCGCACCATCCGCATTCCGGTGCATATGGTGGAGACCATCAACCGGGTCTCCCGCAGCTCCCGGGCCCTGGTCCAGGAGCTGGGCCGGGAGCCCACCCTGGCGGAGATCAGCCGCAGCCTGGGCATCTCCGAGGAAAAGATCGCCGAGGTCATGAAGATCGCCCAGGATCCCGTCTCCCTGGAGACCCCCGTGGGGGAGGAGGACGACAGTCACCTGGGGGACTTCATCCCCGACGGCGAGGTGGCGGAGCCCGCGGAATCCGCCTCCTTCAATATGCTGCGCCAGCAGCTGGGGGAGGTCATGCAGACCCTGAGCCCCCGGGAGGCCAAGGTCCTGCGGCTGCGCTTCGGCCTGGAGGACGGCCGGGCCCACACCTTAGAGGAGGTGGGCAAGGAGTTCGACGTCACCCGGGAGCGGGTCCGCCAGATCGAGGCCAAAGCCCTCCGCAAGCTCCGCCACCCCTCCAGATCCAAGCTGCTGAAGGATTTTCTCAGTTGAGGCATCAGGCATCAGGCACCAGGCATCAGGCATCAGGCCCGCCCGTAGGGGACGGGTTTCCCGTCCCGCGCTTCCCCGCTCCGACGAGGCATCAGGCCCGCCCGTAGGGACAAGCCTTGCTTGTCCGCCGTACCCCGCTCCGACCAGGGATCAGGGATCAAGGATCAAGGATCAGGGATCCGAGGCCGTAGGGGCGATCATGAATCGCCCGCCGTTTCCCGCTCTACCCGCCCGTAGGGACGGCTCTCAGCCGTCCGCGCTCCCCGCCCGCGCCCGCCTGTAGCGCCGGCAATCTGCCGGCCATGCGCCCAGCCCGCCGCAGCCCGCCCGTAGCGGCGAACATTGTTCGCCACATGCTTCCCGCCCAGGGCGAATTGAAAGTTGAAAATTGAAAATGTCGGAGTTTTCAAATTGCGATTTGAAAACATTAAAAATGGGGACGGGGGATGCGGATTTCTCGCTTCGCTCGAAATGACAGAAACGGGACGTTTCCGCCGTAGGGGCCGGGTTCCCCGGCCCGCCGTGCCCCTCAAAAGCAAAGGAACAAGTAATATGGAATAAGCTGCCGAAAGATACTTATTCCTTATTACCTGTTCCTTTTTCCTTTTCAAAGCGCCCCGCTGTTCCGCGACGACGCCCCATTCACGCATGCGCGGTTCACATGTTTGTCTTAGGAGAAATGGAATATACACAATTGAAATCCACATAGTATATGGAAATGATATGACCGTCGGCCGCGGAAAAGCAAAGCTCCCACCCTTCATTCATAAGCTTGTCCTGCTTTTCGGGACGGATTGTCACACGAACCACGCCATCCATATAAAAGAATAGCAAGTCCGGGCTCCAGCTTTCCTCCAAGTAACCTCGCTCGATCAATGTATCGCAGATTTGAACAGCGTAGTTTGCTGCGACTTCCGGTTCGAACAAGTTTTCTCCGCGTGTCTCGGCTGCAAGCGCTTCCTGCAGTGCTTCGTCTGGAAATCGATCTTCCTTTCCATTTGTTTCGATCCCGTACCCTTTATGTTTTTTCGCAAAATCTTTCAGATGCTCCTCGAAGCGAAGCATGGGGAAATACATAGCCTCCGGCGGGCAGATAACACTCTCGATTGCGAATTCTGCCTCGTGATCGGAAAGCGTGGAGAGCTCCGGAAAGCCTTCTATCCCGATCAAATGTCCGTCCAAAGCAGAAATATAAACCAGAAGGCCGGCGTCATATACGCCAGGGACAGATTCGTTTCGCGCGGAATTTTCCAAGATAGTAATCGTATTCGGATTGGCTTCCAAGTACCAAAGGCACCATACGCAGTTGTCATCCAGATCCGCAGACATCAGCAGCCAGCACGCAGCGTCAGATCCTGTCAATTCCGACAGATACGGTTCAATCAATTTGGAAACATCAGCGACCTGTGAAACCGAAGCAATCTCTTTTTCATCGACCCATTCCTGAATCTGCGACTGAAGCGCAGGGAAATCAACCGAAGTTGACTGGTTCCATCCGTATTCTTCTTTTAAGCTTGACCAAATCGGTGTTCCGGCCCAATTGACGATATATGGCTGGGGAAAAGCTGTGAGACACTGGGGACGGTTCTCTGTGTTCGGAGAACCGTCCCCAGTGTTCCCCAAACAACACACAGAACCGCCCCTCGTGCTTCTGCCTAGTGACATCAAATCCATTACCCGTATGATTTCCCCAGAATCATGAAACAGCACGATCATGCAAGAGTCTCTTATGGAGAACTGAAACTTTAGCTTTTCTAATTCTGTATATTGTTCAAAGCCTGTAGAAGTATCAATCCTTTCAGAATAACTGACACACCAACCGCCAGGAAAACGCTCACAACTTGAGAGAACCCAATCATTATGTGCGGGTATCTTTTCCGCCCCAATTAAATATGTCCACTCTTTGCAGTATTGAGATAAATGAGGAATAAGCTTTTCAGCGAACAGCAATGCTTGTGATTCTTCGCCAAGGTCAAGCGTACTGCAAAGCTCCTTGGCAGCGTCTTGCAGCACTGGATCTTCCCAAAGCGATTCTGTGTTCTCATATATTTTGGGGTCGATATACCTAAGAATACTATCTTCGGATCCCGTGCCTGTTTTTGCGCTTTCTGTCACGACGAATTGTTGCTTGTCCCGGGGACGGCTCGAAGCAACCGCGGATTCGTCAATTCTTTGCATCTTATCCTCAGAAGCCGCGCTTCTGCCCAGGATCAGCCAGAGCACAGCCCCGGCCAGCAGCAGGAGCAGGATCAGATCCAGGATCAGACGTCTGCGCCGGGCGGCCCGGCGGACGGCCCGGGCGGTCTCGGCGTCGTAGCGCCGCAGCAGCTTTTCGTCCAGCTCCCCGATGGAGCGCATCAGATCATATTCATTCACAGCAATCCCTCCTTGCGCAGATAGTCCGCCAGCTTTTTCCGGGTGCGGCGCAGATTGGCCGAGAGGCTGACCCGGTGCAGCCCCAGGGACTTCGCCACCTCCTGCACCGGCCGCAGATAGAAATAGCGCTGGAGAAAGGCCTCGCAGTCCCGGGGCGGCAGCTGCCAGAGGAAGCGGTCTATGGCCTCCTTCAGAGCCAGGGCGTCCACGGCGTCCTGGGGGTCGTTTCCGGCGGGCAGGGCTCCTTGCAGCTCCTCCAGGGCCAGGACCAGGGCCTCGCCGCCCCGCTTTTGGGTGTTGCGCTTCCGCAGTCGGCTCAGCGCCTCGTTGCGGACGATTTTGCAGAGGTAAGCGGACAGGGAGTCGGGAATCGCCGCTCCCGCGGCCCGCCAGAGCTTCAGCAGGCTGTCGTTCCAGCATTCCTCCGCGTCCTCGGGGGAGCCCAGGATCCGCAGGGCGATCTGGAGCCCCAGGCGGCGGTATTTCTCATTGATCCGGCCCAGCGCCTCCTCCGAGCCATGCTCCAGCAGCGCCAGAATGGCCTCGTCTTCCATCCGCGTCACCTCCTCTGTGTCCCATTCTACTCCATTTGACGCGAAACGCAAGCCGAATGTAAAACGGTTTTTCCGGTTTTTGCCCTTTCGTTCACAAAAATTTTTCTTGACAACAGGAAAAAAATCTGTATGATACATGATAGTATGAAGCGTCACATGGCACTGCGTACCGAATGAACCACAAGGAGGCGTTCGTATGCTGGAGAAGCTGATCAATTATCTGTCCAAGGAGCTGGACATTCCCGCCGAGGAGATGGACCGGGACACCACCTTTGAGAGCCTGCATCTGGACTCTCTGGACACCGTGGAGATGCTCATGGATCTGGAGTCCGAGCTGGGCGTGGATCTGGAGCTGGAGGAAAAGCTGGCGACTTTGGGAGAGCTGGCCGACTTTATCGAATCCAAGCTGGATTGACACTTGCATTTTTCCGCAAAATCGTGTACAATAGAATATAGGCTTGTCACGACCGTACCGGCCTGTGACAAGGTCGCACTAGCCGGGGAGATAGCGGTGCCCTGTAACCTGCAATCCGCTACAGCAGGAGTGAATTCCTACACCCGGGCTTGCGTTGTGCTGCTGTCCGAATAAGTAGTGTTGAGGAATCGGTCTCACGCAACGGAACCCCGTGAACCATGTCAGGCGGGGAACCGAGCAGCATTAAGCGGCAAGTTCCGTGTGCCGTGGGTCAGCCGTTTCTGAGCTGGCTGTCCGGGAAACGGGGATAACGCAAGTTCAAATGTAGGTGTGCGATCTTGTCATGGGCCGGTATTATGCGCACAGGGGAGGTGTTCTCGTTTTGTACCAGGCCCTATACCGCAAATATCGGCCCCAGACCTTTGACGACGTGGTGGGGCAGGAGAGCATCACCCAGATCCTCCGGACCCAGGTGGTCACGGGGAAGCTCAGCCACGCCTATCTCTTCACCGGCTCCCGGGGCACCGGCAAGACCACCTGCTCCAAGATCCTGGCCAAGGCCGTCAACTGCCTGAACCCCGTGCAGGGCAACCCCTGCAACTGCTGCGAGGCCTGCCGGGCCATCGACAGCGGAGCCTGCATGGACGTGCTGGAGATCGACGCCGCCTCCAACAACGGCGTGGACAACGTCCGGAGCCTGCGGGAGGACGCGGTCTACGCCCCCGCCCAGGTGAAGAAGCGGGTCTATATCATCGACGAGGTCCACATGCTCTCCCTGTCGGCCTTCAACGCCCTGCTGAAGATCATCGAGGAGCCTCCAGCCCATCTGATGTTCATTCTGGCCACCACGGAGCTGCACAAGGTCCCGGCCACCATACTCTCCCGCTGCCAGCGCTTCTCCTTCCGCCGCATCGACCCGGAGGCCATCGCCGCCCGGATCCACTACGTGGCCTATGAGGAGGGCATCGAGCTGTCCGACGAGGCGGCCAATCTGCTGGGCCGTCTGGCGGACGGCGCCCTGCGGGACGGCCTCTCCCTGCTGGATCAGTGCGCCGCCGCGGCCCAGGGCCCGGTGACGGCGGAGACGGTCTACGCAGCCCTGGGCATCGCGGGCGCCCGCACGGCGGGGGAGATCCTGCGGGCGGTGAGCGCCCGGGATTCCGGGAAGGCGCTGACCCTGTTCACCCGGCAGTACGCCGAGGGCAAGGACCTGGGGGCCCTGGTGGACGAGCTGGTGAGCCTGTGCCGGGATCTGCTGCTGCTGAAGACGGCTCCCAAGGCCGGGGCCTCCATGCTCAGCGGGGTCTGTACCGACGCGGAGCTGCAAGCCCTGCTGGGCTGCTTCACGGCCCAGGAGCTGCTGCGCCACACCCGGCTTTTGCAGGACACCGCCTCGGGCTTCAACCGCAGCGCCAACCGCCGGGTGGACGTGGAGCTCTGCCTGCTGCAGATGTGCGACCCCGGGCTGAGCCTGGACGCCGAGGCCATCAACGCCCGGCTCTCCCGGGTGGAGGCCGTTTTGGCCTCGGGGGTTCTGCCCGCCCCGGCCCGGGAGCCGGAGGGGGAAGCGCCCGCCCGGGACGGGACCGAGGCCCCGCCCCCCTCGGATCGGGACGCGCCCCCGAGCCCCCGGGAGGAGCCCCCCGCGGCCCCGGCCCCGGACTCCGGGGGAGAGGAGCTGCCCGTGAGCTTCTGGGCGGATCTGATCCGGGCGGTGCAGCGCTGGCGGCCCTCCCTTGCCAGCTATTTCAACAACAACGACGCCCGCTTTCTGAGCCCGGCCCTGCGGGGAGATCTGCTGGAGCTCACGGCGGCCTCGGACTACGTCAAGAGCCTGGTGGACCGGGAGGACATCCGCGACTACGTGGCCCAGCAGGCCTCGGCCCTGCTCCGCCGTCCCGTCCGGGTGCGCTTCGTCCTGCGGGGGACCGCCCCCGCCGAGAGCGAGGGCGTCCGCCGTCTCATGGAGAAGGGCAGGCAATACCCCGGCCTGTTCCATATTACCGAGTAAGCCTTCAGACCCCGGTCTGAACCATCCCATTCCAAAAACGAATCTCCGGGAACAAACACCGGAGCAAGACGATTCAATCCGACAAGGAGGAAGCAAAAATGGCAAAAGGCGGTTATCGCGGCGGCCCTATGGGGGGCATCAACGCGAACATGATCAAGCAGGCCCAGAAGATGCAGCAGGACATGCTGAAGATGCAGGAGGAAATGGAAAACAAGACCTATGACGCCACCGTGGGCGGCGGCATGGTCAAGGCCGTGGTCAACGGCAAGCACACGGTGGTCTCCATGGAGATCAAGCCCGAGGCCGTGGACCCCGAGGACGTGGAGATGCTCCAGGATATGATCGTGGCCGCGGTGAACGAGGCCATGCGCAAGGCCGAGGCGGAGGCCAACGCCAGCATGAGCAAGCTCACGGGCAGCCTCAACCTGGGCAGCCTGGGCGGACTGTTCTGATGCAGCGCTATTTTCCCGCCGCCCTGGAGCGGCTATCCGAGGCCTTTGCCCGGCTGCCGGGCATCGGGGGCAAGACGGCCCAGCGCCTGGCCTTCCACGTGCTGAGCCTGCCCGACGAGGAGGCCCGGGCCTTCGCGGAGGCCATCGTGGAGGCCAAGCGGACCGTCCATACCTGCCCCGTCTGCCAGAATCTCACCGACGAGGCCCTCTGCCCCATCTGCAGCGACGAGACCCGGGATCAGAGCGTCATCTGCGTGGTGGCGGAGCCCCGGGACGTCATCGCCATGGAGCGGGCCCGGGAGTATCAGGGGGTCTACCACGTCCTGCACGGGGTCATCTCCCCCCTGAACCACGTGGGCCCCGACGACATCCGCATCCGGGAGCTGCTGGCCCGGGTGGCCAAGGGGGGCGTCCGGGAGGTCATCATGGCCACCAACCCCGACACCGAGGGGGAGGCCACGGCCATGTACCTCTCCCGCCTGCTGCGGCCCATGGAGGTCAAGGTCACCCGCCTGGCCTACGGCATCCCCGTGGGCAGCCAGCTGGAATACGCCGACGAGGTAACCCTCCTCCGGGCCCTGGAGGGCCGGAGGGAGATCTGAGGGCGGCACAAAGCAACAAGTAATAAGTAATATGTAATAAGTAATAAGTAACAAGTAATCGGTATTTTTTGCAGATGATGCTGTTTGGAAATCCCCCGATCTGCTTTTCCCCGCGGGTTTCCGCGGGGCTTTTTTTGCCATTCCGGGGGGAAAATCCGCGCACCTTGTCATTTTTTACAAGATTTACAAATTTTTTTGTAGACAATTCCGAAATGAAGTGATACAATACGACATCGGTGAAATTTTCTTTCACGGCAAATACGAAAAGCTGGGAGATCGGGCTCTGCCCGACGGATACAACATGGAAAAATGGAAATTACTGATCCTTCTGATCCTCCTGTCGCTGATCCCCCTGGGGCTTTTGATCTTTGAAAAGCTCCGCAACGAACGGGATCTGAAGCGGCTGAGGATCCGGGTCAACGTCAACGGCATACGCGGCAAATCCACCATCACCCGCATGATCTACGCGATTTTGCGGGAGGCGGGCTGCCAGGTGGTGGGAAAGACCACCGGCACCGCCGCCCGGATGTTCTACTGGGACCAGCCCGAGGAGGAGGAGCTCAAGCGCCGCCCCCGGGGCGTGAGCATCAGCGAGCAGATCCGGGTCATCCACAAGGCGGTGAAGCGGGGGGCCGACGCCCTGGTCTGCGAGTGCATGGCGGTGCGGCCCGACTACCAGGTGGCCTATCAGCACCACATCATCAAGGCCGACGTGCTGGCCATCGTCAACGTGCTGGAGGACCATCTCGACGAGATGGGCCCCACCCTGGAGCAGCTGGCCTGGGCCTTTGCCGACACCATTCCCTATCACGGCACCGCCGTGGTGTCGGACTGCGAGTTCACCGACTACTTCCGCAAAATCGCCCGGGAGCGGGGCTCCCGGCTTGAGGTGGTGAGCCCGGAGATCATCTCCGAGGAATATCTGAGCCTCTTCCCCTACAAGGTCTTCGACAACAACTGCGCCATGGCCCTGGGCGTGGCCCGGGCTCTGGGCATCGACGACGAGACCAGTCTCCGGGGCATGCTCAAGGCCGCCCCGGATCCCGGCGCCCTGCAGGTGATCCCCCTGCGGCGGGAGGGCCTGCAGACCTGGTTCGTCAACGCCTTCGCCGCCAACGAGCCCGCCTCCACCCTGGAGATCTGGGAGTACCTGCACCGGGAGAACATCCCCATGGAGATGCCCGTGGTGGTGATGAACTGCCGCCCGGACCGGGTGGACCGCTCCTACCAGTTCGCCCGGGACTGCCTGCCCTACATGGGTCCCATCCAGCTGGTGGTCATCGGCCAGATGACGGCCCCCATCCGCCGGGCCTGGCGGCGGGGCAAGCTCAAAAACGTAAAGGTCTACCGGGAGCTCCAGAACTGCTCCGTGGAGGAGATCATGTCCGTGCTGGTCCCCATGCTGGACGGGCATGTGCTGGTGGGCGTGGGCAACATCCACGGCATCGGCGAGGAGTTCATCGAGGCGCTCTACGCCCTGGATGAGCAGGGGCAGCCCGGCGTCTTCGCCGTGGCCCAGGACCCCCCCGCGGAGGTGATCCGCGCCCAGCTGAAGCGGCTGGAGCAATGGGACGGAGGAATGAAACAATGACAATGATTACCGAGTTTTATCTGGCGGTGGCGGTGGGCCTGCTCATCAGCATCGCCATGGAGGAGTTTTTGGGCGTCAGCGCCGGCGGCGTGGTGTCCGCGGGCTATCTGGCCATGATCTGCGATGATCTGATGTCCATGGCCGTGGTGCTGCTGGTGGCCCTTCTGACCTATCTGGTGGTGGAGCTGGTGCTCAGCCGCTTTCTGCTGCTCTTCGGCAAGCGGAAGTTCGTGGCCTGCCTGCTGGTGAGCCTGATCTTCAAGGTGGCGGCGGATCTGCTGGTGCCCACCCTGCCCTTCGCCACCCTGGCCTTCCGGGGCATCGGCGTCATCAGCCCGGGCCTCATCGCCAACACCAGCGCCCGGCAGGGGCTGCACGTCACCCTTCCCGCCGTGCTGGCCGCCGCCTACGCCACCTTCGGCATCGTGCGGCTGCTGATGCTGCTGCTCTGAGGTGTGCCATGAAAAGACGCAACACGCTGCATCCCGCGCCCCAGGAGCGGCGGCTCCGGGCGAAGGATCGCATGATGATCCTCTCCCGCCGGGACCGGATGGGGAAGGCCATGCCCACCTGGTATCGGGTGCTGGCGGCGGTCCTGGTGCTGGGGGCGGCCCTGGTGCTGGTCAACGGCGCCCGGCTGAAAAAGCTGCAAAACCGCTCCGTGAAGCCCGAGCCCCTGGTCAGCGGCACCCTCCGCCTGGCCTTCACCGGGGAGCTGGATCTGGGGGGCAACGTCTCCCGCTTCGGGCAGAGTCTGGGCTATGACGCCCTCTTCACCGGGGTAGCCCCCCTGTGGCAGGACGCCTCCTACGTCTTCTCCAGCCTGGAGGGCACGGTCCTGCCCGCCGACGCGGCGGCCTATCCCGCCGCCGATACCGCCGAGGAGCCCATCTCCATCCCGGCCCAGGCCCTGGAGGCTGCGGGCCGGGCGGGGATCAACGCCCTGGGCCTGGCCAACGATCACAGCCTGGACTACGGCAGCCGGGGTCTGGAGGCCTCCGTGGAGGCCGTCCGGTCCCTGGGGCTGGAATACGCCGGGGCAGGGGAGGACCTGCCCGCCGCGGGCATGTACAAGGTTCTGGAGGCCCAGAGCATGCGCATCGGCTTCGTGGCCTGCTCCGCCGTGAACCCCAACGGCCCCGGGCCCATCGACGACTACTGCCTGGCCACCACCGCCTACAGCGAGCTGTACCGCAACGTGCTGCTGGCGGAGCAGGAGACGGATTACGTGGTGGTCTACGTCTGCTGGGGCGAGCCGGACAGCCTGCTGGTGAGCGAGGCCCAGCGCCGGGTGGCCCACCAGCTGATCCAGTCCGGAGCGGATCTGGTCATCGGCAGCCATCCCAAGCTGCTCCAGCCCGTGGAGCAGTACCAGGACGGCTGGATCTTCTACAGCCTGGGCTCCCTGGTCTCCGACCGGGACCAGAGAGGGGAGCGGGAGTCCGTGCTGGTCCGGCTGGACCTGGACCCCGCCGCCGGAACCGGGGCCTTCACCCTGATCCCCCTGCTTCTGGAGGACTACAGCCCCTCGGCGGTGAGCCGGGGCTTCTACCTGGAGCAGATCAGACAGAGCCTGCTGCGGGAGCTGCCCGAGGGCAGCTACAGCGTGGGCAAGGACGGGCGGATCACCATTCCGCTGAAGAGCTCCTGAGCCCGTGAAAAGAGGAAAACCATGAAAGCTTGCAAGAAAACTGCGGCGCTGCTGCTGGTCCTGATCCTGCTGCTGAGCGCCTGTTCCACAGAACCCACCGCCACCACCGGCGTCGAGACCGCCTCCCGGACCGAGGACTCCGCCCCGTCGGAGACCGTCCCCGCGAGCGAATCCGGGACGGTGATCGTCTCCGAGGGCAGCAGCGAGGCCACGGAGCCCGCCCCGGAGCCCCTGGAGCTGGGGGGCTACGCCGTCAGCAGCTCCACCCGGGAGGCCACCGCCGCCGGGATCGAGATCCTGGCCCAGGGCGGCAACGCCGTGGACGCGGCCGTGGCCGTGGCCTTCGCCCTGGGGGTGACGGAGCCCTATTCCTCCGGCCTGGGAGGCAGCGGCGTCATGGTGGTCTATGATCCCGCCACCGACCAGGGCTACAGCCTGGACTACTACGCCTGCGCCGGAAGCGCCCCGGAGAACACCGACGACGTGGCGGTGCCCGGCTTCGTGGCCGGAATGCAGAAGGCCCTGGACCGCTTCGGCACCATGAGCCTGGCGGAGGTCATGGACCCCGCCATCCGCCTGGCGGAGGAGGGCTTCCCCGCCACGGCCCTCTTTGCCCGCCGCCTGACCTACTCCGCCAAGCTGCGGGAGAACCCCGCCTTCCAGGGCGTCGGGGAGGGGGACACGGTGATCCAGCAGGAGCTGGCCGACACCATGCGGCTGATCCAGACCAAGGGAGCGGATGTCTTCTACCGGGGCAAGATCGCCCAGGACATCACGGAGGCCTGCGCCCTCACGGCGGAGGACCTGCGGGGCTACCGGGCCTACAGCCGCAGCGCCCTGCGCTCCCGCTTTCACAACATCCGCATCTACACCACCACCGCCCCCACCTCCGGGGTGGTCACCTCCCAGATGCTCACGGTGGCCGACCTGCTGGACGTGCCGGATCCCCGGGAGGACCCCCAGGGCTATCTGGAGGTCATGAAGCTGGCCAACGACATCGGCTTTGAGACCCGCCGCACCAAGCTGGTGGACCCCCACCTCTACGACTTCGACGGGGTGGGCCTGGTGTCGAGAAAATACGTGCGGAAGCTGGTGAACAAGGCGCTGAAGGAGCAGCAGAGCCTCAGCTTCGAGCCGGACCCCGAGAAGCGCTGCACCACCCAGTTCGCCGTCATCGACCGGAACGGCATGCTGGTGAGCGTCACCAACACCCTCTCCGACAACTGGGGCAGCTACGTCTGCGTGGACGGCTTCTATCTCAACAACTCTCTGAGCAACTTCAACGACAGCGGCAAGAACGCCTATGAGCCCGGCAAGCGGCCCAGAACCCACTTCTCCCCGGTGATCGCCGTGGGGGACCGGCAGGAGGGAAATTTCTGCCTGGCCATCGGCTCCCCGGGAGGGGACGCCATCCCCAAGGTGGTGTCCCAGGTTCTGATCGACGTGCTGAAATTCGGCGTGGATCTCCAGACCGCCGTGGACGCCGGACGCTACTACTATGACGACGACGGCCTGCTCTGCCTGGAGGTGGACAACGGAGCCGAGGCCCGCATCGACCTGGCCCGCATCTCCCAGCGCTACTACTTCTCCAGCTCCCACGTCATGTTCGGCTGCACCGCCATCGTGGGCTACGACCCCGCCCAGGGGGTGGTGGCCGTCAGCGACCTGCGCCGGGACGGCTCCGAGGCCCGGGTGGTCAACGAACCCTGAGCGTAACACTTCGCATTCTGACAGTCCTGTGAAAAACAATCGTTTTTTCACGGGACTGTCTTGCTTTTGCACAAAGAATTCGTTATAATAAAAATGAGCTTCGGCCAATTTGTACAAAAGGGGAGAACCACCATGAAAACCAGAGCGCTTGCCCTGCTTCTGAGCCTGCTGCTCCTGCTGAGCCTTGTGCCCGGCCAGGTCTTCGCGGCGGCTCCGTCGGCGGCCTCCGACGCGGCCCCCGACAGCGACTACGACGGCATTCTCAACGAGTACGACCCCGAGCCCGAGAACAACAGCTTTTCCGGCAGCTACAAGAGCGGAAACTACAAGATCAACCTCAGCTACACCCTGGACTACCGGGACTTCTTCGGGGACAATACGGTTTATAACCCCAACATCGCCGGGCTGTCCACCTGGTGCGCCCAGCTTAGCTACGCCAACGAGGACAACGCCACCGTCTACACCCCCGCCGTCCCCCTGCGGGACAGCGACGGCTCCTCCATCACCCAGATCTACCGGGTGGACCAGCTCATGCGGGCCCACGGCATGGAAAACGTCATCCGCTACAACTTCGCCCAGGGCTATTCCGACGGGGAAATCTCCATGGCGGCCTACGCCGACGACGACATGGACGAGGCCTTCTACGGCCACCGCCGGGTGGAATACAACGGCCAGACCATCGAGCTCATCGCGGTCTTTGTCCAGGGCACCGACAGCACCATCGAGGAGTGGAGCTCCAACTTCAACGTGGGCAATCTCAACCGCTTCGGCCAGGAATACGACGCTGCCGAGGGCAAGCTCCGCTTCCCCAACGCGGACTGGGACCGCAAGTGCAACCACCGGGGCTTCGACGTCTGCGCCAACCGCATCCGCAGCGGGCTGAAGGCCTATCTGGAGCGCTACGTGGACCCGGAGGCCACCCCGGTCTTCTGGCTCACGGGCCACTCCCGGGGCGGAGCCATCTCCAACATCATGGCCGCCTACCTGGCCGACCAGGGGGAGAAGGTCTTTGCCTACACCTTCGCCTCCCCCAACAACACCGCCAACGCCGAGGCCGCGGCGGAGAAGTACGACTGCATCTTCAACCTGGTGAACGGCGACGATTTTGTGCCCCGGCTGCCCATGCCCGAGTGGGGCTTCACCCGCTACGGCAGAACCGCCATCCGCTACGCCTCCAGCGCCACCAGCGCCCAGCGCTCCTCCTACCTGGGCACCACCAGCTACAGCTACAAGTCCGATTCCGATCTGCAAACACTATGCAATAAATTCGTGGCCATGACCGTCAACAACGCCGGGGGCAACGACGGCTGGCGGGACGTGAACGTCTACCACTGCGGCCACCAGCACGCGGACGAGACCGCGGGAGAATACCGCAGCGGCTGCATCCGCAAGCGCAGCGGCCTGGAGCTGGGCTTCAACGAATCCATGTTCAACGGCTGGTCCGCCCGGGTCCGGCGCTTCGCCTACTGGTCCAGCGAGGAAAACGGCATCTGCGAAACCCCCGCCTACGCCATGCAGGTGCTGGCGGAGCTCATGGGGAATCTCTCCCTCTCCGGGGGCTGGGACTATCTCACCACCAACAAGCTGGCGGATCGCTACGACTTCGGCAAGACCAGCCTCATCAGCTACGCCTCCGGCATCACCGACCCCCACTACATGGAAAACTACTATCTGATCCAGAAGCTCATCGAGGCTGCCGGCAGCCCCGACGCCGCCTATACCACGGAAACCAGCCTCTATACCGACGGTCAGAACCGGCCCCTCCACACCCACAGCTATACCCTGCATCCCTATGAGGATCAGGCCCCCAGCTGCACCGAGCCCGGCCTGGGCTATCTGGAGTGCAAATGCAGCGAGATCAATCCGGCCTGGTATGACGACCTGATCCGGGACGTGGAGATCCCCGCCCTGGGCCACGACGCCGCCTACACCGACAATGAAAACGGCACCCACACCGAGACCTGCTCCCGCTGCGACTACAGCCTCACCCAGGCCTGCAGCTACGAGGACGGCTTCTGCGTTTACTGCGGCCACCCGGAGCCCCAGCACAAGCTGGTGCGCGTCTACGTGGTGGACGAGCTGGACGGCGAGAGCCTTTACGCCTGGGCCTGGGGCAGCGCGGGCAATCTGGACGCCGCCTGGCCCGGCCATGCCCTGACTGCCGCGGGCAGCGACAAGGGCAATCACCCCTATTATCAGATCCAGCTGGATCTGGCGGACTACGATCAGATCATCTTCAACCGGGGCGGCCAGCCCCAGACCGGGACCCTGAACGTGACGACCGACGCCGGAGAGAAGGACTACGTGGTGTACTACGTCTACGGCGTCAGCGGCAACGATTTGCAGGTCTCCCAGGGCAGCGACCTCTGGCCCGCCCCCGGCGCAGTCACCGCGCCTACCTGCACCGAGCCCGGCTACACCAGCTACACCGGCCTCTTCACCGGCGAGACCCGCACCGGAAACGAAGTCCCCGCCCTGGGCCACACTCCCGGCGAGCCCGTGAAGGAGAACGAGGTCGCCCCCACCGAGCTCCAGGAAGGCGGCTACGACATGGTCACCTACTGCACCGTCTGCGGCGCGGAGCTGAGCCGTGAGCATCACGTGGTGGAGGCCGCTGGCTTCACCATCTACCCCTCCATCACCATCGGCATCGAGCTGAAGTCCACCTTCGGTGTGCGCAAGTCCGTCACCGATCAGATGGCAAGCTGGTACATCGAGGTGTCCAAGCTGGACGCCGAGGGCAATCCCACCGAGACCAAGCGCTTCAACCCCGAGGACGTGGAGGAGGGCTTCATGATGAACGCCGTCTACACCGACATCACCGCCAAGGAGATGGGCGTTTCCTTCAAGGCCAGCTTCCACGGCACCGACGCCAACGGCAAGGAGTACGTCTGCGAGACCGAAAGCACCACCCTGCGGGATTACATCCTCGGAGAGCTGCTGAAGACCGACAACGACGACGCCACCCGCCGTCTGGCCGCCGACCTGCTGAACTACGGCGCGGCTGCCCAGGTCTACTTTGGCTTCGACGCGGAGAACCTGGTGAACGCGAACCTGTCCGCTGAGGCCCAGGCCGCCATGGAGCAGTTTGCCGACGTGGGCGAGGCCCCCGCCACCCTGGAGAACAGCTCCAACGGCCCCAACGTCTACGGCTCCGTCTCCGTGATGAACCGGGTGGTGCTGAGCCTCACGGTCCGGGGTCTGGGGACTCCCAGCCAGGTCCAGATCCTGGTGAAGAACCACGAGACCGGCGAAATCAAGGCCACCGTGGACGCCGTGCAGCGCGGCACCGTCTGGATGGCGGACTACGCGGGCTTCGAGGCTGAAGATATGCGCACCGCCTTCGACTTCGTCCCCGTCGCCGACGGCAGCGAGACCTACAGCAATACCGTCACCAACACCGTCCGGGATTATGTCATCGGCGAGCTGGTGAAAACC
>JAFXYD010000015.1 GCA_017541995.1 Oscillospiraceae bacterium
ATTTTCAATCCGCCCTCGGGCGGGGTGCATGTGGCGAACAATGTTCGCCGCTACGGGCGGGCTGCAGCAGGCGGGGCAGGACCGACGCTGCGAGCGGGTCTGATGCCTGATGCCTGATCCCTGATGCCTCGTCCGTGCGGGGTACGGCGGGCGGTCAATGACCGCCCCTACGGGCGGGTCTGATGCCTGGTGCCTGATCCCTGATGCCTCGTCGGAGCGGGGAACGCGGACGGCTGAGAGCCGTCCCTACGGGCGTGGTGTATGTGGCGGTCAATGACCGCCGCTACAGGCGGGACGGGGAACCCGTCCCCTACGGGCGGGGAGCACACTCCCTTGTGTCCCCGGCCCTGTGTTCCCTGCCCTGTGTTCCCTGCCCTGCGTTCCCCGGCGCTTATCGCAGATAGCCCTCCCGGGCTTTGACGCCGAAGCGGGCCTCCAGCAGGTGCATGGCCTCGTCGGAGATGGTATTCACCAGGGGCAGGTGGGCGATTTTCAGCCAGATCTCGGCGGCCTTCTCGGCGGTCTCAATGAGGCCGAAGGTCTCGTCCAGGTCCTTCCCTGCCCCGTAGATGCCGTGCTGGGCCCAGACCACCAGCCGGGCGCTCTCCATCTTCTGCGCCGTGGCCTCGCCGATCTCATTGGTGCCGCAGAGCATCCAGGGCAGGACGTTCACGCCCTCGGGGAAGACCACGATGCACTCGGTACACATCTGCCAGAGGGTCCGGGTGAACTTCACCTCGTCCAGGTCGTGGACGTAGGTCATGGCCAGCAGGTTGGCCGGGTGGCAGTGCATCACGACCCGGTTTTCGGGATCGACCTTCCATCTGGCCACATGGCTCATCATGTGGGCAGGGAACTCGGAGGTGAACTTTCCCCCGTCGGTGAAGCCCCAGAGGAGCTGGGCCTGGGCGCCCTGATCTGTCAGTCGGACGACGCCCAGGTTGGCGGCGGGATCGTACTGCGCGTTCTTGAAATACTTGCCGGTGCCGGTGACCAGGAAGTACTTCCCCTCCAGCTCCGGGGCGGCGAAGCCCGTGGGGATGGTTCTAATCACGGCGTTCAGATCCAGGAAGTCGGCCAGCTCGGCCTCCTCCAGCAGGACGGAGACGTTGCCGCCGTTGCGCTCGTCCCAGCCGTGGGCGTACATGTTGGTGAGGGTGCGGACCAGTTCGATCAGAAAGGGAGCGGTGAGAATGTCTTTCATTGGGATAACCTCCTATTATCTCGTGATCACGTCCACCGGGACGTTGAAGATCTTGGCGACCTTGAGAATCGTGTCGATCCAGCGGCCGGAGGAGGCGCCGATGTCGATTGCCAGGTAATACTTCAATCAAATCGCCTCCTGTTCCTCTCTATGATAGCGGAACGGGAGGCGCTTTTCAAGCTCTGAGTTTGCAAAAAAAGTGTCCTTATTTGCAGATTCGGTACTGCCGGGGAGAGCAGCCGAAGCGGGCGGCGAAGAGCCGGTGAAAATAGCTTCTGTTCTCGTAGCCCACCAGGGCCGCGATCTCGTCCACGTGCTTTTGGGTGTTCCGCAGCAGCCAGGCCGCCTGGGAAAGCCGCTTCTCCTGCACCAGCTCGGTGTAGCTCCTGCCGGTCTGCCGCCGGATCAGACGGGAGAGGGTGGAAATCTCATAGTGCTGGGCCCGGGCCAGGTCGCTGAGGCTGCCGTCGGCGTAGCGGGTCTCGATGTAGCCCAGGGCTGTCAGCAGCAGGTTCTGGGTCTCGGTGGACAGCTCCGCCCGATGGGTGTGCTGCAAAAGCTGGGCGAAGAGCAGGCTCACGCTGAGCCGCAGCACCGTCTGCCGGTTGGGACTCTCCCGGAGCAGACTGTCCACCAGGTTTTCCAGCAGATTTTGGATGCAGAGCAGGTCCCCCACGTGGAAGAGCAGCCAGCCCGACTCGCTCTGCCCGCTGAGACAGGAGAGGATGAAGCGCCGCAGGGGGGTCTCCTCCTCTCCCCAGAGGGGCAGGGTATCCGCCAGGAAGGAGGGCCGCAGGATGATGTTCACCGCGATATCCTCCGCCCCGGCCGGGGCGATGGACTGCCGGGCGTTCTGCCCCAGCAGCAGGAGCTCTCCCGCCCGCAGCACCAGGCTCTGACCGTTGACTCTGTGGGTGGTGGAGCCCCGGCACATATAGACCATTTCCACGTAGTCGTGGGTGTGCTCCGGGGCGGCGCCATTTTTCCTTTTTTTGCAAAACAGGCCCGGAGCTACTTGGAAAACGCCGGGATTTCTGCTATAATGCCTCTGTCGGCGCAGGCGGGCTCAGCCCCTTGCGTTGGCCTTCGGCTTTGCCGGATTACACCAGGATACGAAGGAGTCTGAACATGTTCAACCAACACGATATTACCCGGGACGCGTGTATGCTCCACGGCCCGCTGGCGCACCACGGCTACGACTGGTGGTGGCACTCGTTTACCGCCCA
Source organism: Oscillospiraceae bacterium (assembly GCA_017541995.1). GTDB lineage: Bacteria > Bacillota > Clostridia > Oscillospirales > Oscillospiraceae > JAFRPC01. The sequence goes on from JAFXYD010000015.1 coordinate 2,431, forward strand.
GGATGAGGAGAGCGGAGCGGACAAGGCCTTCTTTGTGGAGTTTTTTGTCTGCAACCCCGCTCTGGCGGAGGATCAGCCCGTATTGGGCCAGCTCCCCGCCCACCGGGAGGCCGGAAAGCGGCCCTCCTACCTGATGGTCAAGGCGGGGACCTGGGGCAGGGATCACTGCCAGCTCCACCGCTTCTTCGCCTGGAAGGAGCTCACGATGCAGGGCGAAGCGCCCTATCGCATCGAGGCGGCGGACTGCCTTGCCAGCGAAACCAGGCTCACCGGCAGCATCCGGATCTCGCCGGAGGAGGCTGCGGCCCACCCGGAATGGATGTGCGACGCCGGGGAGATGTCCTGGGATCTGCAGCTGGACAAGCAGATCGCCTTCAACGTGGGCTACGGGGCCAGCAAGCCCCTGCGGGACGCCGAGGCCTTTGCCATGTACTGGCACGCCGAGGGGATGAAGAGCGCCTACAGCGGCTGGGTGCGCTTCAACGGCAGGCGCTACCGGGTCACGCCCGAGGCCTGCTTCGGCTACGCGGACAAGAACTGGGGCCGGGACTTCACCACCCCCTGGGTCTGGCTCTCCTCCAACTGCCTGAGCAGCAAAAGGACCGGGGCGCGGCTGCAAAACAGCGTCTTTGACATCGGCGGCGGACGGCCCAAAATCTATTTCCTTCCGCTGGACCGGCGCTTGCTGGGGGTTTTCTACTACGAGGGGAAGGAATACGATTTCAACTTCTCCAAGCTGCATCTGATGGTGAAAACCAGCTTCTCCTTCGAGGAGCGGGAGGACCTGGCGGTCTGGCACGTGCGGCAGGAGAATATCCACGCCGTCATGGAGACGGAGGTCTTCTGCCGGAAGGAGGACATGCTGCTGATCAACTATGAGGCCCCCGACGGCAGGAAGCGGCACAATCGGCTCTGGAACGGCGGCAACGGCTGGGGCACCGTGAAGCTCTATGAAAAAGCGGACGGGGCCCTTCGTCTGCTTGACGAGGTGGAGGCCACCCATATCGGCTGCGAATACGGGGAATACGACCCCGAGGACTGAGGGGCGTCCAGAGCAGACACAAGGAGGCAAGGGTATGTACAGATTACTTTTGGCGGAGGACGATCCCGCCATCAGCCGCTCCCTGGCGGAGTTTCTCCGGGGCGAGGGCTTCGGGGTGGAGACGGTCTCCGGCCAGCGGGAGGCGGAGGCCCTTCTGACGCCGGGCCGCTTCGATCTGCTGCTGGTGGATCTCTCCCTCAGCGACGGCTCCGGCTTCGGGGTCTGCGCCGCGGCCAAGGCCCTGGGGCTGCCGGTGATCTTCGTCACCGCCTCGGGTGACGAGGGCTCCGTGGTGGCGGGGCTGGACATGGGGGCCGACGACTACGTGGCCAAGCCCTTCCGGCCCCGGGAGCTGGTCTCCCGGATCCGGAGCGTGCTGCGCCGCTGCGGCAGCCAGAGCGTCCTGAGCCTGGGCCCCCTCCGGGTGGACACCGACAAGGCCCTGGTGACGAAAAACGGCGTGGAGCTGCCCCTCTCCGCCCTGGAATACCGGATCCTGCTGGTCTTCCTCTCCAACCGGGGACGTGTGCTGACCCGGGCCCGGCTTCTGGAGGAGATCTGGGACGCGGCGGGAGATTATGTAAACGACAATACCCTCACCGTCTACATCAAGCGCCTGCGGGACAAGCTGGAGGAGGATCCCCAGCAGCCCGCCCTGATCAAAACGGTGCGGGGCATCGGCTATCGGGTGGACGAATGAAGGACTGGAAAAACCCGGAGCTCCGGCGGGAGCTGCTGCTTTACGGCCTCATGGCCCCGGTGTTCGGGGCCCTGGGGCTTCTGGTCTCGCCCTGGGCGGGACTGCTGGGCGCCTGCGCGGCGCTGGCGGGAGGGGGCCTGCATTGGCGCTTCGTCCACCGCCGCTACCGGGAGCTGGCGGCGCTGAGCCAGAGCCTAGACCGGGTGCTCCACGGCCAGGCGCAGCTTTTGGAGGACAACGTCGAGGGAGAGCTGGCGATCCTCCGCAGCGAGATCGCCAAGATGACCCTGCGGCTGAAGGAGTCCACGGAGCGGCTGCAGGGGGAGAAGCAGGAGCTGACCCGGGCGCTGGCGGACATCTCCCACCAGCTGCGGACGCCCCTCACCTCCATGAATCTCAGCCTCTCCCTGCTGGCCCGGGAAGGCGCCGACGGGGCCCGCCGCCTGGCTCTGACCCGGGAGCTGAAGCGCGCTCTGGAGCGGATCGACTGGCTGGTGGAGACCCTTTTGAAGCTCTCCCGGCTGGACGCCGGGGTGGTGGTCTTTGAGCCGAGGCCCCTGCGGGCGGCGGAGCTGACCGGGCGGGCGGTGCAGGCCCTTCGGATTTCCATGGAACTGCGGGAGCAGCGCTTCGCGGCGGAGCTCGGGGACGCGGAACTGTTCGTGGATCCCGCCTGGACCGCCGAAGCCCTGGGGAACATTCTGAAAAACTGTGTGGAGCATACCCCGGCGGGGGGCAGCGTCACCGTCACGGCCCGGCAGACGCCGATCTTCACGGAGCTGTGCGTCTCCGACACCGGCCCCGGCATCGACCCGGAGGATCTGCCCCATCTCTTTGAGCGCTTCTACCGGGGCAAAAACGCCGACGAGAACAGCGTGGGCATCGGCCTGGCCCTGGCCCGGCAGATCGTCGCCGCCCAGAACGGCACCCTCCGGGCCGCCAACCGCCCTGAGGGCGGGGCATGCTTTACCATGCGGTTTTATGTGGGGTCGGTGTGAAAAACTTGTTGGGTGACAAAACGCTTATCGTTTTGTCACCCAACTGTCACATTGGCGTGGTATAATCCGAACATCAAATCCCAAGGAGGATGAACGCGTATGGAAATTCTGAGAATTGAACATCTGTCCAAGCACTACGGCAGCGGGGAAAACCTGGTGAAGGCTGTGGACGACGTTTCGTTTTCTGTCGAAAAGGGCGAGTTTCTGGCCATCATCGGGCCCTCCGGCTCCGGCACGTCCACCCTGCTGCATATACTCGGGGGCGTGGACCGGCCCACGGCGGGGAAGGTCTTCGTAGACGGCCAGGAGGTCTACGCCCAGAACGACGAGCAGCTTGCCATCTTTCGCCGCCGCCAGGTGGGGCTGATCTATCAGTTCTACAATCTGATCCCGGTGCTCACCGCCGAGGAGAACATGACCCTCCCCGTGCTGCTGGACGGGAGGAAGGTGAACCAGGAGCGGCTGGAGGAGCTGCTGGACACCCTGGGGCTCCAGGACCGCCGCCGCAGTCTGCCCAACCAGCTCTCCGGCGGCCAGCAGCAGCGGGTCTCCATCGGGCGGGCGCTGATGAACGCCCCGGCGGTGGTACTGGCGGACGAGCCCACCGGCAACCTGGACAGCAAAAACAGCCAGGAGATCGTGGAGCTGCTGAAGCTCTCCAACCGCCGCTACGGTCAGACCCTCATCGTCATTACCCACGACGAGTCCATCGCCCTCCAGGCGGACCGGATCATCGCCATCGAGGACGGCAAAATCGTCCGGGATGAGAGGGTGCGGGCATGAACATTCTGACAAGCTATACTCTGCGCTGTCTGAAGCAGAACCGGGTGCGGACCCTGGTAACCCTCATCGGCATCATCCTCTCCGTGGCCCTGTTCACCGCCGTGGCGGAGGGGGCGTACTCCGGGCGGCAATATCTGGTGGACGTCACCGTGGCGGAGAACGGCGCTTATCACGGCTGGCTGGATCACGTCAACCCGGACAAGCTGGAGCAGCTGCGGCAAAGGCCGGAGCTGGAGCAGACGGCGGAGCTGGAGGATCTGGGCTGGGCTCTGGTGGGCGATACGGAACACCAGCAGGCTTACCCCTACCTGCACATCGTCTCCATGTCGGAGGGCTTTTCGGATTTGGTGACGGTCCGCCTGCTGGAGGGCAGAATGCCGGAAAACGAGCATGAGCTCCTGATCTCCGATATGACCGAGGCCTCTACAGGGGTCAAATACCAGGTGGGACAGCTTGTGACGGTTCAGGCGGGCCGCCGGGTGGACCGGGCCGGGAACACCTTAGACGAACACAATCCCTATCTGTTTGAGCAGGAGCGTCTCACGGACACAGAGGAACGGGTCTACACCGTGGTGGGCGTCTATGACCGCTTCAGCGACGACGTGGAGGGCTGGGATATGCCCGGCTCCCTGGTGCTGACCACCGGGGCAAGCGGACCGAACTACAAGTTCTTCCTGACCATGAAGCAGATTGACGACTGCTCCGAGTTTCTCTACAGCTGTTTCCCCGAGATTGCCCTGAACGGCGGCACCAACCGGGATCTGCTGGCCTATTCCGGCGCGTCTGCCAATCAGGAGATCAACGCCGTGATCTACGGCCTGGTGGCGATCCTCTTCGCCCTGATCTTCCTGGGCTCCGTGGCTTTGATCTACAATTCCTTCTCCATCTCCGTGTCGGAGCGGACCCGGCAGTTCGGTCTCTTGAAGTCCATCGGCGCCACCAAGCGGCAGACGCGCCGCGCCGTTCTGACGGAGGCCCTGCTGCTCTGCGCGGCGGGCATTCCCGCGGGTCTGCTGCTGGGCTGCGGCGGCATCGGCCTGACCCTGCGCTTCCTCCAGCCCGCCTTTAACAGCTTTGTCAACATCGAAGGCATCGACGGCGTGAAGATCCGGCTGGTGCTCTACGCCCCGGCTCTGGCGCTGGCGGCCGGGATCGGCCTGCTGACGGCCCTGGTCTCCGCCTGGATTCCCGCCATGCGGGCCACCCGTCTGACCCCCATCGCCGCGATTCGGCAGAGCGCGGACGTGAAAATCAATCCCCGAAGGGTCCGGGTATCGAAGCTGACGGAAAAGCTCTTCGGCTTCCCCGGCGCCCTGGCCGCCAAAAACTTCAAGCGCAGCCGGAAGCAGTATCGCTCCACGGTGATCTCCCTGTTTATGAGCATCGTGCTGTTTATTTCAGCCTTTACCTTCTCGGACTATCTGCGGAAGGACATTGCCAACTCTGTCAGCAAGTCGGTGGCAGATCTGCTTGTCTATGGTCCGGACCCGGGTCTGCCCGCGGAGCATGTCCATGACGTGGAGCGGATGGAAACCCTGGCGGAGCGGCTTCGGGGAGCGGAGCACATCGAAGCTGTTTCCTGCGCTGAATACAGCTCCTTTGATCTGCTGATCCCGGAGCAGTACATGAGCGCAGAGGCTGTGGCTTCCGACTTCACACGGGAGAACGGTGTTTTTCATCTGGGATGCAGGTTCTATTTTCTCCAGGAAGCGGAATACCGCGCCCTCTGCGCCGAAACCGGGGCGGACCCGGAGGCCCGGCAGGCTGTGGCATATGTGAACGAAACCCTGGCATTGCGGGAGGACGGCAGCACCGTTTTCCGCCTCTGTCCCCTGCTGCGGGGGGAGCGCCTGCCCATCCCTGTCACCATGCAATCCGTCAAAACGCCGGAGGGCATGGTCTGTGTGGGGCCCCACTATGACGACGGAGCGGACTTCAACGCCTCTCATACCGTTGCCGGTTATGAGTTTGTCCCCAAGGAACGCTGCGGTCCTGATGGCAGGTATTCCTCGGACGACGTGGTGATCCTCTCCATAGAAGAGGCCACAGTGCAGCGGGAGCTCACCGTCGGCGGAATTCTGCGGGAACGCCCCCTGCCCTCCAGCGTCCATGAGCTGTCTCTTTATCTGCCCGCCTCCAGTATGAGCACGGAATTTGCCGAAGAATACAATGTACCGTTTGTTCAGCTTTTTATCCGGGCGCCTCAGCATGAAGCGGCCATGGCCTCCGTACAGGACGCCATCAACGCCCTGGGCTTGGGAGATTCGTTCTTCGTCCATGACACCCGGTCGGGGCAGGAGAGCAATCATTCCCTGCTGCTGGTGATGAACGTCTTCACCTTCGGCTTTATCATTCTGATCTCTCTGATCGCGGCGGCCAACGTCTTTAACACCATCTCCACCAACGTGGCCCTGCGGCGGCGGGAGTTCGCCACCCTGAAATCCGTGGGCATGGGGAATCGGGCCTTCGGGCGCATGATGCGCTTCGAGTGCCTGCTCTACGGGGCCAAGGCCCTGCTCTGGGGTCTGCCGGTGTCCGTGGGCGTGAGCTGGCTGATCTGGAAGGTAGTGGATCAGGGCTTCGGCCAAGGTCCCTTCCGCCTGCCCTGGACGGCCATGGGCATCGCTGCGGGCTCGGTCTTCCTGGTGGTCTTCGCCACCATGTTCTACGCCACCTGGAAGATCAAAAAGGATAACCCCATTGACGCGTTGAAACAGGAAACGCTCTGAGCTGAACAGCCTTCCCCTCAAGGAGAAGGCTTTGGACGCCCTGAAACAGGAAACGCTCTAAATTGACAAAACCCCCAATCTGTGATACTATTTCTGTATCACAGATTGGGGGTTTCCGCCTATGGAACACAAATCCCTGCTCGAAAAGCTGAAAATGATCTTTCCGAAACAGGAGCGGCGCTACTTCATCCTGCTCTTTTTCCTCATTCTCATCGGCACCGCCTTTGACTTTTTGGGGGTTTCCCTGATCCTGCCCCTGGTGAATCTGCTGATTTCCCCGGAGCAGCTGGCGGAAAAGGGCTGGTATCGGCTGCTGACGAAACTGCTCCCGGTTCGGGATCCCAACACCCTGCTGCTGGTTCTGGTGCTGCTGATTATCGCGGTCTACGTCGTGAAGAATCTGTATCACATCTATATGTCCGTGGTGCAGGGGGTCTTCCTGGCCCGGAACCGCATCAACACCTCCGCCAAGCTGCTGGACTGCTTCATGCGCAAGCCCTATACCTTCCACCTCCAGCACAATTCCTCCGAGGTGATCCGGGCCATCAACAGCGACGTCTCCAACGCCTACGACATCGTCTCCAGCATCATGAGCCTCATCACCAGCATTCTCATCACCCTGCTGCTGATCGTCTATCTGGTGCTGGTGGATCCCTGGCTCACCTTCTCCATCGTCCTGGGCCTGGCGCTGTACTCCACCAGCTATTTCCTCATCGTCCGCAAAAAGCTGAAGGCCGCGGGGGAGGAGTCCCGGGAGATCACCGTCCGGATGATCAAGGCCATTGTGGAGGCAGTGGGGGGCATCAAGGAGGTCAAGGTCATGGGCCGGGAGCGCTGCTTTGTGGACAGCTACGCCAAAAACGGCGAGGCCTTTGTCCGCGTCCGCCGCCGCCTTGCCATTCTCTCCGGCGTGCCGCCCCGTCTGCTGGAGATCCTCTGCGTGGGGGGCATTCTGGGGCTGGTGGCGGTGAAAATCGCCCTGCGGCAGGATCTCTCCTCCGTGGTGGGGAGCCTCTCCGCCTTTGCCGTGGCCGCCATGAAGCTGATGCCCAGCGCCAAGTCCATCAACAGCACCATCAACAGCATCTCCTATCTGATGCCGGGGCTCAACGCCGTTTGCGAGGTCATTGACGACAACTGGGGCGCGGACATCGGCCAGGCGGTCATCGACACCGCGGCCCGGGATCGAAGCCAGGCCCGCAAGCAGGCGGATATCCGGGTGGAAAATCTGAGCTTCACCTACCCCGAGACCGATACCCCGGTGCTGCGCGACGTGAGCTTCACCGTCAAGGCCGGCACCAGCGTGGGCATCGTGGGCGTCACCGGGGCGGGCAAGACTACCCTGGTGGACATCATTCTGGGGCTTCTGGAGCCCCAGCAGGGCCGCGTTCTCTATGACGGCCAGGACATCCGGGAGAACTACCAGGACTGGCAGGCCCGCATCGGCTACATTCCCCAGAACATCTATCTCACCGACGAGTCCATCCGGGCCAACGTGGCCCTGGGCCTCTACCCCAGTCAGATCGACGACGCCCAGGTCTGGAAGGCCCTGGACCAGGCCCAGCTGGGGGACTTCGTCCGGGGGCTGAAGGACGGGCTGGACACGAAGATCGGAGAGATGGGCGTCCGCCTCTCCGGCGGCCAGCGCCAGCGCATCGGCATCGCCCGGGCCCTGTACTACGACCCGGACCTGCTCTTCCTGGACGAGGCCACCGCCGCCCTGGACAACGCCACGGAGAAGGCGGTCATGGCCTCTGTCAAGGCTCTGAGCCGGGAAAAGACCTGCATCATCATCGCCCACCGTCTGAGCACCATCGAGGACTGCGACGCCGTTCTGGAGGTGAAGGACGGCCAGGTGTTCCGGCAGCGATAAAAAACACAAGCCTGCGGCCCCCGGCCGCAGGCTTGTGCTTTGCCTCTATACAGGATTGCCGCATTCCAGGCAGAAGCGGAACTCGGGGTCCAGCTCCGTGCCGCAGTGGGGGCAGCGCTTCTTCGCGGGAGCTGCCGGGGCGGCCTGCTCAGCCGCGGGGCTTTCCTTGAGCGCCTCCGGAGGATCCGGCAGCGGCGCGGGCTCCGCGGGCTCCGGCGCGGGCTCGCTGAGAACGGGGTCTGGCTCCGGAATGGCGGCGGAGACGGGCTGGGGCACGGGTGCAGGGACCTCCGGCGCAGCCTCGGGCGCGGGTGCGGGCTGGAAAACCGGCGCGGGAACGGGCTGGAAAACGGGCGCGCTCTGAGACGCGGGCTGAGGAATGGGCGCGCTCTGGGGTGCGGAAACGGGCTGGGAAATGGGCGCGCTCTGAGGCGCGGGCGCGGCGGCCGGGGCAGCCTCCCCCAGGCGGGTGCCGCAGCGATTGCAGAAGCGGGTGCCGGGCTGACAGACGTTCCCGCAGCTGGGGCAGATCAGCGTGTTGGCGGCGGGAGCCGACGCGGGCTGCGTCCTGACCGGCATTCTGGTGCCGCAGCAGCTGCAGAAGGCAGCCGTACTGGAGACCTCTGCCTTGCAATTCGGGCAGATGGCGATGCCCCGCAGGACGTTGATCTGATCCTTATAGCCCCTGGCCCGGTTCATGGCCTCCAGCACGCCCTGGACGTAGGCGGCCTGGGCCTCCTCCGGATCGTCCCGGTGGGCGGTAAAATACGTCTGGCCCATGCGCTGGAAAATGGAGTTGATGGTCTGCTCCTCCGCGGAGATGGCTTTGTTCAGGCGATTGATCTCATTCCGGTTGGCGCGGGTTTCATTGCTCATAGCGGCTCTCCTCTCTCTCTTTGTTTTTGCAAATCCATTATATACTGCCCAAAATCGATTGTCAATCAGCCGCGAAAAAAAAGCCCGGCCCGTCTTCTGACAGGCGGTACTCTTTTCTGGTGCGAGTATCGTTACATTCTTCACAAAAACGGGGCCCCATCGAAGCCCAGCGCAGCGGGTTCGATGGGGAAAGGAGGAGCCACGGAGCACGGCTCAGAAAAAGCAGCCGCATCAAGCGACTGCTTTTTCTGAGCCGTGCGGAGGGTGCTCCGACGTGGTGACCCGTACCGGATTCGAACCGATGTTAAAGGCGTGAGAGGCCTCTGTCTTAACCACTTGACCAACGGGCCGTTTATAAAAAAAGAAGGAATCACGGGAGCAGGGCAGGCAAGCTGAGGGATTCCTTCTTGTGGTCCGCCCTCAGGGACTCGAACCCGGGACCCACTGATTAAGAGTCAGTTGCTCTACCAACTGAGCTAAGGGCGGATTTGTTTTGCTCGTTTATTATAGTGTCTGGAACGCCGTTTGTCAAGCAAAATCTTTCCTTTTCCAAATATTTTTCATTTCCTTTGCTTTTTCGGCTTCCATGTAGTATAATAGGACGAATCAAACTGTGAGGTGGCTTCATGAAGCAGCTTTTTCCGCCCCGGTGCCTGATCCTGGCCCCCATGGCCGGGGTGACGGACTACGCCTTCCGGGAGATCTGCGCCGGGCTGGGGGCCCAGGCGGTGGTGACGGAGATGGTCTCCGCCAAGGCCCTGTGCTACGGGGACAAAAAGACCGCCTCCCTGCTGCGGCGGAACCGGGGCGTGCTCTGCGGGGCTCAGATCTTCGGCAGCGAGCCGGAATTCATGGCCCGGGGGGCCCAGCTGGCTCTGGAGCTCAGCGGGGCGGACTACATCGACATCAACATGGGCTGCCCCATGCCCAAGATCGTCAACAACGGCGAGGGCTCCGCCCTGATGAAGGATCCGGCCCTGGCGGGGCGGATCATCCGGGCCGTCTGCGACGCGGTGGACGTGCCGGTCACGGTGAAGACCCGGAAGGGCTGGGACAAGAGCCACGTCAACGCGGCGGAGCTGGCAAAGCTCGCCCAGGACAACGGGGCCGCCGCCATCGCCGTCCACGGCAGGACCAAGACCATGCTCTACTCCGGCGCCGCGGACTGGGACCTCATCGCCCAGGTAAAGCGGGCGGTATCCATCCCCGTCATTGCCAACGGAGATCTGATCTCCCCAGAGAGCGCCCTGCGCTGCCTGGCCCGCACCGGAGCCGACGGCCTGATGGTGGGCCGGGGCGCCTTCGGAGACCCCTGGCTCTTTCAGCAGATCCGCGCCGCTCTGGCGGGAGAGCCCGTGCCGGAGCGCCCGCCCCTGGCGGAACGAATGGAAATCGCCCTGCGGCAGATCGAGCTGGCCCGGGAGGACAAGGGGGAGCACATCGCCTGTCTGGAGGCCCGCAAGCAGCTGGCCTGGTATCTGCGGGGCGTCCGCTTCAGCAATTGGTACAAGCAGCAGATCTCGAAGATCGCGGTCATGGAGGACGTGTACCGCGTGATCCGCGGGATTCAGAGGGACTTGGAATAATGGAAGATAAGCAAATCATCGAACAGGTGCTGGCCGGAGACAACGACGCCTTCGGCGCTCTGGTAGAGCGCTACCAGAACCGGGTCTACAACCTGGCGCTGCGCATGTGCGGCAACCGGGACGACGCCTTTGATCTGTCCCAGGAGGCCTTCTTCCGGGCCTGGCGAAGCCTGGAGGGCTTTCAGTTTGAGTCCGCCTTCTCCACCTGGCTCTTCCGGCTCACCGCCAACGTCTGCCTGGACTGGCTCCGGGCTAGGAAGCGGCGGCCCACGGTGTCGCTGACGACGGTGGACGACGAGGAGGAGACCGTGGAGCTGGAGCTGCCGGACCCGGCCAAGGGCCCCGAGGCCCTGCTGCTGGCCGCGGAGGATCGGGCCGCCCTGACCCGGGCCATGAACCAGCTGGCGCCGGAGTACCGGCAGATCCTCACCATGCGGGCCATCAACGATCTCAGCTACACGGAGATCGCGGAGATCCTGCAGATCAAGGAGGGCACGGTGAAATCCCGGCTCTCCCGGGCTCGGCTGGCGCTGCGAAATAAATTATTGCAAAACGGGAACAATTTGGAGTCAGATTCGTCTGTCTTTTCAGAAGGGAGGGATGCGCGATGAGCTGTGAAGACGCTCTGGCGCTGATGAGCGCCAAGCTGGACGGCGCTTTGAGCCCCGAGGAAGAACAGGCGCTGGCTGCGCATCTCGAGGCCTGCCCGGATTGCCGGGCCTGGATGGGGGCCATGGAGACTGTGGAGAAAAAGCTGGCCGCCCTGGCGGAGCCCGCCCCCGAGGGGCTGAAAAAGGGCGTGCTCTACCGCATCGACCAGGCCAGCGGCAAGGCGAAGACCCCGATCCGCCGCTGGTTCGGCCCCGGCACGGCCCTGGGGGCTGTGGCCGCGGTGCTGGTGCTGCTGGTGGGGCTGGGGGTGATCCCCCTGAAGAACAAGACCCGGGTCCAGGACGCCGCCCCGGAGAACCACGCCGCCGTCCCCCAGGCCGAGACGGCCCTGTATCCGGAGGTCAACGGCTCCTTCTATGTGCTGCCCGCCGAGACCGAGCGCTGGATCAACCCCTATGAGGAGCAGAACGACGGGCAGCAATCCATGAGCCCGGACACCGTTGCCGCCACCTGGGAGGCCGAGCCCCCCTCGGAGCCCGCCCGCTCCCCCCAGAAGACCGCCTCCGAATCCGAGCCCGCGGAAGGGCTTGACACCAGGGGCGAGGGGTCGGAAGAGGCCCTGCGGCAGGACTGCGCCAGGCTCAGCCAGACCGAGGACGCCATGGTGCTGCTCTACACGGATTTTGACGCCGAGAGCCTTTTCTCCCTGCTGGAGGCGGCGGAGCCCCGGCTCTACGATCTGACCCGGGACATGCAGACCGTGGAGGAGAACGGCCTGCTCCGCTGCCAGACCGACTGCGGCACCGCCCTGGCCATCCAGGAATGGCTGGTGGCAAATCTGCCCGCCTCCCCGGAGGACGACATCGCCCAGAGCAGCGCCGAGCGCCGGATGAAGTCCCGGATGGAGGCCCTGGATCCAGGCAGCTCGAACCTGTACCGGATCATTCGCTTCTCCCAGGGCAGCGCCGCCGTGGTCTGGCCCGAGAGCTGGCCCGCGGACTGGGCGCAGCGCCTGCGGACGGAGGAAAACTGGGCGCTGTTTTACCCGGCGGAGGATTACGCCCCCCAGACCGAGGCCCCGGCCCTGCTGGTTTTTCCGGCGGAATGAGGCGGATAAAGCGTATGAAAAGCCCGCTCCGGCGTCGTGCCGGAGCGGGCTTTTCCCTGGGCGGAGCTCAGATCCGCAGCAGCTCGGGCTGCTCCTCGATCCGGGGCCCCTGCTGCTCCCGGAGCTTGTCCTGCCAGTTCTGGGCGTTGATCTGGGTCATGGCGCTGAAGCGCTGCAGCATCTTGCCGCCGTGGCCGGCCTGGGCCACGGTCAGCAGGCTGCCCAGCTCAGCCGGAGCCAGCTTTTCCAGGGCATCCCGGGTCAGCTTCCGGCATTGGGCAAAGGCCTCGCTGTCCGGGGCGTTTTTCATTCTGTCGTCCATGCCGGTGAGGCCGCCGCGTCTGGCGCCCACCGTCAGCCGGGAGGCAATGATCTGGCTCACGCAGTCCAGCTTGTCCTCGCGCTTTTCCGCCTTGTTCTTCAGAACATATTTCTGGCAGTCCACCCGCTGCTCTGCGGAGGGCAGATAGCGCTTCATCAGCTTCCCCTGGGGGGCCAGGCCGTTGGCGGCCACGTAAAGCTTGACCAGCCTGTCCAGGCCGCTGCCGGTGCCCTTTCTGGCGTTTTCCATGGCGCTGGCATAGGCGCTGGGCTTCCGCTTCAGATTGTCCAGAAAGCTTTTCACCTCGGGCTCCCTGGCCAGGTCCTCCGCCCGCTGCTTGACGTCCTGGAAGGAGATGCTTTTGCCGTAGAAGCTCTTGTCCCCCGGTTCGGCGCCCACCAGGGAGCGTATCGCCAGCAGCCGCAGCAGCCAGTCCGTCCTGGGGATCTTGTTCCCCTGGGGATCCCGCCGCGCCTCGTAGACGTCGTGTGTGGTCTGGAACTGGACGATCCAGTCCTTGGCAGGCCTGCTCATGGCGTTGTTCTCCACCCCCGCCGTTTGGGCCTTGGGCAGTTGGACCTCGTTCTGATCCAGGGCCTCCAGCTCCGGGATCGATAGCTTGTCGATCTCCTTGCCGGGGGCGTAATTCTGATGCATCTCATAGTATTTGCGATTTTCCGGACGCTTGACCCAGGAGCCGGGGGCGGCTTTCTTGTCCGCGTTCTTTTCCCGGACGATCTCCTCCTCCGGCAGCAGCCCGCTCACCTTGTTGCGCTCGCAGCCGGGACCGGTGTACAGCTTGTCCGGGTCCAGCTCCAGACCCAGCTCCAAGCCCTTGGAAAGGGCGCGAAAGCCGCTGCCCACCTGGGCCAGGTTATAGCGCCTCTGGGTGGCCAGCCGCAGGATCCGGCTGAAATGGTTCACCCCGTTGCCGGCGTCGCTCTGGAGGAAGCGATTGAAATCCGAAGCCGCATTCAGCATCTGCTTCATTGTCTCATGGGTTCCCGCGGTTCTGACGCCGTAGATCAAGCCGGCGTATCGGCCAACCCGCTTCAGCAGCTCCTCCGAGGCGCCCTCCTGCTTCAGCTGCTCCTGATACAGCTTCAGCAGCGGGATCAGCGCCTCCGTATCGGCGCACTCCTGGCGCCAGGGGGCAAACATGCCCTCTTTGCTGTTCCGCTTCAGCAGAATGCTGTCCACATACGCGTCAAAACTGTCGTAGTCCCGATGGGTCTTTGGGGGTGCCATGGCGCTCCCTCCTTATACGTTTTTTCTTTGGCCTCATCTTAGCACGGGTCGCGTACAAAAGCATTACAGGAAATGAAAAAAACAGAAGAAAAAAGCCCGTCGCCGGGTCTTTTTTCTTCTGTTTTCTCTATGGCGTGGTCTCCAGGAAATAGGTGGCCTCGGAGTCCGCCACGTTCAGGGCGAAGGCCAGGGGGAATTTGGCCAGAGCCTGGCCCACGGTGCGGCTGTCCTCCTCCCCGGAGAAGCCCATGTGGTAGCGGATGGCGAAGGCCTCCTGGTCGGTGAGCTTCATATACTTCATCACCATCCAGACAGACTTTTCCCCGTGGCCGAAGGGGAAGGGATCCTCGAAGCTGTAGGTCGCCACCTTCTGCCAGGCCCCCCGCTCGTCCTTGACGTTGCGGAAGCCGGGCTTGTAGCAGCCGATCTTGCACAGATCGTGGAGCAGGGCCACGATGGCGATGCTCTCCTCGGAGAACTCCTCCCCGGTGAGGCCGTAGAGCTGCTGCACCCGGGGCCGGGCCATATAGGCCCGGAGGCAGTCGTAGACGTTGAGGCTGTGCTGGCACAGTCCCCCCGCCACGGAGGAATGATAGCGGGCGGAGGCGGGGGCCTCGAAGAAATCGGAGCTCAGCAGGAAGCTCAAAAGCTCCTCCGCCCCCTCGCGGTGGATGTATTGGCGGTAAAGGGTGACAAAGCGTTCCTTGGGATCCATATTCGATCTCCTTTTGGCAGTTTGGTTTGGGCTGAGGGCGGGCAGGGGCTCCGTCTGCAGCAGGCGGCGGCAGAGCTCCGTCAGAGCAGGCTCCGGGCTGGAATTGCGGAACAGGAGCTCCCCCGGGCCGCCGTCCCGGAGCAGGGAGCGTTCCGCCAGCTGGACCCGGGTATTCCGGGCCGTGCCCTCGGCCCCGTCCAGCAGCTCCGTCTCCGGCGGCAGCACCCGCCGCAGGCAGGCCGCGGCGAAGGGGAAGTGGGTGCAGCCCAGCACCACGGCGTCCAGCCCGTCCTCCAGGAAGGGATTGAGCTTCTCCCGCAGCAGGGCCTCCAGGGCCGGGCTGTCGGTCTCTCCCCGCTCCACGTACTCCACCAGCTCCGGGCAGGGCAGGCAGGCTACGGCGCAGCGGTCCGCCAGTCTGGCGGTGAGATTGGCAAATTTTTCCTCCCGCAGGGTGGTCTCGGTGGCCATCACCAGCACCCGTCCCCCGGGGTGGCGGTCCGCCGCGGGCTTCAGGGCGGGCTCGATGCCCAGGATGGGCAGCTCCGGCCAGGCCTCCCGCAGGGGCCCGATGGCGGCGGAGGTGGCGGTGTTGCAGGCAATCACCGCGGCCTTGAAGTCGAATTCCGCCTTCAGCCGGGTCAGATTCTTCAGGGTCAGTTCCCGGATCTCCTCGGTGGACCGGGGGCCGTAGGGGGCGTTGGCGGAGTCGCCGAAGTAGACAAAGCGCTCCCCGGGCAGCTCCCGCACCAGGGAGCGCAGCACGCTGACGCCCCCCACGCCGGAATCAAACACCACGATGGGTGAATTGCGGTCCATATACACGCCCCCTTTGGAATTGAAAGTTGAAAATGGAAAATTGAAAATTGAGGTATTTTGCAAATATCAATTTGCAAAATATCATTCGTATTTTACTCTGTTTTTCCAAAAAAAGCAACCGTTTTTCTTGTAATTTGGTGATTGATGTGGTATGATACTAAAAATCTATGGGATCAGGCGTCTCATTTCTGCACGCACTCGATTTCTTTTCCCCTAATCCCTAATCCCACCCTAATCCTTGATCCCTGATCCTTGATCCCTCATCCCTTATAAAGGAGTAAATCATGAACCTGCAACAAGAGATTTCCCGGCGGCGGACCTTCGCCATTATTTCCCACCCGGACGCCGGTAAGACCACCCTCACCGAAAAATTCCTGCTCTACGGCGGAGCCATTGCCCAGGCCGGGGCCGTCAAGGGCAAAAAGAACGCCCGGGCCGCCGTCTCCGACTGGATGGAGATCGAAAAGCAGCGCGGCATCTCCGTCACCTCCTCGGTGATGCAGTTTCAGTACAACGGCTTTTGCATCAACATCCTGGACACCCCGGGCCACCAGGATTTCTCGGAGGACACCTACCGCACCCTGATGGCGGCGGACTCCGCCGTCA
This sequence comes from Oscillospiraceae bacterium, assembly GCA_017541995.1. Lineage (GTDB taxonomy): Bacteria > Bacillota > Clostridia > Oscillospirales > Oscillospiraceae > JAFRPC01. Next base: position 18,448 of record JAFXYD010000015.1, read on the forward strand.
TGGTCATCGACGGGGCCAAGGGCGTGGAGCCCCAGACCCGGAAGCTCTTCAAGGTCTGCGCCATGCGGCACATCCCCATCTTCACCTTCATCAACAAGATGGACCGGGAGACCAAGGACCCCTTCGACCTGCTGGATGAGCTGGAGCATGAGCTGGGCATCGAGACCTGCGCCATGAACTGGCCCATCGGCTCCGGCAAGGAGTTCCGGGGCGTCTACGACCGGCAGAGAAGCCAGCTGATCCTCTTCTCCGGCGTCTCCGGCAAAAACAAGGCGGAAAAGCAGGAGATCGACCTCTACGCCCCGGAGCTGGACGAGATCATCGGCAGCAGCCGCCACAGCCAGCTCATCGACGACGTGGAGCTGCTCTCCGCGGGCCGGGAGTTCAACCTGGAGGAGGTCCAGGCGGGCCAGCTGAGCCCCGTGTTCTTCGGCTCCGCGCTGAACAACTTCGGCATCGAGCCCTTCCTGGAGGAGTTTTTGCGGATGACGCCCCCGCCCCTGTCCCGGACGGCGGACTGCGGCCTCATCGACGCCTTCTCCCCCGACTTCTCCGCCTTCGTCTTCAAGATCCAGGCCAACATGAACAAGGCCCACCGGGACCGCCTGGCCTTTATGCGGATCTGCTCCGGCCACTTCCAGCGGGACGCGGAGTATTTCCACGTCCAGGCCGGGAAGAAAATGCGGCTGAGCCAGCCCCAGCAGCTCATGGCCTCGGAGCGGGAGATCGTGGAGGAGGCCTACGCCGGGGACATCATCGGCGTCTTTGACCCGGGCATCTTCGCCATCGGGGACACCATCACCGTGCCCGGGAAGAAATTCCAATTCGCGGGGATCCCCACCTTCGCCCCGGAGCACTTCTCCCGGGTCAGCCCCCGGGACACCATGAAGCGCAAGCAGTTCATCAAGGGCACCGAGCAGATTGCCCAGGAGGGCGCCATTCAGATCTTCAAGAAACCGGAGACCGGCATGGAGGAGGTCATCGTGGGCGTGGTGGGCACCCTGCAGTTCGACGTGTTCCAGTACCGGATGCGCAGCGAATACGGCGTGGAGCTGCGGATGGAGGGCCTGCCCTACGAGGAGCTGCGCTTCATCACCGCCTCCCCGGTGCCGGAGAAGGATCTGAATCTGAGCTCCGACGTGGAGCTGCTGGAGGACTACCGGGGCCGGAAGCTGCTGGTCTTCTCCTCCTACTGGGCCATCGACTTCACCAAGCGGAAGAACCCGGGTCTGGAGCTGGCCGAAATGTCCTGACGATCATCGTCCGCGCTCTGTTTCCGCAGCGGCGCACATTGTGCGCCACGTCCCCCGGCTGTCTTCCGGGTCGCGGCCTTCGGCCGCCTGCGCCTGTGCGAAACGCCTTTCCTTTGGGCTTCGGGCCCGAAGGAAAGGCGTTTCACACAGGTTCATATTTTTTGGTCCCGGAACCAGCTATCAATTCGATTTGAAGCTTCCGCCATGATCTCTTCCACGTCCGCGCCGCGAAGGTCCAGGCCTTGAGCGGCAAACAGAACCGTCTCCGGGATGCCGTAAAAGCACGCGCAGAGCTCCCGGATCTGGGCATAACCGGAGTTTGCGGGCATAATGGGGCCCCCGGCCGTCATGACGTAGTACAGCCGCCGGGCCCGGCAGAGGCCGTAGGGCCTGTCGTCGGGGCCGTAGGCGAAGCTCAGGCCCACGCAGTTGATATGCTCGATCCAGGTCTTCACCGAGGCGGGGAAGCTGAGATCCCAGTAGGGGGCGGCCAGCACCACCGTATCCGCCGCGGCGAAGTCCAGAGCGGGCCGCAGCATGGGGTCGGAGCGGTCTCCGGCGGCCAGCAGGGCCTCCCGGCGGGCCAGGCTCTCCCGGGTCAGAGGCCGCAGCCCCAGGGTCTCCAGATTGTATTCCCGCAGCTCCCCCTCCAGATGGGAGAGCAGATGCTTCGCCAGCTCCAGGGTCCGGGAGTTTTCCCGGACGCAGGCGTTGATAAAAAGGATTTGTTTGTTTTTTTGCATCACTGTTTCTCCCAGGTCATCAGGAATTGGGGGTTGCCGGGTTGGGGAAGCACCCGGAAGCCTTCCCCTTGAGGGGAAGGCTTTGCAAATCCACAGCTTGCTGCGCTAATGCAATGCCTCCAGCGTCTCCAGAATGGGCAGGGCCCGGCCCTCGTAGTCGAACATGGCCTGGTTGGCCCATTCGTTGCCGCCGGGGCCTTTTTCCCTGACGTAGGCCAGGCCCTCCGGGGTGGTCCAGCCGCTGTCCTTCACCGGCAGCCAGGCGGGCTCCCACCAGACGAAGCCCCTGCCCAGATCCCCGGGCACGGAGCGGATCACGCCCCACAGATCCCGCAGGAAGGCGCTCTGGCCCTCGGGCGTGCAGGGATAGGGCACGCAGGCGGCGGTCCTCTCGTTGGCCGCCAGGCCTCGCTTTTCCTCCCTGGAGATGCCCTCGTAGACGTTGCACTCCTCCAGGGTGAAGGCCATGGAGGTCTCGGTGACGATCATGGGCTTGCCGTAGCGGGAGGCCAGGTCGGTCATATTGGCCCGCAGCGCCTCCAGGGCGCCGTGCCAGAAGGGGTAGTAGCTCAGGCCGATGCAGTCGAAGTCCGCCCCGCCGTTGGCAAACCAGCGGTCAAACCATTCCCGGTAGAGGGCGTTGTTGCCGCCGTTGTCCAGGTGGAGCATGATGGGAAGCTCCGGGGCCACGGCCCGGGCCGCCCGGATGCCCGCGGAGACGAAGCGGGCGACGTTCTCCCAGTTGGGGGTCTTCCCCAGGGGCCAGAGCAGGCCGTTGGAGAGCTCGTTCCCCGGGGCGATCATGGCGGGCAGCAGCTCCGCTTCCCTGAGGGTCTCCAGGCTCTGCCTGGTGAAGTCATAGACCGCCTGCTCCAGTCGGTCCGCATCCAGCCCCTCCCAGGCCTTGGGGGGATACTGCTTGCCGGGATCCGCCCAGAAATCGGAGTAGTGGAAGTCCAGCAGCCAGGGCAGGCCCAGAGCCTTGCAGCGGCGGGCCAGAACCATGGTGCGGTCCAGATCGTTGGTGCCCGCGCCGTAGGGCTTGCCGTCCTCGGAGTAGGGGTGGTTCCAGAGCCGGAGACGAATCAGATTGACGCCCCGGCGGCGCAGGATGGCAAACAGATCCTCGGCAGGGCCGATGTGGGCATCGGCCCCTACGGGCTGAGAGACCGCCTCATCCGCCCCAGTTGCCTTGGTGGGATCATCGGGATGGCTCTGTCGTCGGCAGCACCCCTCCACCGGCCTTGAGGCCGGTCCCCCTCCCCTGCAAGCAGGGGAGGTTTGTCTGAGCCCTGTTGCCTGTTGCCTGTTGCCCGTTGCCTGTTCGGAGCGGAACGAAGCGGACGGCTGAGAGCCGTCCCTACAGGCCTCGTCGAAGAACCGGCCTCCGTTTTCCTCAACCTCCAGCAGCGAAGAGACGTCCGCGCCCTTGATCAAATCGTCAATCATCAAAGTGGAACCTCTTGTGCATGGCGCCGTAGCGGAAGCGGGCCAGCTCGTTTTTCGCCAGCACGTCGGCCTCGCTGCCCCGGTACTGGCAGCGCAGGCAGTAGTATTCGTCCTTGTCCTTATCGTAGAACATATCCATGTCGATGTCCCGCATGAAGCAGGACGGGCAGCGGTAATTCAGTCTGCCCTTTCCAGATTGAGCCATGTGGTGAAAACCTCCTGTTCTTTGAGTTCCCGCTCCCAGCCCAGGGTAAACATGGGGCTGAAGGCGTAGCCTTCCCGGATGAAGCCGATCCTGTTGCGGCCGTTGGCCTCCATGGAGACCCGGGTCTTGATGGGGGGAATGACGCAGCTGACCGCCTCGGCTCCCCGGACCGCCGCCTCCCGGCACTTGTATTCATAGGGAATGGTGACGGACTCCTCCCCCGCCTCGATCCGCAGGGTCAGGGAGGACATGTCCTCGGTATACTCGGTGGTGCCGTAGCAGGCCACCATGTACTCCTTCACGGTGACGCTCTCCCTGGGGTCCGACAGGGACAGGATATTCCGGTCGATCCGGATCTTGGAGCTGCCCTCGGAGAAGGTGATGACGGTCTGCAGCTTCACGGTGAGGCCGCCGGCAAATTCAATGTCCACCGGATCCAGGGTCAGGATGCGGTCCTCCCCTTCTCTGCTGAAATGGGCCTTGGTGCGGCAGAGGCAGAGATCCACCTCTTCCCCCTTCCAGCAGACCTTGGCGGAGCGGACGGTGCCCTCCCCCGCGTAGTGGGTGAAGTAGCCGGCCCGGTACTTCTCCTGGATCAGGAAGGGATAGGAGGCGTCCTGGATGTGGGGGGTGCCGATGCCCACGGGCCACTCCAACTTGGCGGCGTAGGGCCGCAGATCCACGATGGCGCCGCCCTGGTCCATGTTGACGCAGGCCCGCATATAGGGGTCGCAGTACCAGAAGAGCTGCTTGTCGGAGCCGTAGAGAATGTCCCGCCACAGGGCGCACTCCGGGGTGGTATAGCCCTTGACGGCCCGGTAGTGGTCGGCAAACTCCGCCATGGTCATATCCGTCAGCTTGCCCTCGGCCTTCAGCTTGCCGTAGTAGGCGCAGCCGTCCTCGTAGGACTTGTAGAGCAGCTCATAGGGCTGCTCCCAGCGGCCCATCTTGTTCATCCAGCCCGGGCCCACGAACATCATGTTGTAGGCGTAGCCGTCGTTGTATTTGGCCAGGCTGCGGTACTGGTCGATGAGATTGTAGAGGTAGGGATACTCCCAGGTCTTGGTGTCGTAGATCATGCCCCGGAGCACGTTCTGGGGATGGGTGCCGAAGTTGGAGCCGTTGCCGTCGTAGCAGGCCAGCAG
>JAFXYD010000003.1 GCA_017541995.1 Oscillospiraceae bacterium
GCGATTGTTTGCTCCGCAAACCGGGCGGCCGATGACCGCCCCTACGGACGGGTGGTTAACGGCAGGCCTCTGCCTCGGGCGGGCGGCCAATGACCGCCCCTACGCCCGGCTTGCTGAGTAAAACCGATAACCAGAATTCGGATTTGTCGAAACGCTCCCGTAGCGGCGCACACCAGTGCGCCACGAGACCAGGTTCCAGTGGCGCACTGGTGTGCGCCGCTACAGGGCGTTTGCAATGTGCGCCGCTACAGGGCGCTTGCAAAGTGCGCCGCTACCGGACGTTTGCAAGAGCTCGACAAATCCCGATTTGCCCTTCCCTTTTCCGGATTCCTGTAGTATAATAAGAAAAAAAGAAAAGGACGACAGCGCATGCAGACCTCCAAGCTCTCCAAAACCGAGCTCTTTGAGCGGGTGTCCATCCCCCGGGCCCTGGCGGCCATGGGAATTCCCACCATCATCAGCCAGCTCATCAACCTCATTTATAATATGGTGGACGCCTTCTTCATCGGGCGCACCGGCAACTCCTACATGATGGCGGCCACCACCGTCACCCTGACCCTGACCATGCTGAACGTGGCCTTCGCCAATCTCTACGGGGTGGGGGGCGGCTCCCTCATCGCCCGGCTCATGGGCCAGCGGCGGGAGGCTGAGGGCCGCCAGGTCTGCGCCTACGCCATCCGGGGGGCCCTGCTGCTGGGCCTGGGCTACGCCCTGGTCACGGCCCTGTTCCGGGACCCCATCCTCCGCTTTCTGGGGGCCTCCCAGGCCACCCTGGGCTACGCCCGGGACTACACCCTCTACGTCATCATCATTGGCAGCGCCCCCACCATCCTCTCTCTGACCCTGGGCCACCTGCTGCGGAACACCGGCTGCTCCGCTCAGGCCAGCTTCGGCCTGTCCATGGGCGGGGTGCTGAACATGGTCCTGGACCCCCTGTTCATGTTCGTGCTCCTGCCCAAGGGGCAGGAGGTCACCGGGGCCGCCGTCGCCACCCTGATCTCCAATCTGGTCTCCTGCGGCTATCTGCTGTGGGCGCTGAAAAAGGCGGCGCTCAAGGCCCCTCTGACCCTGGATCTGCGGCAGGCGGCGGGGCTGGCCCGGGAGCACAGGGGCAGTCTCTACAGCGTGGGCATCCCCTCGGCGGTGCTGACGGGGCTCTTTGACCTGGCCAGCATCTGCGTCAACAAGCTGGCGGCGGCCCACGACGATCTGGTGCTGGCGGCCTTCGGCATCGTCATGAAGGTGGAGCGCATCCCCAACGCCGTGAACATCGGCATCTGTCAGGGCATGATGCCCATCGTGGCCTACAACTACGCCGCCGGGAACCGGGAGCGGATGCGGGCCGCGGTGAACGCGGCCCGGCTCTGGGGCCTGCTGGTATCGGCCCTCAGCATCCTGCTGCTGGAGCTCTTCGCCCGGCCCGTCACCAATCTCTTCCTCAGCACCTCCGCCGGGGACCCGGCGGGGGCCCTGGCCACCGTGGGCTTCGCGGCGGCCTTCCTGCGGGTCCGCTGTCTGGCGGCCCCGGTGCAGCTGATCAACTATCACAGCTCCTTCTCCCTCCAGGCCGTGGGCAACGGGCGGGACACCATGCTCCACGCCTGCGTCCGGGAGCTGGGGATCTATATCCCCCTGATGTACCTGCTGGACCGGCTCTTCGGCCAGATGGGCCTGGCCGCCGCGCTTCCGGCGGGAGAAGGCCTGGCGGCCGTCTTCGCCCTCTGGCTGCTGCGGCGGGCCCTCCGGGACCGCAGCCGGGAGGCCGCGGCCGCGGAATAAGGGCCCTACGGCTGGGCCTGCGGTTCGGACGTCAGAAAAAAACGGATTTCCCTGTCACATTCCTTTCCCGTTTTCGGCTCTATGGGTGAAGGGACCTTCAGAAACAAGCGAAAACAAGGAGAGGAGGCGGACCGATGACGGACGAGGCCATTATCCAGCTCTATTTTGACCGGGACGAGCAGGCCATCGCGGAATCCGACGGGAAGTACGGCGGCTTCTGCCGGTATCTGGCGGACAACATCCTCCGGAACCGGGAGGACGCCGAGGAGTGCGTCAACGACACCTGGCTGACCGCCTGGAACCGGATCCCCCCGACCCGGCCGGAGCGCCTCAAGGCGTTTTTCGGCCGGATCACCCGGGATCTTTCCATCGACCGATGGAGGCATGACCGGGCCCAAAAGCGGTACGATGGCGCCGAGCTGCTGCTCTCCGAGCTGGAGGACTGCGTCCCCTCCCCCCAAAACGTGGAGGAGACGGCGGAGCTCCGGGAGCTGACTGCGGCCATCGACCGCTGGCTTGGCGGGCTGGAGCCCGACGAGCGGGCGGCCTTCGTCCGCCGCTACTGGTACGGCGAGCCCGTGAAGGATCTGGCGGAGCACTTCGCCGCCTCCCCCAACCAAATGGCCCAACGGCTGCGGCGGCTCCGGCTGCGGCTCCGGGAGGCCCTGGAAGCGGAAGGAGTGGCGATATGAAAGAAAAAGCAGTGACCATGTTCAACGCCGTCACCGGCATTGACGAACGATATTTGGAGGAGGCGGAGGCCCATCCCGCCAAGCCCCGCAGGACCTGGACCCGATGGGCCGCCATGGCGGCCGTCCTGGTCCTCGCAGTCGGGCTGGGAATGCAGCTCTGGCTGAAGGCCCACGGCCCGAGCTCCACCGGGAGCGGCAGCGCCCCCAACAACGGATACTACGGGTACTACGCCGGCCCCGTGCTGCCCATGACCGCCCAGGGCGACCTGGAGGGGCTGACCGTCACCCGGGACGTGAGCTATGATTTTTCCGGGTTTAAGAGCAGGACCTATGAGAGCTTCGCGCAGGTGACGGACCGATACGTCCTGACCAACGCCGCCGGCGCGGACAAGACCCTGAAGCTCTGCTATCCCGTGTCCGGACGCCTCTCGGACGAGAGCCTGAAAAGCCTGCGCTTCACGGTGGACGGCGCCGACGCCCAGCCGGACTTCCATCTGGGCCACGGCGTCCAGCAGGACGGGAAATATACCCTCTCCTGGAACGAATACCGGGAGCTGCTGGAAAAGCCCGGCAATCTGGCCTCGTCTCTGGCCCCGGAGCCGGAGCTGGACCTGGCCGCCCTGGTCTACACTCTGACGGAGGAGGTCCCGGGCGAAGGGGCCGAGGACGCAGTGAATCTGGTGTTCCACGTGGATCCGGAGACAACGGCGGTTTTTGCCAGCGGGATCACCAGCTATTCCATAGACGATCGGACGGGCCGGGTCAGACTGGGCTTCTATATCGACCGGCGGGCCGCCGCTGTCCCGGAGCCCTGCAGACTGGTGCTGGTGGGCGGAGACCTGAAGGATTCGGCCCTGGATGCCTCCGTCGGCACCGGCACGGGGACCTGGAGGCTGGACCGGCAGGAGACCACCCTGGCCGCGATCCTGGAGGAGGATCTGATCTGGCTGAGGAGGAACGAAGGCGCCGCCCTGTCCCGGACCGACCGGGCGGCGGTGGCCCGGCTGCTGGAGGACCGGGGCCTGCCCAGCCTGCGGAACATGCCCTATAACGGTCTGAGCTCGGTGGGCCTGCTGTCCTCCGAAGCCTATAACCAGAGCCGCGTCATGTATGAGACGCTGGAGCTCACCGTCCCCGCCGGCGGGAGCCTGACCCTGGAGGTTTCCCAGAAGAAAATGGCCAGCTATTCCTACGGCGACGTCGGCCAAAATGGAGGCGACGCCGGCTACGATCTGGTTACCCGGGCGGGCTCCGAGCTGAGCTTCACGGAGCAGACAGCCTCCGTCACCGGCCTGAGTCGGGTGGAGATCACCGACAACAACTTCGGCTTCGACCCGGAGGCCGGGATCACCGAGGTGATCCTGGATCCCGAGGTCCCCTGCTACTGGATGCAGCTGCGAGCCGCCTCCTGAGCCGGAAGCCTTACGCCGGGCGCCTCCCCGTGGGCGAGGACCTGGCGGCGGTCTTCGCCCTCTGGCTGCTGCGCCGGGCTCTGAAGGACCGGCGGCAGAGCGCAGCCGCTTCCGATTGCGAGGCATAAAAGCAAGCAAATCATATTGCGATCTGAAAAAGCAACAACTTTTTGATGCGAAAACAAAAAGCATTAAAAAGTTGTTGCTTTTCTTCAAAAGCTGTGCTATCATGCAGATAGAAACGCAGAGGGAGGGCTGCCCATGTACGGGGCGTTGATGGTGGATCTGAAGGGCTCCAGGGATTATGAGCCGGAGCGGCGGAACGCGCTGCAGCAGTACCTGGTGGAGCTGACGGAGATCTTGAACCTGTGCTTTGCTTCCGGCCTGGAGCGCAGGCTGGAATTCAACGGCGGAGACGAGATCCAGGGCCTGTTCACCAGGCCCGCGGACGCCCTGCTCTGCCTGCGGCTGCTGCGGCGGGCCATTTTCCCCGTGCCCATACACGGGGGCATCGGCGTGGGCGAATGGACGGTCCGAACGCCGGAGCGGGACACCTTCTACCAGGACGGCCCCGTGTACCACCGGGCCAGGGAGGCGATTGAGCAGGCAAAAAAGGAACGGGACTACAGAGCGCTGATGATCACCGGGCGCTCCAAGGACATGGCCTTGAACGCGGTGCTGAACGGCATTTTCGCGCTTACGGAGGGGAACAGCAGCCACCAGAACGACCTGGCGCTGCTGGTGGAGCTGCTGTACCCCATCGTCTCGCCGGAGGGGTCCCTGGATTTATCGGGTCTGCTGGAGCTGGCGGAGCTTCTGTCCCGGCGGGGAGAGCTCTGTGAAGGCGGCAAGCCCGCCAAGCTCAGGCCGGAGGCTTTTTCGGAGGCGGTTCGCCTCGGCCCGCGGTTTTTGGGGGAGAGCTGGGCGGAAGCGAGAAACCGGAACAGCTCTGCCTGCTATAGCTGCGCCCACCCTTACGGTGCGGCCAGCGCGGCGGCGGCCTTGGCGGGCCTGAAGCGTCAGGCCGTGGACACAGCCCTCCGGGCTGCCAAGGTGTACGAGGAGCGCTCCCTGACCCTGGCGCTGCTGGAGCTTCTGCCGAAATAGAAAAGGAAGGCGTGACGAGGATGATAAACGCACTGCTGCTTTTGGGGATCGCCCACGGGCTGGGAGACTATCTGCTGCAGCCCGACAGGCTGGCGCGAAGGAAGCAGAAGGAGCTCCGCTTTCTGCTGCTCCATGGGCTTCTCTACGCCCTGGCTATGGCATCGATGTTCCTTTTGGACGTTTCCGGCGCCGTCTGGGCCTGCTGGGGAATCGCCTCCGCGACCCACCTGGGGATTGACTGGATTCGGGTCCGGATCTGCCGCAGAAAGCAGAGGACGGCTCTGCTTCAGCTGGTTTCCTTCTGCGCGGATCAGGCCCTGCATCTGGGCGTCCTGGCGGGGCTTTGGGCCCTGCTGCTGCCACATACGACGGGGGCTCTGGCGGCCTGGAGCGGAACGGTCTGGCTTCGGCCTGCCTTGGTTTACGCCGCCATTTTCTGCGTGATCTGGAAGCCCGCTGCGATTCTGATCCGGCTGTTTTTCGCTTGGTTTGTCCCAGCCGGGGCCGGAGCGGCGCAGGCCGCAAAGCCTGCCTCGGAGGCGCAGACGGTCCCCGGCAGCGGGGAGCTGATCGGCAAGCTGGAGCGGCTGATCATCGCGGTGCTGGTGCTCTGCGATCAGTTCGGGGCCATCGGCTTTGTGCTCACCGCCAAGAGCGTTGCCCGCTTCAAGCTGATCGAGGAGAACCGGGACTTCGCGGAGCGCTATCTGGTGGGCACCCTCCTGAGCACTGTCATTGCGCTGCTCACCGCCCTGCTGCTCCGGAAGCTGCTGTAACGAGAATTCCATCCAATAATACAGAAGGAGGGCATGAACATGGAATACGCGTTTTATTTCGTGACCCTGGGGCTGGGCGTGGGGCTGCTGCTCTATGCCCTGGTGCTGCGGCTGACGCTGAACGTGAAGCTGATCCCCAAAAGCGGCGGGGCGAAGCTGAAGGATCCCAGGTCCTACGTCCGCATGGTGGCCTGCATCCTTTGCTTCCTGGCTCTGGCCTTTCTGACCGGGGCCTGGGTGGGCTTTTACGCCGGGCCTCTGGCGGGTCTGCTGGCCCTGGGGGCGGCCCTGGCCCTGGCGATCTGGCTCTGCGTCCGGCTCTGGCGGAGCAGCCACAACAAGAACCGGTAGCAAGCCGGGAAAGCCGGAAAAGTCGGGCCGCGATCCCCTGGATTTGTGTACGGCCGCGATCCCCTGGATTTGCGGCTTGACTTTTCCGGACAAACGCGATACAATAGACACACCTTCGGGGAGCCGGACGGATCCGGCTGAGACTGGGCGAGAATCGCGCCCTCACCCGCGAACCTGATACGGATCATGCCGTCGTAGGAAAAGGGTGCTTTCTCTTGGAATGCCGACGGCCTGAAACCGTCGGTATTTTTCAAAAGGAGGAAGAAACAAATGCAAAGCAAAAAGAGATCCACGACCCGAATCCTGGCGGAGGGCGGCGTCTGCATCGCCCTGGCCATCGCCCTGAGCTATCTGAAGATCCCCATCGGCCTGGAGTTTGGCGGCTTCGGCGGCTCCATCGACCTGGTGATGATCCCCCTGATCATCTTCGCCATGCGCTCCAACGCGGGCTGGGGCATCGGCGCGGGGCTGGTCTTCGGCATTCTGAAGTTCATCTTCGCCAACGGCGCGGCCATCAACTGGGTTTCCATCGTCTTCGACTACGGCGTTGCCTACGCCATGGTGGGCCTGGCGGGCCTGTTCCACAAGAACTACAAGCTGCTGCCTCTGGCCGCCTTCGTGGGCTGCCTGGGCCGCTTCATCATCCACTTCATCAGCGGCGTGACCGTCTACGCCGAGTATCTGCCCGACGCCTTCATGGGGGTGGAGAAGCCCTCCGTGGCCCTGTACTCCCTGCTCTATAACGGCACCTATATGCTGCCCAACACCATCCTGGCCGTGGTAATCTGCGCCCTGCTGCTGGCAGTGCCCCGGATCGTCAAGCGGCCCGAATAAAACAGGGAATAAGGAATAAGAAATAGGGAATAGGGAATTAGGTTACGGATCTGAACTCTGGAGCTTGAACCAAAAGGAGCCCGCCTTATGTGCAAGCCCATCCGTCCTTCCATCGCAGCGAAGCACGGCGGGCGGGAGGTGGCGGCCAATGACCGCCGCTACAGCGGGTGCTGCGGGAGGCGCGGGGCGCGGACGGCAGGGTGCCGTCCCTACAGGCGGGCGTGTCCCCTGTTGCCTGTTGCCTGTTGCCTCGTCGGAGCGGAGCACAGAGGACGAGCAATGCTCGCCCCTACGTGCGGGCGTATCCCCTGATCCCTGAAAGAAGGAGCCTCCCATGTTTAAGCCTGTCCGCAATCTCATCGGCGCTGCCGTCGCCGCGGCCCTGGCCGCCGCGGCGGTGGGGCTGGCCCGCTTCATGCCCGCCTTCTGGTTTTCCTTTTATACCGACTTCTCCCGGAGCGCCATGCGGGCTCTGGGGGCGGCCTTCGGCTGGGTGCCCTTCCCGGTCTGGGAGATCCTGCTGGCGCTGCTGATCCTGGGGGCCATAGCGGGGCTGATCTACGCCCTCCGGAAGAGGCGAATCCTGGGCTTTCTGACGGGGCTGCTGGAGCTTCTGGTTGTGCTTGCGGCCCTCTTCATCGGGCTCTGGGGCCTCAACGGCTTCGCCCCCTCCATCGGGGAGCAGACGGGGCTGGAGACCCGCGCCTACACCGTGGAGGAGCTGCGGCAGGCCGCGGCCTGGTACGCCCGGCAGGCCAGCGAATACTCGAAGCTGGTGGAGCGGGACGAGGCCGGGGCGGTGGCGCTGCCGGAATTCGCCCGCATGTCCGACCTGGCCGTGGAGGCCTACGGGCGGCTGGCGGAGGACAACGCCCGCTTTGCCGATCCCGCCCCCCGGGTCAAGCCCCTGCTGGGGGGAAAGGCCTTCGCCTACATGGGCACCACCGGCATCTTCGTCTGTCTGACGGGGGAGGCCGGGGTCAGCGAGGAGACCTTCCCCCTGTCCCAGCCCTTCACCATCTGCCACGAGCTGGGCCACAGCCTGGCGGTGGCCCGGGAGGACGAGGCCAATTACCTGGCCTTTCTGGCCTGTCGCGCCTCGGGGGATCCCCTGTTCCGCTACTCCGGCTGGTACAGCGCCTACATCTACTGCTTCAACGCCCTCTACGCGGAGAAGCCCGCCGCGGCCCGGGGGCTCTGGGAGCTCTGCTCCGAGGAGCTGATCCGGGACACCAACGTCCACGTGGAGCACAACAGGCAGTATGAGGGCAAGGTCCAGGAGGCCGCCCAGGCCGTGAACAACGCCTATATCAAGACCTTCGACGAGGCGGGGGTCAAGTCCTACGGCCTGGTGGTGGATTATCTGATCGCGGAGTATTTTGCAAGTCACAGCGAAGGAGGCACCCAATGAAAAAAGCAACGATTGCCGTGCTGGCGGCGGCGGGGACCGCGGCGGCCGCCGCGTCCGTTCCCTATTTCTACCGGCAGAACACGGATCTGACGGCGTCCCACTACGTGTTCCGCTCCCCCAAGGTGAAGGGGGCCCTGGAGGGCTTCCGGATCACCCAGGTCTCCGACCTGCACAACAGGCAGTACGGCCGGGACAACTGCCGTCTGCTGGCCCTGGCGGAGGCCCAGCTGCCGGATCTGCTGGTCATCACCGGCGACCTCACCGACAGTTACCATACCGACCTGGACAAGGCCCTGGACAGCGCCGCCCGGCTGGCGAAGCTGGCCCCCTGCTACTACGTCAACGGCAACCACGAGCAGCGCATGAGCCGGGAGCGGCAGGAGGAGTTCTACCGCCGGCTGGAGCAGGCCGGGGTCACGGTGCTGCGCAACGAGGCCGTCGTCCTGGGTCTGGGAGAGGGCTTCCGCCTGCTGGGGGTGGACTGCAGCCAGGGCAGGACCGAAACCCTGCGGGAGCTGATGCGGGACCGTCCCGCCGGGGAGCTGAACATTCTGCTCTCCCACAAGCCCCACTACGCGAAGTATTACGAGCAGGCGGGGGTGGATCTGGTGCTGGCGGGCCACGCCCACGGGGGCCAGTGGCGGCTGCCCGGGGTGGGGGGCCTCTTCGCCCCCGGCCAGGGGCCTCTGCCCAAGTATACGGCGGGGATGTACCGCCTGGGCAATACCGTCATGTGCGTCAGCCGGGGCCTGGGCAATTCCTCCTTCCCTCTGCGCATCGAGAACAAGCCGGAGCTGGTCACCGTGACCCTCCGGGGCGGGATAAAATAAGAGAAGAAACCCAACGGGGGCCGGTGGAAACACCGGCCCCTGCGGGCATCCGAAATCCACTTGTGGTGTAAAAATATACCATCCACAACATATTGTATAATCATTCTTTTTTATCGAAATTGAACGCCGCGCCGCCGGGGCCAGGAAAGGTTTTTGGAAAAAGTGCATACCAAAACCTTGACCTTCGGGCAATTATCTGTTAGAATATAGAGTACAAATACGGATTGCTTGCGTATATTACCCGCCCTACGGGAACAGGGCGGATGATATAAATATTTCAAAAGGAGATATGACAATGAAGAACACATCGCTGTTCCGCCGGATCCTGTCGGTGGTGCTGGTTGTGGCCATGGTTCTGTCTGTGATGGTGCCCTCCATCAGCGCAGAGCAGCTTACGGCCAAGACCGGCTCCAGCGAGACCAGGGAACTGGATCTCGTCCCCATCGACCCCGGCACATTGGATTCCCGTCAGCACAGCGCTGATAAGGAAACCAATGAGGAAACGGCCTATCGCAGCACGGATGTCGTTCGTGTGTCCATCGTCCTGGAGAAGGCCTCCACTCTGGATGCCGGCTTCAAGGCCGAGAGCTACACGAGAAATCCCGCTGCCCGGGCCTACCGTGCGAGTCTCCGCGAAGAGCAGAAGGCTATGACCGCCAAGATCGAACAGGTCATCGGCGGCAAGCTGGACGTCAAGTGGAATCTGACTCTTGCGGCAAACAACATCTCTGCGAACGTGCTCTACGGACAGATCGAGGCCATCAAGGCCATCGACGGTGTCAAGGACGTGTTCCTGGAGAATCGCTATGAGCCTCAGGTAGACGAAGAGGCAGACGAACCCAACAACGGCTCCGCCTCCTACATGATCGGCTCCAACATCACCTGGGCCAACGGTTATACCGGCGCCGGCAGCAAGGTTGCCGTCATCGATACCGGTATCGACAGTGAGCACCAGTCCTTCTCCGGCGAGGCCCTGGAATACGCCCTGGCCCAGACCGCCGAAGAAAAGGGAATGTCTTACGATGAATACGTTGCCAGCCTGAATCTGCTGACTGCTGAGAAGATCGACGCTGTCAAGGGCGAGCTGAACGCCGCCATCGGTTCCGGCGCTGCGGCTTACCGCAACACCAAGATCGCCTACGGCTACAACTACGTTGACAAGCGCGTGGATTACATCGAGCATATGCAGGACTCCCAGGGTGAGCACGGCTCCCACGTGGAAGGCATTTCCGCAGCCAACCGCTTCATCAAGGTCGACGGCGAGTTTGTTCCCGCTCTCCAGGCCGTCGGCACCCAGGGTGTTGCCCCTGACGCCCAGATCGTCGTCATGAAGGTCTTCGGCATCGGCGGCGGCGCCTACGACTCCGATTACATTGTCGCCATCGAGGACGCCATCGTCCTGGGCTGCGACTCCGCCAACCTGTCCCTCGGCTCCGGCTCCACCGGCTTCAGCTTCTCCAGCGGTTATGAAGACACCATGAACAAGCTGGTTGAGAACGGCACTGTGGTAGCCTTCTCCGCGGGCAACAGCGGTATGTGGTACGACACCCCCAACAACTCCGCCATGGGGTATCCCTACCTGTACATCGACGACGTGAACTACGCCACCGGCGGCAGCCCCGGCTCCTTCACCAACTCCCTGACCGTTGCCTCCGTGGACAACATGGGCCAGACCGGCCGTCCCCTGGTCTTCGGCGACCGCCACGTCTTCTACTCCGAGACCTCCGGCTACGGCAATTCTCCCATTGCCACCATCGCCGGCCAGGAGTATGAGTACGTCCTGGTGGACGGCCCCGGCGTGGACGACAACGACCACGTGGGCCAGGAGGGTGACCAGTTCATGGCCATCGGCTCCGAGGTCCTGACCGGCAAGATCGCCATGTGCTACCGCGGCTCCTCCTCTTTCTTCGCGAAGGCCAACGCCGCCGTGGCCCAGGGTGCTGTCGGTGTCGTCATCATCAACAATGTTGACGGCGTCATCAACATGAACCTCACCGGCTACAACTACACCGCTCCCGCGGTCTCCATCCTGAAGGCCGACGGCGACGCCATCAAGGAAGCCTCCCAGATCGCTGTCTCTGAGAACGGCCAGGAGTACTACACCGGTACCATGAGCATCTCCGGCGATATCGAGGTCCAGGTTCCCGAGGTCACCGACACCGTCAGCGTCTCCTCCTTCTCCTCCTACGGTCCTGGGGGCACCCTGGGCATGAAGCCTGAGATCCTGGCTCCCGGCGGCTCCATCTACTCCGTCTTTGGCGCCAACAACGGCAGCACCCCCCAGAGCGCCCATGATCAGTACGAGGTTATGTCCGGTACCTCCATGGCTTCTCCTCAGGTTGCCGGTATGGCCGCCGTCATGGGCCAGTACATCCGGGACAACGACCTGTGCGCCAAGACCGGCCTGAGCCAGCGTCAGCTGACCAACTCTCTGCTGATGTCCACCGCCCATCCCGTGTTTGACGCCGACGGCGAGTACTGGCCCACCTTCCGTGTGGGCTCCGGTCTCGGCAACGTGGCCGACGCCACCGCCGCCAAGTCCTACATTCTGATGGACGAGAACGCCACCCTCTTCCCCGACACTGCCAAGGACGGCAAGGTCAAGGTTGAGCTGGGCGACGATCCCGACTGCGTGGGCGAGTACGAGTACTCCTTCACCGTTTACCCCATGGAGGGCTCCAAGTCCTTCACCCTGCGTACCGATCTGTTCACCCAGGCTGTGGCCGGCAACGCCGGATACGGTCTGCTGCAGTACACCGGTACCATGGCCATCGGCTCCGTTGCCACCTACGAGGTCAACGGCGAGGTCTACGAAGACACCTACGCCCTGGAGGCTGACGTCAACATGGACGGCGAGACCAACGAGGCTGACGCCCAGGCCATCCTGGACAAGCTGACCGGCGCGCTGGCCGAGGACGCCGCCTTCGACGAGGCCGCTGCCGACGTGGACGGCGACAATGCCATCACCACTGTGGACGCCAGACTGATTCTCGAGTCTGCCGCCACTCCCGTCATCACCATCACCGAGCCCACCAAGGTCACCGTCAATCTGAAGATCGACGAGGGCTGGAAGGCTCTGCTCCTTAGCCGCTACTTCACCAAGGGCTTCTTCGTCGAGGGCTACACCTACGTGGATCCCGTTGCCGACGAAGAGGGCGTGCTGGACGTTGTCCACTCCATCCCCATCCTGGGCTACTGCGGCTCCTGGACGGATCCCGCCATGCTGGACCGCAGCAGCGCCATTGACGTTGCCTACGGCACCGCCAAGCAGCCCTACGTCACCAACTCCAGAGAGAGCAACTACATGAGCGTGAAGGACGCCGACGGCGACGTCTCCACCTACATGGGCAACCCCTACATGATCGAGGACGAGTTCCCCGTCGAGCGGCTGGCCCTGAACAGCGAGACCACCATCAACGCCTTCAACTACCTGAACATCCGGAACGTGGCCACCCTGGGCTTCGCGATCCAGGACGCTGATGGCAAGGTCCTCTTTGCCCAGGCCACTCCCACCCAGAAGTACAGCGCCTACTACTACGTCAACGGCGGCACCTGGCAGAACACCACCCCCGCCAACTACAACGTGGGTAAGAAGCTGGCCTCTGCCGGTGTGAAGGAAGGCGACGTCATTACCGTTGGCTTCTATGCCCTGCCCGAGTACTACGGCGTCATCAACGCCAAGAACAACGGCCAGGTTGCCGCCACCGGTTCTCTGGACACCGCCGGCCTGACCGCCATCATTGAATCCGGCATCCTGGGCGACGGCGCGGGCATCAAGTACACCGTCACCGTGGATAACACCGCTCCCGAGGTCAAGGGCGCTCTGATGGACCTCATCACCGGCGACATCACCATCCGCGCGCAGGACAACCGCTACGTTGCCTACGTGGCCGTGATGAACAAGTCCGGCTCCAAGGTCTACATGGAGGGCGTGCCCGAGCAGACCGGCCCCAACGAGCTGGTTGAGGTTCCCCTGGAGCTGCCCGAGGGCGTGACTCTGCCCAAGGGTGAGGTCGTGCTGCTGGTTGCCGACTATGCCGGCAACGAGTCCGCCTTCAAGGTCAACCTGGGCGGCAACGGCGAGGAAGAGGACAACGGCGGCCTGATGGTCGGCTTTGTCCCCGCCGGCTCCACCGCGGCTCCCGGCAGCGGCAACCGCGCCTGGGAGATCGACAAGGACGCCCTGTGGTACAACCACGGCAACGGCACCTATGCCGGTCTGAGCAACTACGCCAACGTGGACTTCACCGTCACCGCGGCTGAGTACGTGGACGGCTACGTCTTCATGGCGGCCGACGACGGCAATGTGTACGCCGCCGAGCTGGGCGCTCTGGACGAGGCCTCCCGCGTGGGCAGCGCCATCGACGCGGGTTATGTCTACGACATGGCCTTCAACTACACCAACAACAACCTGTATCTGCTGGGCGATGACAACACCGTCTACAAGATGCACCTCATCACCGGCGAGCTCACCAAGGTCGCGGTTGTGACCCTGGCCGACAACGCCAGCGGAAAGATGAACCGTCTTGCCATCGACGACAACGGCGTGTTCTACACCGCCAACGACGGCAACACCGGCTCCGCCAAGCTGTACAAGTTCACCCTGGACGACAGCGCCTACGTTCCCGAGGATCCCGACCCCGGCGAGGATCCCGTGGTGCCCGGCGAGACCACCTATGCCTGGGACTTCGAGTCTGGCGCGGACGGCTGGACCCTTGTGGACGCCGACGGCGACGGCTACAACTGGACCTGGAACCAGGACGCCGCCTCCTGGTGGTCCTCCGAGATTGATCTGGCCAGTCTTGCCCACAACAGCACGGGCTGCATCGTCTCCGGCTCCTACATCAACACCGTGGGCGCTCTGACCCCCGACAACTGGGCGATTTCCCCGGCCATTGATCTGAGCGAGGTGAGCGCTGCCTCCGTGTCCTTCTACGCTGTGAGCGTCGATCCGGACTACCCGGAGCAGATCACCGTCTATGCGGGCACCTCTGCGGATCCCGCCGAGATGGTTGCTGTTTCCGACGCCATCACGACGCCCGCCGAATTTGCGCAGTACACTGCCGATCTGTCCGACTTCGTCGGTGAGGAAGAGGTCTATGTGGCCCTCCGCAACAACGGCACGTCCGATATGTATCTGGCTGCCATCGACGACGTGGAGATTGTGACCGCCGCTGCTGACGGCAACGCTGCGAACCAGCCCTCCAGAAGCGGCAAGACCGTCGGTACCCGTTCCGTGAATCCCGCTGTTGTCACCGGTGAGGCTGTCTACAGCTACAGCTTCGAGAGCGAGGACGAGTTCAACGCCTGGACCCTTGTGGACAGCGACGGCGACAGCTACAACTGGATGCTCCGCAGCCAGGGCGACGGCGGCAACGACTGGGACATCAAGGACGGCGAAAAGATGATCTTCTCCGCCTCCTACCTGGGCACCCCCCTGACCCCCGACAACTGGATCATCTCCCCCGCGATGAATTTCTCCGGGCTGGAGGACGCGACCCTGTCTGTCTGGGCTGTGGGCCAGGATCCCAGCTACGCCGAAGAGGTCTTTGCCCTCTACGCCGGCACCTCCAACAATCCGGCTGAGATGACCAAGGTCTCCGACGACTTCACCGCCACCGGCGCGTGGACGCAGTATACCGCCGACCTGGCCGACTTTGTGGGTGAGGAAGCGGTCTACGTGGCCCTCCGCCACTACAACGTCACCGACATGTTCTACCTCAACGCCGACCTGGTGGAGATCCTGACCGAGGGCGAGGTCCCTGTGGATCCCGATCCCGAGGATCCCGATCCCGAGGATCCCGATGATCCTCCCGCCACCGGCGAGGACCTGGAGCCCGTGGTGGCCGAGATCACCGCGGAGCAGGTGGGCACCGCGGCGATGGGTGTGTACAACAAGTCCACCGGCGGTTCCATGGCCTGGGACCACGACAACGACCTGCTGTACCTGGTCTCCAACTGGAACGCCACCCAGGACTACGACCACTATCTGTGGACCGTGGATACCACCACCGGCGTGGCGGCCAAGGCCAACAGTGTCAACAGCAGCTACTCCGCCCGTCTGTACGGTTCTGTCCGCGGCCTGTTCATCGTGCCCGGCAACAACCATCTGATCTACCCCACCGACATTGCCACCGGCATGGAGGTCGAGCCCGGCGAGCTGAACCTCTTCAAGGGCCAGACCGCGGAAATCACCGTGACCCTCTACCCCTGGACCCTGACCAACAAGGACGTGACCTGGGAGAGCGCTGATCCCGCCATCGCCACCGTCAAGGACGGCGTCGTCACCGGCGTGGAGGAAGGCGAGACCGTGGTCACCGTTACCTCCGCGGCTCTGTCCGAGCTGGGCGAGCCCCATGTCATCGAGATCCCCGTTACCGTGTCCATGCCTCCCGAGGCTGAGATCCGCGGCATCATCTGGGACGAGAACGGCAAGGGCCAGGCCTCTGTGTTCAACTCCAACGCCACCCAGGAATGGACCGCCCTCTCTGAGGTGGGTCAGCTCCGCTGGGGCGCTCTGGTGGGCGACACCGTCTACGGCTCCACCGAGGACACCATGTATGCCTTTGACGCCGACACCTACGAGGTGACCCAGCTGGGCGGCATCGTCTCCATGTGGATCCCCTCCGACGCCTGCGAGCTGCCCGAGGACTTCGTGGAAGCCTTCGCGGCCATGGGCTACAACGTTGGCTCCGTCATCGGCCCCAACAACAACGGTACCTACCTGACCATGCTGGATCCCGAGGCCGGCAGCCTGCTCTACTTCGACCTGGGCGACACCGTCTTCGGCTCCGATCCCATGGCTACCTTCACCGGCGCGGGCCGCGGCGTCTATGACGACGGCGAGTCCACCGATGAAAACGGCGCGACCTTCTATGGCCTCACGGAGAGCGGTGAGCTGTATCTGTTCACCATGAACCATGAAGGCTCCGTCATGTGGACCGACCTGGGCAACACCGGCCTGGATCTGTCCGGCGTGGCCGACGCCACCAACTCCGTCTGGGCCTCCACGGTCTATGACGCGGAGAACGAATTCCTGTACCTGTCCCTGTACAACGGCGCTGACGAGTACGCCCACCTGTACGCCATTGACGTGAACGACCTCTCCCGCGTGGGCGAGACCGGCAACTTCAATGCCGACGTGTGGCCCGTCACCGGCCTGTACGAGTACGAGCCCGCCACCGACCTGGTGCTGAAGGTCAAGCCCGAGTCTCTGGTCCTCTTCGAGGGCGAGACTGCCGAGCTGAACATCAAGGTCAAGCTGGGCGAGACCAACGAGTACACCGTGGAAGTGGCCGATGAGAATGTCTGCACCTTCGCCGACGGCGTGGTCACCGCGCTGAAGGAAGGCGAGACCACCATCACCGTAACTACCGTGGACGTCAACGAGGCCGGCGAGCACCTGAGCAAGGAGATTCCTGTCAAGGTCAAGGGCTTCAAGAGCGTTGACATCTTCGTCAACGGTCAGGTCACCGACGAGAACGGCGCCCGCTTCACCAAGATCAGCCTGGACGGCGCTGTGGTGTCCAAGAAGGGCGTCGACGCCCCCGGCAACGTCACCTCCGGTACCCGTGCCGGTGAGCTCTACGTGGCCGACATCGGCGGCAGCGTGAACATCCTGGACGCTGTGAACTTCGAGCCCAACCTGGATTGGAACAAGTTCGACACCGCCACCTACGCCGAGTACCCCGCTCTGGACTTCGCCAACTATCCCACCTACCGGACTACCGCCGGTTTGGACGTTGACGACAAGGTTCTGATGACCACCTCCGTGGGCTGGCTGGTCAAGCCCGACTACTACGGCTGGAACATCAGCTCCTTCATCTCCGACATGGCCGGCGTCGCCTTCGGCGGCCTGGAAGAGATGGAAGACGGCACTCTGGTGTACGACTACTACATCCTGGGCGCTGACGGAACCCTGTACTTAATGGCTGTCGATTTCGTCAACGGCCGCCGCACCGATCCGCAGGCCATCTTTAACACCGGCATCGTCCTGGCCAACCCCACCGACGCCTCCATGACCTTCGTGGCCACCGCCAAGGTGAACCCCGACGGCTCCATCAGCGAGGAGGAGTACGAGAACGCCGGTCTTGTGATCGCCGACAACGGCAGCAAGAAGCTGTGGTACCTCGACTTCATGGCTGAGGAAGAGGACGACGTCGTGGGCCTGGTGGGCATCATGGATGTGGAGAACGTCTCCGGCCTGTACGGCACCTTCGACGAGCTGGATTCCGTCGCGGACATCCAGGGCATCGAGCCCTTCGATCCGGGTCCCGAGCCTCAGGATCCCGGCGAATACCCCGAGCCTGCCGAGGGCTTCTACAACCCCGTCGTCACCTGGGACTTCAACGACACCGTGGACGGCTGGACCTTCTTCGACCGCGACGCCGACGGCAACAACTGGATCTGGACGCCTGAGGGCGACTACAGCACCATCGCCGCCTATGAGGGCGCGGGCATGATTCTGTCCCAGTCCTACATCAACGACATCGGCGCTCTCAACCCCGACAACTTCGCCATCAGCCCCGCCATCAACCTGGCTGATTACGACAACGCCAACATCAGCTTCTGGGCCAAGGGCCAGGATGCCAGCTACGCCGCCGAGGTCTTCGCGGTTTACGCCGGCACCAGCGCCGAGGTCGGCGAGATGGTCAAGATCAGCGACAACTTCACCGCCACCGGCAGCTGGACGCAGTACACCGCCTCCCTGGCCGACTTCGCCGGCGAGGAAGAGGTCTACGTGGCCATCCGTCACTACAGCTGCACCGACATGTACTTCCTGGACGTGGACTACGTTGAGGTTCTCACCGAGGGCGGCGAGGCGCCTCCCGAGCCTGTGGCTCCCGTCTACGAGTGGTCCTTCGAGAACACCACCGATCTGGACGGCTGGACCCTGCTCTCCAACGACAGCGACGCCTCCACCTGGGCCAGATACGGCGCCACCGGCGTGGCCACCCCGACCATTCCCGATGTGGGCTATGTTCTGTCCTCCACCTACAACAGCACCGCCGCTGTGGACGATCTGGCCATCACCCCGGCTCTGGACTTCTCCGAGCTGAGCAACGCCACCCTCTCCTTCTGGGTCATGAAGAACTCCACGACCTGGAATGAGAACTACTCCGTCTACGCCGGCACCTCCGCCAACTTCGACGAGATGGAGGAGCTGGTGCCCGAGACTGCGGCAGTCAACGCCTGGACCAACGTGACCGTGGATCTGGCCGACTACGCCGGTGAGGAAGAGGTCTACATCGCCTTCCGCCACACCGCCCTGGCCGATCAGTTCCGCATCTACCTCGACGCTGTGGAGATCACCACCATCGAGGAAGAAGAGCCCACGGAGCCCTTCGAGACCGTGCTTTGGGACTTCGAGGACGAGGCCCTGGACGCTGAGTGGACCATTGTGGACGTGGACGGCCAGAGCTCCTTCGAGATCCAGACCACCAACAACGCCTACTCCGGCGGCAGAGCCCTGTTCTGCTACTACGGCGATCATCCCAATGACTGGGCCATTTCCCCCGCCATTGACCTGACCAACGCGCAGGCTCCCGAGCTCTCTGTCTACGGCAGAAAGTACGGCGGCTCCAGCTGGTACGAGTACTTCCAGCTCTACGCCGGAACCTCCACCAACGTGGACGAGATGACCATGGTCCTCGACACCACCGAGCTGGCAGCCACCTACAGTGAGTTCGTGGCTGACCTCTCCGAGTTCGCCGGCGAGCCCGAGGTCTACGTGGCGATCCGCTACTGCAACAGCCCCGACCAGTTCGGCGTCTACTTCGACGACGTCTCCGTCCGTGAGCACACCGGCGAGGACGGCAACGCGTTCAAGCATCCCACTGCCGAGATCTCCTGCAGCTTCGTCCCGATGAAGGCTGCCGCCAAGGAGCTGAACCTCGGCTTCGGCCGTCTGGACGTGGCCCGGAACGCCGGCTCCGTGGAGATGACCAAGATCGGCGAGACCGCCAACGAGGTCACCGGCGGCACCAACGCCATCCGCGGCGAGCTGGTCAGAACGCCTGTCCGCAAGCCCGTTGACGAGACCGTCACCGAGAACGGCACCGTCCAGATCGTCCTGACGGAGGACGTGGCTGTCACCAACGGCCTGTTCACCGTCACCTACGACGCCGAGGCCCTGAGCTTCGTGGACGCTGTCTCTACCCTGCCCTACAAGTCCATCCATCACGAGATCGTGGAGAACGAGGGCGTCATCACCATCGCCTACGCCTCCGTGAACGAGATCCCCGCCGAGGAAGTCCTGGCGACCCTGAACTTCACCTACCCCGAGCAGACCGTCGATACCACCGTGGTCGTCAAGACCCTGGAGCGGAACGACGAGGTCGCCGTGGAGGAGGAAGAGCTGGAGATCGAGGTCAAGTTTGACCACGTCCATGACTACGGCGAGCCCGAGTGGACCTGGACCGAGGACTTCTCCGCTGCCACCGCCACCTTCACCTGCGAGTGCGGCGACGTGCAGACCGTGGAAGCCGTCGTGACCACCGAGACCGTCGACGCCTCCTGCACCGAGGCCGGCAAGACCGTCTACACCGCGGTTGCCGTCTTCGAGGAGACCGAGTACACCGACGTCCAGGAGGTCGAGATCCCCGCCACCGGTCATACCCCCGCTGAGCCCGTCATCGAGAACGAGGTTGCGCCTACCTGCACCGAGGCCGGCAGCTACGACGAGGTCGTCTACTGCTCCGTCTGCGGCGAGGAGCTGTCTCGCGAGACCAAGACTGTGGACGCCATCGGCCACGCCTACGGCGAGCCCGAGTGGACCTGGACCGAGGAGAACACCGCCTCCGCCAAGTTCGTCTGCGCCAACTGCGGCGACGAGCAGGTCATTGAGGCTGTTGTGAGCTCCGAGACCATCGAGCCCAGCTGCACCGAGGCCGGCAAGACCGTCTACACCGCCGTCGCCACCTTCGAGGACGTCGAGTACACCGACACCAAGGAGATCGAGGGCGATCCCGCTCTGGGCCACAGCTACGGCGAGCCCGAGTGGACCTGGACCGAGGACTTCACCGCCACCGCCAAGTTCGTCTGCGCCACCTGCGGCGACGAGCTGGTGCTGGATGCTGAGGTCAGCGCCAAGTACTTCGACACCAAGACCGTCTACACCGGCGTTGTCACCCTGAATGAGACCGAGTACACCGACGAGGTGGAAGGCCCCGCTCTGGATCCCAACACCTACATCCTGACCGATGTGCTGAAGGACGGCGACCAGGTTGTCATCTACAACCCCGGCTACGGCAAGGGCGTTTCCAACGCGGACTTCTCCGCCGAGCAGCCCACTTACCGCGCCGGTGTGGACGTGGTGCCTGAGGGCGACAAGATTGTCAACCCCGAGGACGCCATCGTCTGGACTGTCCAGTACGTCTACGACGAGGAAGGCAACGCCATCGGCGTGAACTTCATCGACGCGGAGGGCCGCAAGCTGTCCATGGACGCCAAGGGCCTGGAGCTGGATAAGGAAAATGACCTTTGGGAGATCCGCGTCCGCAGCGAGGAGGACTTCACCAGGAACATTGTGAACGTCAACGCCCAGCCCGGCAACTCCGGCGATCCCAAGGCTCTGGAGTGGTACGCCAAGTACGGCGAATTCAGCACCCACTATCTGAACGCCGACGACAGCCAGTTCATCTTCGAGCTCTATGCCAAGGTTGAGCTGGAGTCCGAGTGCAAGATCGGCCACTTTGTGGATCTGGAGGAGTACCCCCACGGTACGCCCATCCATGACGCCATCGAGTGGGCCTTCACCCACGATCCTCAGATCACCTCCGGCACCGACGAGACCCACTTCACTCCTGAGAAGGAGCTGGATCGGAAGACCGCTATGACCTTCCTGTACGCCGCCGCCGGCAAGCCTGAGTTCGACGTGGAGAGCGCGGAGAAGACCTTCTCCGACGTGAAGCCCGGCAAGTGGTACACCAAGGCCATCCTGTGGGCTGCCAACCAGGATCCCGCCATCACCGCGGGCAACACCGATGGCACCTTCGGCATCAACACCGTCTGCAAGACCGGTCATATGCTGACCTTCCTGTACGCCCAGCAGGGCAAGCCCGAGTTTGACGAGTCCGCGGTTCCCGAAGGCTATGTGGCCGAGGGCAAGTGGTACACCGCTGCCGCCAAGTGGGCTTACGTGGAGGGCATCTACAGAGCCGAGGGCGACAAGTTCGTCCAGAGCGTGCCTTGCACCCGTGCTACCACCGTGCTCTACCTCTACCGCGCCCTGACCGGCGAGGCCCTGGACAAGTAAGCTCCGACGAGGAAAAGCACACAAAAAAACCAAAAGCCCGGAGCGGGCAACCGCTCCGGGCCCCGGAACAAAACCCGGAACAAAAAAAGACCGTGGCTGCGCAAGCAGCCATGGTCTTTTTTGTCATTCTGAGCGGAGCGCAGCGGAGCCGAAGAATCCGTTCCCCCGTCATTCTGAGCGGAGCCGAAGAATCCGTTCCCCCGCGTCATTCTGAGCGAAGCCGAAGAATCCGTCAGTCCAGCCCGTAAATCTTCGTGAACTTCTCCTCCAGGTAGTCGGTGAAATACCTGGGGTCGAAGGGCTCTCCCAGGGCCTTTTCCAGCAGCTCCAGGGGATCGTAGCGCTTGCCGTACTTCCAGATATGCTCCTCCAGCCAGCCGGTGATGGGCCGCAGGTCGCCGGAGCGAATGGCCCCCTCCACGTCCACGCTCTGCTTCATCTTCGCCAGCAGCTGGGCGCCGTAGGCGGAGCCCAGGGCGTAGGAGGGGAAGTAGCCCACGTTGCCGTTGGACCAGTGGCTGTCCTGCAGCACGCCCCGGCGGTCATCGGGCACGTCGATGCCCAGGTATTCCCTGTACTTGGCGTTCCAGACCCCGGGCAGCTCCTCCACGGCGATGCTGCCGTCGAATAGGCCCTTTTCGATCTCGTAGCGCACCAGCACGTGCAGGGCGTAGGTCAGCTCGTCCGCCTCGGTGCGGATCAGACTGGGCTGGGCCTTGTTCACCGCCAGATACATCTGCTCCGCCGTGACCCCCGCCAGCTGCTCCGGGAAGAGCTCCTGCATCTTGGGGAAGATCAGCTCGATGAAGGCCCGGCTGCGGCCAATGTAGTTTTCCATGAAGCGGGACTGGCTCTCGTGGATGGACATGGAGGCGCCGCCGGAGAGCAGGGTCCCCTCCAGCTCGTCGCCGGAGTGGAGCTCATACAGGGCGTGGCCCCCCTCGTGGATCACGGAGTACATGGAGTACACCGGGTTTTCCTCGTGGTAGTGGGTGGTGACCCGCACGTCCTTCTTGTTGAAGAAGGTGGTGAAGGGGTGCTCCGTCTCCCCCACGCCGCAGCGCCTGCGGTCCACGGTGATGAGCTCCAGCAGATAGTCGGTGAACTTCCGCTGAACCTCGGTGGGATAGACCTTCCCCCAGAGGAAGCTGTCGTCCACCTGGGGCCGGGCCATGACCCGCTTCAGCAGGGGCACGATGCGCTCCTTCAGGGCGCCGAAGAAGGCGTCGGTCCGGGCCATGGTGAGGCCCTGCTCGTAGCGGCTGAGCTGGGTGTCGTAGGGGGCCTGGTCCGGCTTGTAGTATTTGGCGAAGCGGACGTTGGCGTCGAAGATCTCCCGGATCAGCGGGGCGAAGGAGGCGAAGTCGCTGTCCAGCTTGGCCTTGTGCCACACGGCGTCGGCCTTGTTCAGCAGGGTGGTGTAGCCCACGAATTCATCCCGGGGGATGGAGGCGGTGTACTCGCTGCCGCGGCGGAAGAGCTGAATCTCCCGGCGCTCCAGCTCGCTGAGCTCCTCCGGGTGCTGGCTGAGATACCGGGCGGCCTCCTCCAGCGCCGGGTCGGTCTGGATCTCGTAGGAGCAGCCGGAGAGGTAGGCCAGGGTCCGGCCCCGCCCCTCGGCGGATTCCACCGGCGCCGTGGTGGCCCCGTCGTAGGACAGGATCCCCATGGCGTGCCGCAGGGCCTTCATTTGGGCCACGTGGCCGCGGAATATGGTCTTGGCTTCTTGAGTGGTCATGGTGGTTCTCCTTTCAGTAATGATGCTCGGCCTTCGGCCTGAATGAAGCTCGCGCTTCGCGCTGAATGAAGCCGCTCCCTGCGGTCGCTAATTTCGGAATTTGCGAATTCTCGAATTCGCAAATGAAATTTGAATTTTTGTTTTGCAATTGGCAAATTGCAAAACTCCACAATTAGGGCGAAGCCCGGCTTCATTAGGCCGAAGGCCGGCTTCATTAGGCCGTCAGGCCGACTTCATTCGGCTGCGCAGCAGCCGACTTCATTTGCACAGCGCGCAATACGCGCAGGCGGTCTTTGCCGCCAGGGCCGCGTTGTTGTAGACCAGCTGAATGTTGGAGGCCAGGCTGTCGCCGCCGGTGAGATCCTTCACCTTGGCCAGCAGATAGGGGGTGGTGGCCTTGCCGTGGATGCCCTCCTTCACGGACTGGGCAATGGCCTCGTCGATGGCCTTGTTGATCACGTCAAAGTCCATGGCGTATTCCTCGGGGATGGGGTTGGTCACCAGAATGCCGCCCTTGAGCCCCAGGTCCCGCTGGACCTTGAAGACCTTCGCCAGCTCCTCGGGGCTGTCGATGCGGTAGTCTACCTCGAAGCCGCTGCGGCGGGTGTAGAAGGCGGGCAGCTCCTTGGTGCCGTAGCCCAGCACGGGCACGCCGTGGGTCTCCAGATACTCCAGGGTGAGGCCCAGGTCCAGAATGGACTTGGCCCCGGCGCAGACTACCATCACGGGGGTGTTGGCCAGCTCCTCCAGGTCGGCGGAGATGTCCATGGTGGTCTCCGCCCCCCGGTGAACGCCGCCGATGCCGCCGGTGGCGAAGATGTTGATGCCCGCCATGTGGGCGATCATCATGGTGGTGGTGACGGTGGTGGCCCCGTCCATGCCCTTGGCGACGATCACCGGCAGATCCCGGCGGCTGGCCTTGGTGACGGCCTGGCCGGTCTTGCCCAGGTATTCGATCTCGTCCGGGGTCAGACCCGCCTTCAGCCGGCCCCCCAGAATGGCGATGGTGGCGGGCACGGCTCCGTTCTTCCGGATGACCTTCTCCACGTTCAGAGCCGTCTCCACGTTCTGGGGATAGGGCATCCCGTGGGAGATGATGGTGCTCTCCAGCGCCACCACCGGCTTCCCGGCGGCCACCGCCGCCGCAACCTCAGGGTTTACGTCCAAATAAGCGTTCAGATTCATAGTTCCTCCTTTTGTAGGGGCGGTCATTGGCCGCCCGCAATTCCGTAGGGGCGGTCATTGGCCGCCCGAAAAACCTGTCGTCTAATGCGGACTGACGTAATAATCGTCCGTTTTCCATTTTGCGGGATTGTATTCGATATATTCTCCGGCAGCTTGGAAATCCGCCTCTGAGCGGATCACCTGATCGTAAAATCCTTTCTGCCAGATTTTTGTTCCCGCCTTCTTTGTCACGGCGCCTTTCAATTGATTGATGATCCAGGAAACGCTTGGATTTTCCTGTTCGGTGGAAAGCCGCAGCAGCAGATGGACGTGATTTGGCATGACGCAGTATCGCACGATCTCAACGGTGGGATAATGGACCGGGATCGCAAGGATCGCCTGTTCCACCATCTGCCCCAGGGGATAGAGCCGCAGCTGCTGGGTATCCGCGCCTTCATATACCTGGCTGAAAACACATTTTCGCCCCTCCGTACAGAGCACAATATGGTACGCGCCGCCCTGGGTGTAATCATAAGCCTCCAGGCGATTTCGCTTGCGGCGCGGGCGGCCAATGACCGCCCCTACAGTTTGGGCCTCCGGGGATTGCGGCGGGCGGCCAATGACCGCCCCTACAGCTTGGGCCTCCGAGGGTTGCGGCGGGCGGCCGATGACCGCCCCTACAGTTTGGGCCTCCGGGGGTTGCGGCGGGCGGCCGATGACCGCCCCTACAGCTTGGGCCTCCGGGGGTTGCGGCGGGCGGCCGATGACCGCCCCTACAGCTTGGGCCTCCGGGGATTGCGGCGGGCGGCCGATGACCGCCCCTACAGTTTGGGCCTCCGGGGGTTGCGGCGGGCGGCCGATGACCGCCCCTACAGTTTGGACCTCCGGGGGTTGCGGCGGGCGGCCGATGACCGCCCCTACAGCTTGGGTCTCCGTGGGTTGCGGCGGGCGGCCGATGACCGCCCCTACAGCTTGGGCCTCCGGGGGTTGCGGCGGGCGGCCAATGACCGCCCCTACAGCGCGTTCCCTGGCTGCGGCATAACACAATGCGGGGTTGACGGTTTCGGGGCTTTCAACGGCCAGACTGCCGCAGGCCAGGGCGAAGCGGGCGGCTGCTTCGATGGGCAGGCCGTCCAGGTAGGCCCGGACGAAGCCCGCGGTCATGGCGTCGCCGCCGCCGCTGGCGTTGACCAGCCGGGTCTCCGGGCAGGGCGCCAGGCAGCGCTCCGTGTCCCAGGCGCAGTAGACGCCCCGGCTCCCCAGGGAGACGCAGAGCCGCCGCAGTCCCGTCTGCAGCAGCTTGGCCGCGGCCAGCTCCAGGCTGTTCCGGTCCGTGATCCGCACGCCGGACAGGGCCTCCGCCTCCACCCGGTTGGGCTTCAGACTGAAAAGCCGCCCCAGCACGGGCCGCAGCTTCTCCCCCTTGCGGACGGAAACCGGGTCCGCGAAGAGGGGCGCGCGGACTCGCTCCGCCAGGAAGGCAATGGCCTGCTCCGTCAGATTGGCGTCCAGCACCACCGCCGCGGCCCCGTTCAGCAGCTCCAGCTGCTCTTCCAGATAGGCCGGGGTGATCTCTTCCGCCAGGCGGTTGTCGCAGAGGGCCAGCTCCATATCGCCCTCGGGGCCCTCAATGGCCAGATAGCCGGAGGTGATGCCCTCCGGAACGTAGCGGGCGCGGCTGAGATCTATGCCCGCGGCCTTGCAGGAGCCGCGGATCAACCCCTCCCAGCGATCCCCCGCCAGGGCGGTGAGCAGGAAGACCGGAACCCCCAGCAGGGCCAGATTGTGGGCCGCGTTCCGGCCCACACCCCCCGGGGAGAGCCGCAGCTGCCCGGGGTTGGAGTCCCGGGGGATCAGCGGCCCGAAGGCCTTGCCGCAGACGTCGATATTGATTCCGCCGACCACGGCGACATAGGGCTGCTTCATATTGACACCTCCACCCCATATTGTATCACATTTGCCGGAGCTTGGCAATCCCGTTTTCGCCGGAAATGGGGCTTGACAGATGGCCCCGGGCATGATATACTTGCCTGCGAAAAGTCTGAAGGCGGGAGTGAACGGCCGAAAGGACCGCTCAAAACGCTGACACGTACCCGTCTGATGACAGGGTACGTTTTTTCATTTTGCCCCGTGTCCCCGCAAGAAAAGAAAGAGAGGAACGATCATGAAGCTCATTTACGGCATCAAAGACAAGCCCAAGGTTTCCCAGCGCATTGTGTTCGCCTTCCAGCAGGTTCTGGCAATTATGGCCGCTACCCTGGCCGTCCCCGCTGTGGTCAACGGCGCCATGGGCAGCGAAATGGACCCCGCCGCCGCCCTCTGCGGCGCCGGCGTCGGCACCATCATCTATCTGCTCTTCACCCGCTCCAAGAGCCCCGTCTTCCTGGGCTCCTCCTTCGCCTTCATCGGCTCCATGTGCTCCGCCTTCGCCGGCGCGGCCTCCATGGCCCTGGGCTATCTGGGCCTCATCCTCGGCGCCGCCCTGGCCGGTCTGGTCTACGTGGTGCTGGCCGTCTTCGCCAAGACCCTGGGCACCGACTGGCTCAACAAGCTGATGCCCCCCGTGGTCATCGGGCCCACCGTGGCCATCATCGGCCTGTCCCTGGCCCCCAACGCCATTGCCGACCTGCTCAAGAGCTCCGTCACCACCCAGACCATGGAGTACGCCATTGAGCTGCGCAGCGGCATCCCCACCATCGTGGAAAACCTGGTGGACACCGCCACCGGCTCCGTCTACGTCTGCCTGGCCTGCGGCCTGGTGACCCTCTTCACCACCGTCCTCTTCGCCACCTACGGCAAGAAAATGGCCCGGCTGATCCCCTTCATCCTGGGCATCCTGGCGGGCTATCTCTGCGCCTGCGTGTTCTACCTCATCGGCGACGCCGTGGGCAAGGATTCTCTGAAGGTCATCAGCTTCCAGCCCTTTGTGAACTGCTTCTCCAGCCTGAGCCTGGCCTCCTTCCTGTCTGTGCCCCGCTTCACCTTCCTGCAGACCAAGGGCGCCTTCGGCGAGCTGAACCTGTCCTACTTCATCACCCTCTTCACCGCCTACGTGCCCGTGGCCTTCGTGGTCTTTGCCGAGCACCTTGCCGACCACAAGAACCTCTCCACCATCGTGGAGAAGGATCTGCTGAAGGAGCCCGGCCTGCACCGGACCCTGCTGGGCGACGGCGTGGGCTCTATGGCGGGCGCCTTCTTCGGCGGCTGCCCCAACACCACCTACGGCGAGTCCATCGGCTGCGTGGCCATCACCGGCAACGCCTCCATCGTCACCATCTGGTACGCCGCGGTCATGTGCGTTGCCATCTCCTTCCTGTCCCCCTTCATCGCCTTCCTGGAGTCCATCCCCTCCTGCGTCATGGGCGGCGTCTGCATCGCCCTCTACGGCTTCATCGCCGTCTCCGGTCTGAAGATGCTCCAGAACGTGGATCTCAACGAGAACCGCAATCTCTTCACCGCCTCCGTGATCCTCATCACCGGCGTGGGCGGCCTGATCGTGAAGATCGGCGCCGTGGAGATCCGCACCGTGGCCTGCGCCCTGATCCTGGGCATCGCGGTCAACAAGCTGCTGGGAAGAAAAAAGAAGGCCTAGTATAAATCGCGGACAGATGATCCGCCCTCCGGCATCCAGGCGAGGCATCCTGCCGCAGCCCCGCAGGGAAATTCATACAGAAATCGCTCAGGCGTCGGCCTGAGCGATTTCTGTTTTCCCCGCTGGATTATTCATATTGTTTTTTCTTTTGCAGAGCCTGCGCCGTACGTTCCGGTCTGCTGAACTTTTTATGCTGCGTTCTGCCATAGCCCCGTTTCGACGAAGACAACTGCATGATTCTGTAATATGCTTCCTGTTGTTTCCGGAAGGAACGCAGGGATAAAGCAAGGCTTTCGTTTTGCTTTTCCAGATCACTTAATTGTATCGCAATGGTATCAAATGTGGTCGTATACCAGAACTCTCTTAACCGCCTTTGTTCTTCCTGCAAAAAGACGATATCATCTATAATCGTGATTCTCGCCTTGGTTCCGACAAGGCCATTAGCAATGGTTTTCAGTCGAATCAGCGCACGGCTGACCAGAGCCTCCAGAGCCTTTACGTCCTGACCTGAGTTCAGCGGCAGCAGCGATTCTATGGTTTCATTCGGAGCATACTCCAGATTGATATTGGCAGCCAGCTGGCAGAATGCGGCGTCTGCTGTTTGATATTCCGCCTCGTTTACGACGCTTGACCGATCATCCGTGGCGTAAACGATCCATAGCCCGTTTCTTTGAAAGCACCCCTCGGCATTTGGAAGGGACGTATATTCGCTGTTGTCCAATACGATCCTTTTCGCTTTCTTTGAAATCAGGAATTCTCTGAAATCCTCTTTTTTCAGAAGATTTACCAATCTGTTCTGATCCAGCAAATCCATTGCGGCGTCAAATTGTCTGATTGCGGCTCTCAACTAAAACACCCCCTTCAATGCGTCAATCGGCTTTGGAAGCTTGACCTGGATTCCACCGCCGTCCTTAGGTTCCGTTTGACGAAACGCGCTTGCGACGATTCCCCTCAGGACAGGCCTTTCTGCCTCTCCGGCGTAGGACTTCTTGATCGTGTAACAGTGGTAACTTGGGCTGTCCGTAATCTGGGTCTCGGGAATATAATACGGCAGCGCTCTGGCAAGATAGGGTTCCGGAGTTCCGTCTTCCTTCAGCGGAGAAAGGTAGCGGCCCTCCTCTCCGCCAATGCGGTCATATTGCTCCCCTTCCTTCAGCTCGGATGCCTGTCTGGGACCGCTGAATTCATCCAGCGGCCAATTGTATAGAAAATAGTATTCCTCCGCTCCGTCAAATAATACTTCTTTTCCGATTGCCGTTTTTCTTAAAAACAGATCGTCTGCGGGGATCAGGACATCCCGCCTGTCTTCTGTTCTGAGTTGATTGTATGCCTGGATCAATTGCTGAACCAGGGCAGCTCTTTCTTCGCCTGTCAGCGTGTTGTCGCTGCTTGCGGTTTGCTTGCCAAAAAAAGCCGACGTAATGCGGTATAGGCTTATTGGCAGATCCATTCTGATGTCTCCTTTTAGCAGTTCTTTTGTATATTTATTTATACCATATTTCCAGTTTTATGTCAATCCTTTCTGAACAACTCTGTTTTAAGTGCCATCGTTGCGTCCTGCCAAAAAAACTATTGTGCAAACTCTGCCAAAGTGTTATAATGAAAGAAAAAAACATATGGATGTGGATTATCGTGAAATTCGGAGCCTGGAACGTATCGTCCTTCGATGCGGAGCAGGTGCGGGAGCTGGAGCAGGCGGGCTACGGGCCCCTCTGCGCCCGGATCCTGTCTGCCAGGGGCTATGGGGACGCGGCGGCGGCGCGGGAGTATCTGCGCGGCGACGCGCCCCTGCATTCCCCGTTCCTGATGAAGGACATGAAGACCGCCGCGGATCGGGTCCGTCTGGCCGTGGCGAGAAGAGAGCATATCGCCGTCTTCGGGGATTACGACGTGGACGGCATCACCTCCACCGCCCTGCTGACGGAGTTCCTCCGGGGCCTGGGAGCCCGGGTCACCCCCTACATCCCCGCCCGGCTGGAGGAGGGCTACGGCCTCAATGAGTTCGCCATCCGCTGGCTCTATAAGCGGCAGGTGAATCTCATCGTCACCGTGGACTGCGGCATCACCGCCAACGAGGAGGCGGAGCTCTGCCGCAGGCTG
This sequence comes from Oscillospiraceae bacterium, assembly GCA_017541995.1. Taxonomy (GTDB): domain Bacteria; phylum Bacillota; class Clostridia; order Oscillospirales; family Oscillospiraceae; genus JAFRPC01. The sequence goes on from JAFXYD010000003.1 coordinate 30,043, forward strand.
GGGATGGATCTGGTCATCACCGACCACCACGAGTGCAAGGACGAGCTGCCCCGGGCCGCCGCGGTGGTGGACCCCCACCGGCCCGACTGCGGCTACCCCCACACGGATCTCTCCGGGGTGGGTGTGGCCTTCCAGCTGGCCGCCGCCATCAGCGGCGACCAGACGGAGCTGCTGGAGCGCTTTGCCGACCTGCTCTGCCTGGGTCTGGTGGCGGACGTCATGCCCCTGCGGGGCGAGGTGCGGACCATGGTGGTGAAGGGCCTCAAGGCCCTGGCCAAGCCCGCCCGCCCCGGCATCGCGGCCCTGATGGAGGCCTGCGGCTGCACCGGCCCCGTCACCACCTCCACCGTGGGCTATCTCCTGGCTCCCCGCATCAACGCCGCGGGCCGCATGGGCCAGGTGGAGCAGGCCCTGGAGTTGTTTATGACCCGGGACCCCGCCCGGGCCAAGAGCCTGGCGGAAAATCTCTGCCGTCTGAACCGGGAGCGGCAGCGGGTGGAGGCCGGAATCTACCAGCAGGCTGTGAACATGCTGGGGCCGGACGCCCATCCCCACGCCATCGTCCTGGCCGGGGAGACCTGGCACCAGGGGGTGGTGGGCATCGTGGCCTCCCGGCTCTCGGAGGAATACAACTGCCCCGCCTTTTTGATCTGCATGGATCACGACCGGGGCAAGGCCTCCTCCCGCAGCTATGGCGGCTTCAACCTCTTCGGCGCGCTGACCCAGCTCTCCGACCTGCTGGAGAGCTTCGGCGGCCATGAGCTGGCCGCGGGCTTTACCATCAGCCGGAGCAACATCCCCGCCTTCCGGCAGGCCGTCACCGCCCTGGCAGCGGAGTTCCAGGCCTCCGGTCAGGCGGACACCGACCTGGCCGTGGACTGCGCCGTGGATCCCGCCCTGCTGACCCTGGAGAACATCCGGGCGCTGGACCAGCTGGAGCCCTGCGGCACCGGCTGCCCCATCCCCGTGCTCTGCGTGGAGGACGCCGTGGTGGTCCAGCTCTCCGAGGTGGGGGGCGGCAAGCACCTGCGGCTGGGCCTCCGCTGCCCCAACGGCCAGACCCTGGCCGCCATCTTCTTTTCCCAGACGGCTCTGGGGGCCGGGGTGGCCCTGGGGGACACGGTGGACGCGGCCTTTACCCCCCAGATCAACGAATTCCGGGGGGCTCGCACGGTGCAGCTGAACCTGGTGGACCTGCGGCTGGCCCGGCGTCTGCGGCAGCAGACCGACGACGAGCGGGATCTCTACAGCCGCTTTGTCCGGCAGGAGTCCCTGGCCCCCGGGGAGGCAGCCCGGCTTCTGCCCACCCGCAGCGAGTTCGTGGCGGTGTGGCGCTATCTCATCGCCAACGCCCGGGACAACAGGCTCCAGGAGAATTTCGCCTGCATGGGCCGGAAAATCGCCCGGGGCGCCGCCGAGAGCCTGACCCTCAGCAAGGCCCGGATCTGCCTGGACGTCTTTGCCGAGCAGGGCCTCATCGAGCTCCACGCCTGCCGCCGCTGCTGCCAGATCCGTCTGACCTCCGACGGCCGCAAGGTGGACCTGGACGCCAGCCCCATCGTCAAGGCCCTGCGGGCCGCCAAAAAATCAACAAATTGAAAGGAGGCCGCCGTTATGGAGACCTTCCAGGATCATTATAATTCGATGATGCAGGCCATCCGAACCTACGTCCCCAACACCGATCTGGAGGCGGTGGAGCGGGCGGTTCAGTACGCCAACGAGAAGCACAAGGACCAGAAGCGGAAGGACGGCTCCCCCTATATCATCCACCCCCTGGCGGTGGCGGAGATCGTGGCCGAGACCGGTCTGGACACCGACGCCATTGTGGCGGCCCTGCTCCACGACTGCATCGAGGACACCTCCGCCTCCTTCGACGAGATCTCCCGGCTCTTCGGCCGCACTGTGGCGGAGCTGGTGGAGGGGGTCACCAAGCTGACCCGGGTGGAATTCTCCACCCGGGAGGAGCAGCAGGTGGAGAACCTGCGGAAGATGTTCATGGCCATGTCCAAGGACATCCGGGTGGTGCTCATCAAGATCTGCGACCGCCTCCACAACCAGCGCACCATGGAGTACCAGACCAAGCCCAAGCAGGTCAGCAAATCCATGGAGACCATGGACATCTACGCCCCCCTGGCCCACCGCCTGGGCATGCAGAAGATCAAGTGGGAGCTGGAGGACAGCGCCCTGCAGTACCTGGATCCCGAGGGCTACAAGGAGTTGGTGGACTATCTGGAGGCCCACCGGGCCGAGGCCGAGGCCTTCATGGCGGAGATCCAGCAGCGGATCCGGGAGCGGCTGGAGTCCGTGGGCATCGCCTGCTCCATCTCCGGCCGCATCAAGCACGTCTACTCCATCTACCGCAAGATGAAGGAGCAGAACAAGACCCTGGACGAGCTCTACGATCTCTATGCTTTCCGGGTCATTGTGGACAGCATTGCCGACTGCTACAACGTCCTGGGCCACATCCACGAGATGTTCAAGCTGGTGCCGGGGCGCTTCAAGGACTATATCTCCACCCCCAAGCCCAACAACTACCAGAGCCTCCACACCACCGTCATCGGGGACGAGGGCATCCCCTTCGAGGTGCAGATCCGCACCAAGGAGATGCACGAAATCGCGGAGAACGGCATTGCGGCCCACTGGAAGTACAAGGAGGGCATAGACTCCAGCGAGGGCAAGGAGTTTGACTGGATCCGCAGGCTTCTGGAGGATCAGCAGGAGACCGACGCCGAGGACTACATCCATACCCTCAAGGTGGATATGTTTGACGACGAGGTCTTCGTCTTCTCCCCCAAGGGCAAGGTGATCTCCCTGCCCGCAGGCTCCACGCCCATCGACTTCGCCTACGCCATCCACTCCGGCGTGGGCAACACCATGATCGGCGCCAAGATCAACAACCGCATCGCGGGCTACGACGTGAAGCTCCGCAACGGCGACATTGTGGAGATCCTCACCTCCAAGTCCGCCAAGGGACCCTCCCGGGACTGGCTCAATATCTGCAAGTCCAACCAGGCCCGCTCCAAGATCAAGCAGTGGTTCAAGCGGGAGAAGCGGGAGGAGAACATCGCCCGGGGTAAGACCAGCTTCGAGGGCGAGCTGCGCCGCATGAACATCTCTCCTGCCCTGCTCCAGGACGAGGAGCTGCAGCCCCAGCTGCTGCGGAAGCTGTCCTTTGAGTGCCTGGACGATATGTACGCCGCCATCGGCTACGGCGGCATCACCGCCGTCAAGGCCATCGGCAAGATCCGGGAGGATCTGCTGAAGGCCAGCCGGGCCCCTGCCGCCGCCAAGGAGACCAAGGTGCTGGAGATCACCCAGCCCGTGCAGCAGAACCGCCACGGCAACAGCGGCGTCATTGTGGAGGACATCGATTCCTGCATGATTAAGTTCTCCCGCTGCTGTACCCCGGTGCCCGGGGACGACATCGTGGGCTTCATCACCAAGGGCTACGGCGTCTCCATCCACCGGCGGGACTGCCCCAACGCCCGGGCCGCCAACAATCCGGACCTGGCCGCCCGCTGGGTCAACGTCTCCTGGATCACCGGGGGCGAAAAGCCCTTTGCCACCACCCTGGAGGTGCTCTCCGAGGATCGGGACGGCCTGCTGCTGGACGTGTCTTCGGCCCTGACCTCCCAGCAGATCCGCATGAAGGAGATCATCGGCAAGGAGCTCCCCGGAGGCCGCTGCGGCTTCACCGTCACCTTCGAGGTCAAGGGCCTGGAGCAGCTCACCGGCGTCATGAACCGCCTGCGCGCCATCGAGGGCGTGGTGGAGGTCAAGCGCGGGCAGAATTAGGGATCAGGGATCAAGGATCAAGGATCAGGGTGAGGAAAGGGAACAGGGAACGGGGAACAGACCGGCCCGTAGCGGCGAGCATTGCTCGCCATGTTGTTCCCCGCCGTACCCCGCCCGCCTGTAGGGGCGGTCATTGGCCGCCCGCCGTACCCCGCCCGCCTGTAGGGGCGGTCATTGGCCGCCCGCCGACGACAGACCGGGCTTCATAATTGAGAATTGAGAATTGAGAATTGTGGTGTTTTCAAATTGCCATTTGAAAACATTCATTCAAAAATGAAAGTAGAAGCAAAGTATGAAAGCTGTATTGACAAGGGTATCCTCCGCCTCTGTACGCATTGACGGGAAAATCAATGGGCAGATTGGGGAGGGCTTTCTGATCCTCCTGGGGATCGGGCCGGAGGACACGAAAAAGGACGCGACGAAGCTGGCGGAGAAGCTGCTGAGTCTGCGGATTTTTACCGATGAAAACGACAAGATGAACCTGGGCCTGGAGGCCGTGGGCGGGGAAGTGCTGGTGGTGAGCCAGTTCACCCTCTACGGCTCCGTCCGCAAGGGCCGCCGCCCCAGCTTCACCGGGGCCGCGGACCCTGCCCTGGCCATTCCCCTCTATGAGTTCTTCCTCTCCGAGTGCGCCCGCCTGGGCTATCCCCCCCAGCACGGGGAATTCGGCGCGGACATGCAGGTGGAGAGCGTCAACGACGGCCCGGTGACCATCGTGGTGGATTCCTCGGAGCTGGCATAAATCGGGATTTGACGGGATATCGCCGTAGGGGCCGGCGTCCTCGACGGCCCGCAGGTATCAGATCACGACAGGTTCGGGGCGTCGAGGACGCCGCCCCCTACGGCCTTACAAATCCCAATTTGACGAAAAGGATCACGAATATGAAACTCACATCCCTGACCGTCGGTTCCATCGGGACCAACTGCTATATTATATATAAGGAAGAGACCGGGGCCGCCGTGGTCATCGACCCCAGCGACGAGGCGGAGCTGGTGGAGGCCCGGATCGCGGCCCTGGGGCTGGAGCCCCGGGCCATTCTGCTGACCCACGGCCACTTTGACCACGGGGGCGACCTGGGCCGCCTGCTGGCCCGCTGGTCCGTGCCGGTGTACTGCCACCCGGCGGACCGGGCCCTGCCCTCCTGGCTGACCCACGGGGTCCGCTTCGACCGGGAGCTGACCGAGGGCCAGAGCCTGGACTTCGAGGGCATGGGCTTCACCGTGCTCCACACCCCGGGCCACACCCCCGGCAGCGTCTGCTTCCTCTGGGAGGCGGGAAAGACCGTCTTCACCGGGGACACCCTCTTCGCGGGCTCCTGCGGCCGCACGGACCTTCCCGGCGGCAGCTGGAAGCAGATGGCCGCCTCCCTCCGCCGCCTGGCGGCCCTGCCGGGGGATTGGACCGTCTGCCCCGGCCACGGGGAGAGCAGCAGCCTGGACGCGGAGCGGGAGGGGAACCCCTACGTGGAAATGGCCCTGCGGGAGGGATCGCCCGAATGAAGACCGGCTTCGCCGGAATGAAGTCGGCCTGACGGCCTAATGAAGCCGCAGTCGGCTGAGGCCTCCTGCTGAATGAAGCCGCTCCCGATGGTCGCTAATTATGGTATTTGCGAATTAGCGAATTCGCAAATGAAATTTGAAATGGCGGGCTGATAGCCCGCGCTACAGCGGAATAAGGCGTAGTGGCCGCTGACCTCAGCGGCCATACCAAGCGATTTCTGCCTCTTCCCGATGGCCGCCGGGGTCGGCGGCCACTACGGACAAGCGCTGCTGAATCGATTATTTTGTTTTGCAATTGGCAAATTGCAAAACTCCACAATTAGGGCGAAGCCCGACTTCATTAGGCCGCAGGCCGGCTTCATTCGCCCCGAAGGGGCAGCTTCATTAGGCCGCCAGGCCGACTTCATTCGGGGCAACGCCCCGACTTTCTCCGAGGTGTGATATGAAACACAGAATTCTCCCGATCCTGCTCGCCCTGGCCCTCCTGCTCTCCGCCTGCAATCTGCTGCCGGAGGCGGGGGCGAAGCCCCGGGCTGTCTCCGAGTCCTCCATCTGGGCCATGGACACCCAGATGGATCTGCGGCTCTACGGGGACGCGGAGGGAGCCTGCATGCAGCGTCTGACGGCCCTGCTGAATGAGCTGGACCATACCCTCTCCGCTACGGCTGAGGACAGCGATCTGACCGCCCTGAACCGGAGCGGCTGGACCGACAACCCCCACATCCTCCGGCTGGCGGAGGAGGCCCTGGCCGTCTCCGAGGAGACCGGCGGGGCCCTGGACGTGACGCTGCTGCCCGTGTCCCGGGCCTGGGGCTTCTCCACAGGCAGCTATGGCGTGGTCCCCGCCGCCGAGCTGGAGGCCCTGCGGGACAACGTGGGCATGGACAAGCTGACGCTGCAGCCCGGAGTGGGACTCAGCATCCCCGCCGGGACCGCCCTGGACTTCGGCGCCCTGGCCAAGGGCTACGCCGCGGATCTCTGCCGGGCGGAGCTGGAGGAGGCCGACTGCGCCGGGATCCTCTCCCTGGGGGGCAACATCCAGACCGTGGGAACCAAGCCCGACGGCAGCGACTGGGTCATCGGCGTCCAGGACCCCGACGATCCGGGCCATTACCTGTTGACCTTGGGGCTCACGGGCTCCCGGGCTGCCGTCACCTCCGGGGACTACCAGCGCTATTTCATGGAGGATGGCGTCCGCTACTGCCACATCATCGACCCCGGCACCCTGGCCCCGGTCCGGGGCAGCCTCCGGGCCGTCACCGTCATTGCCGACAGCGGCCTCCGGGCCGACGCCCTCTCCACGGCCCTCTTCGTCCTGGGCCGGGAGGCGGGGGAGGCCCTGCGGCGGAGCCGCGGGGACTTCGAGACCGTCTGGATCGAGGCCGACGGCAGGGTCTGGGTCAGCCCCGGCCTGGCGGAGCGGGTCCTGGAGGGCAGCTATGAGGTGACCCAGCCATGAGGACCCGCAGCTGGGCCCTGCTGCTGGGGGCGATCTTTCTGATTCTGGCAGGGCTGGCGCTCTGGCAGAGCCTGGGCACGAAGCCGGCGGGCAGCGCGGCGGTCTACGCCGACGGCGTCCTGGTCCGGACCGTGGACCTCTCCGTGGATGGGGAGTACCGGGTGGAGTCCGCCGAGGGCTGGAACCTGCTGAGGGTGCGGGACGGCAAGCTGGCCGTCACCGCCGCCTCCTGCCCCGACGGAGACTGCGTCCGCTGCGGCCCCCGGAATACCGACCCGCCCATCGTCTGCCTGCCCAACCGGATCAGCATCCGCTTTTCCGACTCCGGCGAGGTGGACGGCGTGGTACGATAAAAATGAAACTATGAAACTATGAAAATATGAAACGATTTCGGAATTTTTCATATCTGCGATATGAAAAATAGAATTCAAATCTGTCGCGGAGCGACACCTCAATATTTTCATAATTTCATAGTTTCATAGTTTCATAAAAAGGAGATCATCCATATGGAAGCACGTCTTTCCCAAAGCATTACCATTCTCCCCTCTGTCTGCGATGCGCAGATGAAGCTGTCCATCCCGGACCTCTTCGCCCGGTTCATGGACATTGCCACCCTCCACGCCGAGGAGCTGGGGGTGGGAGCCGACGCCATGTTCGCCCGGGGCCTGTTCTGGCTCACGGTGAAGACCAAGGTCCATATCCTCCGGCGGCCCCGGATGCTGGAGACCGTCACACTCTCCACCCGGCCCCTGGTCCCGGAGCGGGTGAAGGCCATCCGGGAGTACCGGCTGGAACAGGCGGGAGAGCTGCTGGCGGAGGGGAAGACCGAGTGGGCCGTCATCGACACCGGCAGCGGCCGCCTCTGCCCCATGGCGGGGATCTTCCCGGCGGAGCTGGAGCTGGCCTCCGAGGCCGCCTATCCCGCCCCCTTCGCCCGGATCAAGCCCGATTTCAGCGGGGCCGATACCCTGGGCAGCTATAGCGTCCGCTCCACGGACATCGACCTGGGGGGCCACATGAACAACGTGGCCTACCTGCGGGCGGTGCTGGGCGTTCTGCCCGGCAAGGAGCTGAAGGACTTTCCCCAGGGCGAGATCGAGATCGTCTTCCGCACGCCCTGCTTCGAGGGCGACGCGCTGACCGTCAAGCGCCGCGAGACGGAAAGCGGCTGGGAGCTGGCCGCCCTGAAGGAGGACGGCAGCCCGGCGGTGTTCCTCAAGGCGGACCGGTAAAAACAAAAACGAAGAACGAAAAATGAAGAAACGGGGCGGCCGCAAGTCCGGCTACCCTGCTCCTTTTCCGAAAAAAACGCGTTTTTCTGCCTCCGCAACCTGAGCGGGCGCGATTGGCGGGGCAAATTGGTGGAACGCAACCTGGGAATCTGCTAAGATCTGGTCAGCGATGCGGGAGATCCGGGGTTCAGAACCGTGGAAAGAGACGGCAGCCAGAATCCCGCAGACGCAAATCTTACCAAACGAGGTGTTTATCATGTTGTTCCATGAAAAATTGATCCAGCGCCGCAAAGAGCAGGGTATGACCCAGGAGGATCTGGCGGAGCGGCTCTCCGTGAGCCGCCAGACCGTCAGCAAGTGGGAGAATGGCGAATGCATGCCCGACGCCGACAAGTTCATCCGACTCTCCGATATTCTGGAGATCAGTCTGGACGAGCTGGCTGGACGGGAGGTGGAGGTGGAGCCCATCGTGCTCCCCGCCCCGGAGCTGCCGAAGCCCGGCGGAAGGCTGCGCCGCCTTCTGGCCGCCGCAGCCGCCTGTCTGCTGATCGGCGCGGCCTGCTTCTGCCTGGGCCGTTACGCCTTTCCGAAGGCGGCCCCCGCCGCAGGGCAGAGCGCAGCGCTGCCGGAGACCCTGACCGTCACGGGCATTTCTTTCTTCACGGACGCAGATGGAGCCAAAGCCATGCGCTTCAGCGCCAACGCCTCCCTGGACGGGACCGCGTTCCTCTATCGGGGGGAGTTGAAGCCCGTGGAGCTTCCCGCGGTCTACAAAAACGGGACCTACACCGTCTCCGGACTCCCGGCGGGCAGCTATGAGAAGATGGTGCTTGTAATCTCCGCCGAAGGGCAGGAGCGCAGCGCCCCGGTGGCTGAGAATCTGACGATCGACGCGGAAGGCGCAGGCTGGGCCAAGCCCGGCTGACGCCGCCCGGAGCCTCTCGATTTGTGTCTGTTCACGCCTCGGGCCACAACATTTTGTGCCTCGGAAATCTGTACAAAATTTTCTGAAAAATTTTATAAAAAACGCCAAAAAAGTTCTTGACATTCAGCCGTGTGTGTAGTATAGTATGGGGGCTTGCGAACGGGACAACTGCGCGCAGGCACTGCGATGAAGCGGGAGATTGCGTGGAAACACGGTAACTTCCGCAGAGTATGTCCGGTCATCGGGCGGCTGAGAAGGGACTGAGCGCGGCGTATATCGCCACGTAAGGCAACTTGGCCGGCACTGCGTCGGCCAATTTTCATGTGCGTGGAGTGATACGCACGGCAAAGCGGTCAGAAAACTTTCTCGACCGTACCCAGCGAGACAAACGAAAAAACTGAGTACGATAATTTAGGAGGAAACAACAATGGCAAACCAGGAAATGATCCGTATCCGCCTCAAGGCTTACGATCATCAGCTCATCGACTCCAGCGCGGAGAAGATCGTGGAGACCGCCAAGCGCAACGGCGCCTCCGTCTCCGGCCCCATCCCCCTGCCCACCAAGAAGGAGATCGTCACCATCCTTCGCGCCGTCCACAAGTACAAGGACAGCCGTGAGCAGTTCGAGCGCAGAACCCACAAGCGTCTGATCGATATTCTCAACCCCAATCAGAAGACCGTCGAGGCCCTCATGGCCCTGGATCTTCCCGCCGGCGTTGAGATTGAGATAAAGCTGTAATACATTATAGTATGGCAGTCGGCGCGCCGTATCGCCCGGCTCCGAAAAAATGAATTGCAGCACCCGCTGTCCGTCGCAAGGACGGACAGGTCAAGTTGGCAGACCAACGGTGCCCAATGCCGCGTATGTCAACCAATAACCTAATAAGAAGGAGTAAAAAATCATGCAGAAAGCAATCATCGGCAAGAAAGTGGGCATGACCCAGATCTTCGATGAGACCGGCCACGTGATCCCCGTTACTGTCATTGAAGCGGGCCCCTGCGTCGTGACTCAGAAGAAGACCAACGAAAAAGATGGCTACGCTGCCGTTCAGCTGGGCTTTGAGGACATCAAGGAAGCCAAGCTGAGCAAGCCCGAGAGAGGCCACCTCTCCAAGGCCGGCGTCGCCTTCAAGAAGCACCTGAAGGAATTCAAGCTGGAGAAGGCCGCCGAGATGAAGGTCGGCGACGAGGTCAAGGCTGACGTCTTCGCCAAGGGCGACCACATCGACGTCACCGGCACCTCCAAGGGCCATGGCTACCAGGGCGCCATCAAGCGCTTCGGCGCGCAGCGCACCCCCACCTCCCACGGCGGCGGTCCCGTGCACCGTCACGCGGGCTCCATGGGCTCCACCTCCACCCCGGCCCGCATCTTCAAGGGCCACATCGGCGCCGGCCAGATGGGCGATGAGCAGACCACTGTTCAGAACCTCATCGTGGTCAAGGTCGACCCCGAGCTCAACATGATCGTGGTTCGCGGCGCGATTCCCGGCCCCAAGGGCGGCATCGTGTATCTGAAGAACACCGTCAAGACCATCCACGTTGCCAAGGGCGCCGCCGGCATCAGTGTCAACCCGCAGAAGGCTTCCGCCCGTGTCAACCCGCAGAAGGCTTCCGCCAGAGGCTAAGAAAGGAGAGTAACACACCATGACTACTAAGGTTTTCAACATGGCCGGCAATCACGTCGGTGAGGTGGAGCTCTCTGAGGGCATCTTCGGCATCGAGCCCAACGTCTCCGTCATGCACGACGTGGTCAAGAACCACCTGGCCAACTGCCGTCAGGGCACCCAGTCCGCGCTGACCCGCGCTGAGGTCTCCGGCGGCGGCAAGAAGCCCTGGAGACAGAAGGGCACCGGCCGCGCCCGTCAGGGCAGCACCCGGGCTCCCCAGTGGACCCACGGCGGCATCGTCTTTGCCCCCAAGCCCCGGGACTACAGCTACCGTCTGAACAAGAAGACCCGCCGGCTGGCTCTGAAGTCCGCTCTGAGCGCCAAGGCCCAGGCCGACGAGATCGTGGTCATCGACCAGATCAAGATGGACGAGATCAAGACCAAGACCTTCAAGAAGTTCCTCGAGGCCGTCAAGGTCGAGAAGAAGGCTCTGGTCATCACCGCCGAGGCCGACGAGCTGGTGGTCAAGTCCGCCCGCAACATCGAGGGCGTCAAGGCTACCTTCGCCAACCTCATCAACGTGTACGACATTCTCAACGCCAACCAGCTGGTGCTGGACAAGGCCGCTCTGGCCAAGATCGAGGAGGTGTTCGCATAATGAAGACCGCATACGACATCATTCTGAGACCTGCGATCACGGAGCAGTCCATGGAGGCCGTGGAAGAGAAGCGTTACGTGTTCTACGTTCTGCCCACCGCCACCAAGACCGAGATCAAGGCTGCCATCGAAGAGATCTTCGGCGTCAAGGTCGCCAAGGTCAACACCCTTCGTATGGACGGCAAGGCCAAGCGCCAGGGCGCTTACCCCGCCGGCCGCACCGCCTCCTACAAGAAGGCGATGATCAAGCTCACCGAGGACTCCAAGACCATCGAGTTCTTCGAGGGCATGGTCTAATTCAAATCTCAAAAAGGAGCGTAACGCAAAATGGCATTGAAAACTTTTAAGCCTTATACCCCTGCGAGACGGAACATGACTGTTTCCGCTTTCGAAGGCGTTGACAAGAAGGCAAAGCCCGAGCGCGGCCTGGTTGAGACTTTGAAGAAGCATTCCGGCCGCAACAGCTACGGTCATATCACCGTCCGCCATCAGGGCGGCGGCAACAAGCGCAAGTACCGTGTGGTGGACTTCCGCCGCGACAAGCTGGACGTCCCCGCCACCGTGCTCCGCCTGGAGTATGACCCCAACCGCACCGCCTACATCGCCCTGGTGGAGTACACCGACGGCGAGCGCCGCTACATTCTGGCCCCCGTTGGCCTGAAGGCCGGCGATCAGGTGATCTCCTCCGCCGCGGCTGACATCAAGCCCGGCAACACCCTCCCCATTGCCAACATCCCCGTGGGTACCGTCATCCACAACATCGAGCTGGCCCCGGGCCGCGGCGGACAGCTGGTCCGTTCCGCCGGCGCCGCCGCTCAGCTGATGGCCAAGGAAGGCGAGCTGGCCCAGGTCCGTATGCCCTCCGGCGAGTTCCGCTACGTGCGTATGAACTGCACCGCCACCATCGGTCAGGTGGGCAACCTGGAGAACGCCAACATCCACATCGGCAAGGCCGGCCGTACCCGTCACATGGGTATCCGTCCCACCGTCCGCGGCTCCGTCATGAACCCCAATGACCATCCCCACGGCGGCGGCGAGGGCCGCGCTCCTGTCGGCCGTCCCGGCCCCGTCACTCCCTGGGGCAAGCCTGCGATGGGCCTGAAGACCCGGAAGGCCAAGAACCGGACCAACAAGTTCATCATCAAGCGCAGAAACAGCAAGTAAGGAGGAAATGAAACAATGAGCAGAAGCATTAAAAAAGGCCCGTTTGTTGCTCCCGAGCTGTTCAAGCGCGTTGAGGAGCTCAACAAAACCGGCGAAAAGAAAGTTCTGAAGACCTGGTCCAGAGCTTCCACCATTTTCCCCTCCTTCGTAGGTCACACCATCGCGGTGCACGACGGCCGGAAGCATGTTCCCGTCTACGTCACCGAGGATATGGTCGGTCACAAGCTGGGCGAGTTCGTCCCCACCCGGACGTTCCGCGGCCACAGCGGCTCCAAGACCGCCAACAACAAGTAAGGAGGAGCGCAACATGGAAGCAAGAGCATATCTGAAATTTGTGCGGATCTCTCCCCGTAAGGTGAAGATCGTCTGCGACCTCATCCGTGGTCAGGACGCCAGCACCGCCATTGCGTACCTGCGCCACACCCCCAAGGCAGCCACTGAGCCCATGCTCAAGCTCCTCAACAGCGCCATTGCGAACGCCGAGACCAATCACGGCATGGACCGTGAGAAGCTCTACGTCTCCACCGCTGTTGCCGATCCCGGCCCCACGCTGAAGCGCGGCATGCCGAGAGCCAAGGGCAGCTACAACCGCATTCTCAAGAGAACCACGCACCTCACCATCGGCGTGAGCGAGCGGGAATAAGGCAGGAGGTACAATATGGGACAGAAAGTTAACCCCCATGGTCTGCGCGTCGGCGTGATCAAGGATTGGGATTCTCGCTGGTACGCCCGCGAGGATAAGGTCGGCGAC
>JAFXYD010000016.1 GCA_017541995.1 Oscillospiraceae bacterium
GCGTAAGATATTCACACACCGTCCGTTTTGCGGTCACCGCAGTACTTTTCGGAGCCGAGTATGGAAAAAGAGAACAAGATCTCGCCGCTCTGACGAGACCTTGTTCTTTTTCATGGCTGTTTATTTACAGCCCCTTTTTTGCGCGAATTGTTAAAAAAATATGTCCGAAAACAGAAAATATTGTTTGAAATCCACAGCGGCATGTAGTATAATAAATTCGCATTAAAATACACAGGAGGTGGCATGGCTTGGAGAATTACGCAATCGAAATGCTCAATATCACCAAGCGCTTCCCGGGTATTATTGCCAACGACAATATTACCCTGCAGCTCAGAAAGGGCGAGATCCATGCGCTCCTGGGCGAGAACGGCGCCGGCAAGTCCACGCTGATGAGCGTGCTGTTCGGCCTGTATCAGCCCGAGGAGGGCGTCATCAAGAAGGACGGAGAGGTCGTCAAGATCAATGACCCCAACGACGCCAACCGGCTGGGCATCGGCATGGTGCACCAGCACTTCAAGCTGGTGGAGTGCTTCTCCGTTCTGGACAACATCATCCTGGGCGTTGAGCCCAACACCGCGGGCTTCCTCCAGAAGAAGGAAGCCAGAGAAAAGGTCGTGGCCCTGTCCGAGAAATACGGTCTTCAGGTGGACCCGGACGCCATCATCGAGGATATCACCGTCGGTATGCAGCAGCGTACCGAAATCCTCAAGATGCTCTACCGGGAGAACGAGATCCTGATCTTCGACGAGCCCACTGCCGTTCTGACGCCCCAGGAGATCGAGGAGCTCATGCAGATCATGAAGGGCCTTGCCAAGGAGGGCAAGTCCATCCTCTTCATTTCCCATAAGCTCAACGAGATCATGGAGGTGGCCGACCGCTGCTCCGTCCTGCGCAAGGGCAAGTACATCGGCACCGTCGAGATCGCCAAGACCACCAAGGAGGAGCTCTCCCGCATGATGGTGGGCCGCGACGTGGAATTCGTGGTACCCAAGGACCCCGCCAAGCCCACCGACGTGGTGCTGAGCGTGGAGGGGATGACCGTGGCCTCCAAATCCCACCACAACAAGAACGCGGTCTCCAACGTCAGCTTCAAGGTCCGCAAGGGCGAGATCGTCTGCATCGCGGGCATCGACGGCAACGGCCAGACCGAGCTGGTCTACGGCATCTCCGGCCTGGAGCCCCTGAAGTCCGGCAAGCTGGAGTACATGGGCCGGGATATCACCAAGCTGCCCATCCGGAAGCGCTCCGTGGCGGGCATCTCCCACATCCCCGAGGACCGGCACAAGCACGGCCTGGTGCTGGACTACAGCCTGGAGAACAACATGGTCCTCCAGCGCTACTTTGAGCCGGAGTTCACCAGCCGCATCGGCTTCCTCAAGAAGGACAACATCCGCAAATACGCCGAGCGCCTCATCGAAGAGTACGACGTCCGCTCCGGCCAGGGACCCATCACGCCCGCCCGCGCCATGTCCGGCGGCAACCAGCAGAAGGCCATCATCGCCCGGGAGATCGACAAGGATCCCAAGCTGCTCATTGCCGTGCAGCCCACCCGCGGCCTGGACGTGGGCGCCATCGAGTTCATCCACAAGCAGATCGTCGCCCACCGGGACAAGGGCAGCGCCGTCCTCCTGGTCTCCCTGGAGCTGGAGGAGGTCATGAGCCTTTCCGACCGCATCTTAGTGATGTATGAGGGTGAGATCGTCGGCGAGCTGGATCCCAAGAAGACGACGGTAGAAGAGCTGGGCCTGTACATGGCCGGCGCCAAGAGAACGGAGGTCAAAGCATGAATAAGAAAAGTCCCCTGCTCCAACGGGACGGCGTTCTGACCATCATTTCGTCCGTCCTCTGCGTGATCCTGGGCCTGATTGTTGGCTTCCTCGCGGTGCTGATCATCAAGCCCGCCGGCGCTCTGAACGCCATCCGCGCCATCATCCTCAACTTCTTCGAGTTCAAACGGGCAAATCTGCGGCTGGAAAACTTCGGCAGCACCCTGGCAAAGACTGCCCCGCTGATCATGTGCTCCCTGTCCGTGCTCTTTGCCTATAAGGTCGGCCTGTTCAACATCGGCGTGGCCGGGCAGTATGCCCTGGGCGCCGGCATGTCCATCTATGCCGCGGCCATCCTGCACCTGCCCTGGTACGTCTGCCTGCTGCTGGGCATTATCGTGGGCGGCGTCAGCGGCGCTCTCTGCGGTGTGCTGAAGGCCTACTGCAATGTCAACGTGGTTATCTCCGGCATTATGCTGAACTGGATCAGCCTCTATGGCGTCAACGTCCTGCTGCTTCCGGCCAAGGACGCCGCCGGCAAGGACACCGTCCGTCTGCTCCAGCAGGCCAAGGACTCCGTCCTGCCGACCCTCGGCCTGGATAAGCTCTTCGCCGACAACAAATACGTCGGCCTGGCAATCCCGCTGGCGATCCTCATGGCGATCCTGATCTGGGTCCTTCTGGAAAAGACCAAGATGGGCTATGAGCTGAAGGCCACCGGCAACAACCCCAACGCCGCCAAGTACTGCGGCATGAAGGAAAACCGCAACATCATCCTCACCATGTTCCTGGCCGGCGGTCTGGCCTCCATGGGCGGCGCGCTGTTCTACCTCACCGACCTGGAGCAGTGGAACGTCTACGCCTCCGCGGTTCCCGCCATGGGCTTCAACGGCATTGCCGCCGCCTTCCTGGGCGGTCTGAGCCCCATCGGCTGCATCTTCTCGTCCTACTTTATCACCCACATCACCGCGGGCGCCCTGCATCTGAACACCACGATGTACTTTGCCCAGGTGGCTGACTTTATCACCGCCGTGATCATCTACCTCTGCGGCTTCGTGCTCTTCTTCAAGACCCTGATCCGGAATCGGATGCGGAAACAGGAGGAGCGCTTCACCCCCAAGGAGCGGGATGAAGTCAAGGCTGCGGAAGTCAAACAGGAAGGAGGGAAACAGGCATGATTACGCTTCTGAACTACACCCTTGCCTTTGCCGCGATCCTGCTGCTGGTGGCCCTCGGCGGCTGCGTTTCCGAGCACTCCGGCGTCATCAACCTGGGTCTGGAGGGCATCATGGTCATCGGCGCCCTGGGCGGCGCGCTGGTCATGAAGTTTATGCCCAATGCCGGCGGCTTCGGCCTCTTCCTCTGCGTCATGCTGGCCAGCATCGTCTTCGGCGTGATCTATTCGTCCCTGCTGGCGGTGGCCTGTATCAACCTCAAGGCGGATCAGACCATTGTCGGTACGGCCCTGAACATGCTGGGCACCGCCCTTGCCACCGTGATCGTCAAGTCCATGAACCTCAGCTCCTCCGGCGGCGCGAATACCTCCTCCGTGGTCAAGTATGAGAACAAGCAGGCCTTCTTCTCCAACCTCGGGAGCTTCGAGCTCAACTGGTTCATGGTGGTGGCCCTGGTCATGCTGGCGGTGGTCTTCGTTCTGCTCTACAAGACCAAGTTCGGTCTGCGGCTCCGGGCCTGCGGCGAGCATCCCCAGGCGGCTGCCTCTGTGGGCATCAACGTCTTCAAGATGCGCTGGGCCGGCGTGCTGCTCTCCGGTCTGCTGGGCGGCCTCGGCGGCATCACCTACATCACCACCGGCGTCTCCGAGTGGAAGTTTGAGGAAGGCGTCTTCGGCTTCGGCTTCCTGTCCCTGGCCGTTATGATCTTCGGCGCCTGGGATCCCGTCAAGATCGGCGGCGCCGCCATCCTCTTCGGCTTCTTCCGCGCCCTGGGCCGCGTCTACAACGGCATCGACTTCCTGAAGAGCCTGAACATTCCGCCCGCCCTCTACAGTATGCTGCCCTACATCGTCTGCCTGATCGTCCTGGCCTTCACCTCCAAGAATTCCAAGGCCCCCAAGGCCGAGGGCATTCCCTACGACAAGGGTATGCGATAGGCCTCCGATATTCATCCGCCCCCCGCGCCCGGCGCGGGGGGCTTTTCTCGGAAAAACGTGAAAAAAAACTTGCAATCATCCCTGGCAGCATGTATAATATATGCGATTTCTGCAAGTATGTAGAGAAGAATCTATAAATGAAAGAGAAGAATGAACTTGATGGATATTTTTGAAAAATGCGATAAGCCCTCCGCCGCGAGGGAGCTGATCGACCGGGGGATCTATCCCTATTTCCACGCGCTGGAATCCCGGCAGGACGTGGAGGTCATCATGGAGGGCAAGCGCCGCATCATGCTGGGCTCCAACAACTACCTGGGTCTCACCATCCACCCCGAGATCATCGAGGCGGGCATCAAGGCCTTTGAACGCTACGGCTCCGGCTGCTCCGGCTCCCGCTTCCTCAACGGCACCCTGGAGATGCACCTGGAGCTGGAGGCGGAGCTGGCGAAATTCCTCCGCAAGGAAATGGTCATCACCTTTTCCACGGGCTTCCAGTCCAACCTGGGCATCATCTCCGCCATCGTGGGGCCCCACGACTACGTGATCTGCGACCGGGAGAACCACGCCTCCATCTATGACGGCTGCAAGCTCAGCTACGGCAAGATGCTCCGCTACCGCCACGCCGACATGGAGGACCTGGAGCGCCAGCTCCAGAAGGTCCCCGAGAACCGGGGCTGCCTCATTGTCACCGACGGCGTCTTCTCCATGGGCGGCGACATCGCCAAGCTGCCCGAGATCGTGAAGCTGGCCAAGCAGTACGGCGCCGGGGTCATGGTGGACGACGCCCACGGCCTTGGCGTCATCGGCGAGGGCGGCCGGGGCACCGCCAGCTACTTCGGCCTGGAGGACGAGGTGGACATCTACATGGGCACCTTCTCCAAGTCCCTGGCCTCCCTGGGCGGCTACTGCGCCACCTCGGAGCGCATCGGCTTCTATATCAAGCACGTCTCCCGGCCCTTCATCTTCTCCGCCTCCATGACCCCCGCCAGCTGCGCCACCGCCCTGGCGGCCCTGCGGCATCTGGAGGCCCATCCCGAGATCGTCACCCGGCTGCAGGAGAACTCCGCCTACGCCCGGGAGTGCTTCCACAAGAAGGGCGTGCGCATCATCGAGGCCGAGACCCCCATCGTGCCCATCTATACCTACGAGGTGCTGAACACCCTGGAGAAGGCCCGCATGGCCTACGACGCCGGGGTCTACGTGAACCCGGTGCTGCCTCCCGCCTGCGCCGAGGGGGAGTGCCTGCTGCGGACCAGCTACATGGCCACCCACACCCACGCCCTCATCGACGAGGCCACCGACATTCTGGCAAAGGTGATGAAGGAAAATGGCTGAGTCTGTGGCTGTGGTCACCGGGGGCAGCTCCGGCATCGGTCTGGCCGCCGCCCGGGCCCTGCGGGACCGGGGGCTCCGGGTCTACGTCCTCTCCCGCCGTCCCTTCACGGAGAAGGGGCTTCACCACATCTGCGCCGACGTCTCCGACGAGCGCCAGTGCGTCGAGGCGGTGCAGAGCGTGCTCCACCGGGAGGGGGACCTGGATCTGCTGGTGAACTGCGCGGGCTTCGGCATCTCCGGGGCCGTGGAGTTCACGGAGCTGGCGGAGGCCAAAAAGCAGATGGAGGTCAATTTCTTCGGCTGCGTGAACATGACCAGGGCCGTGCTGCCCCATATGCGTCAGCGGGGCAACGGGCGGATCGTGAATATCAGCTCCGTGGCGGCCCCGGCGGCCATTCCCTTCCAGGCCTACTACTCCGCCTCCAAGGCGGCCATCAACGCCTGGACCGCCGCCCTGGCCAATGAGCTCCGGCCCTACGGAGTCAGCGTCACCGCCGTCCAGCCCGGGGACATCAAAACCGGCTTCACCGCCGCCCGGGAGAAGTCCATCGCCGGGGACGAGGCCTACGGCGGCCGGATCTCCAGGTCCGTGGCCAAGATGGAGCACGACGAGCAGAACGGCATGGACCCCGCCAGGGCCGGGGCCTTTATCGCCAAAATCGCCATGAAAAAGCACCCCAAGCCCGTCTATACCATCGGCTTCTCCTACAAGGCCATCTGCGTCCTTTTGAAGCTCCTGCCCTCCCGCCTGGCCAACTGGGCCATCGGGAAGCTCTACGCCTGAATAAAACGCAAAGTGCAAAATGCAAGACGCAAAATAATACCAGGGTCGAGACGCGTTTTGCATTTTACACTTTGCGTTTTGCTTTTGTGAGGTAGCTATGCCAAACGTATTCGATTACCTGTCCTGGCGCGCCGACGTGCCCTTTTCCGCCGCGCCCTTCAACGACGTGGACAATCTGATCCTGTCCGAGCTGGTCTATACCGACTTCGGCGGGGTGGTGCCCGACGACGGCTCCGCCCTGTCTCTGCGGGAGGCCCGGGACCGCTTCTTCGCCCTCCACGACCGGGCCGAGGTGGAGGCCCGCACCGCCTATTCCTACACCGCCCGGGCCCCCTTTCTCATGGACGCCATGCTCCGGGGGCCCCGCTTCGCGGAGCTGCGGCTGAGCCTGTATGAGGCCGTCACCGACCGGGAGGAGGCGGCCCAGTTTGCCGCCGTCTGCTTCCTGCTGCCCGACGGCACCGCCTATCTGGCCTACCGGGGCACCGACGGCACCGTGGTGGGCTGGAAGGAGGATTTGATCCTCTCCTACCGCAGCAACACCCCCGGGCAGCTCCGGGCCGCGGACTATCTCTGCCGGGCCGCGGCGCTGACGGACCGCCCTCTCCGGCTGGGGGGCCACTCCAAGGGCGGCAATCTGGCGGTCTACGCTGCAGCCCACTGCGTCCCAGCCCTGCAGGATCGGCTGCTGCGGGTTTACAACAACGACGGCCCCGGCTTCCGGGACGAGGTCCGCAGCCTGCCGGGCTACCAGGCGGTGCAGGGCAAGTGCGTCAGCATCGTGCCGGATACCTCCGTCATCGGCCTGCTGCTGGAGAGCGACTGCGAGCGGCGCATTGTCCGCAGCAGCGCCTCCGGCCTGGTGCAGCACGACGGCTTCAGCTGGGAATGCGGTCCCACGGCCTTCCTCCCGGCGGAGCTCACCCGCAAGGGGGCCTATTTTGAAAAAACCGTGGATAACTGGGTGGCCCGCCAGGACGACGCCACCCTCCGCTCCCTGGTGGACTCCATCTTCACCGTCTTCGAGGCCACGGGAGAGGAGACCTTCCACTCCATGTCCACCAAGAAGATGCGCACAGCCGAGCTGATGATGGCGGCCTTCCGGGCCCTGCCCAAGGAGAAGCAGCGGGAGCTGCTGGCCGCCACGGGAAAGATCGTCACCAGCTCCGGCGCCACGGCAAGAGAGATGCTGAATCAGGCCGCCGAAGAATAAGGCAGACCGGGGTTTGTTGAGATGAGGCAATAGGTGCCAGGCAATAGGCAATAGGAGAAACGAAAAAAGAAATCCGGTATCAGGTTTCCGCCGAAGCCTTCCCCTTGAGGGGAAGGTGGCATCGGGCGTCTCACGTAAGCCCGATGACGGATGAGGTGGTGTCTCGACCTTTGCATCGTTGAACGAAACCGACTGCGCATCGGGGCACCACCTCATCCGCCCCCTTCGGGGGCACCTTCCCCTCAAGGGGAAGGCTCTCGAAGGCCCGACAAATCCCAATTTCCCATTCCCGCATAACCGCCTCCGCCGCCGCATAACCTCTCAAGAGGTGATCCCATGCGGTATTTCTTCCGACGATTGCGACTGCGATTTCGCCCCCGCCGCCTGCGGCTGCTCTTGCTGCTGCTTCCGGCCCTGCTGCTGGCCCTGGGGTGCTACCTCCGGCTGAGCTGGCTGCCTACGGTGCGGGAGCTGGTGGCCATGGAGGTGGACAACGAGACCTCCAATCTCATCAACGAGGCTGTGGACGCCTATCTGGCGGGCCAGGCCCTGCGCTATGAGGACCTGGTGCGGCTGCAATACGCCGCGGACGGCAGCGTCTCCGCCGCCCGCATCGACCTGGGGGCGGTGAACCGCATGAAGTCCGTGCTGCTGCGGGAGCTGGATCAGCGGGTCCCGGCCCGGATCCGGGAGAAGGTGGAGATCCCCCTGGGGAATACCCTGCTGCCCGCCCTCCTCTCCGGCCACGGGGGCAGCCTGCCGGTGCGGGTGGTGAACCTGCGCTCCACCAACGCCGAGCTGGAGAGCGGCTTCACCGCCGCCGGCGTCAACCAGACCCTCCACAGCCTGTCCCTCCGGGTAGAAGTGGAGCTGCTCCTCCTGACCCCGGCGGGGCTCATGTCCCGTACCGTCTCTGCCGCCGTCCCCATCGCCCAGACCATCCTGCTGGGGGACGTCCCCGGCATCCTGTTCCAGAACCCCCAGCCGTAGCGGAGAGCATCGCTCGCCACCGCCGCTCGACCATAACCATAAATCTCGTAGCGGCGAGCATTGCTCGCCACCTCCGCCCGCCCGCCCGCACCCGTAGGGGCGGTCATTGGCCGCCCGCCGTACCCCACCCGCACCGGCTCGCAGCGGCGAGCATCGCTCGCCACGCCGCCGCCCAACAACATCCGTACAGGAGAAAAAACCATGAATCCGAAAGAAGAAGTTCTACAGCTTACCAAGACCCTCAACGAGGCCAATTATCGCTATTACGTTCTGGACGACCCCGAGCTGCCGGATTATGAGTATGACCGGCTGCTGCGGCGGCTGGAGGTCCTGGAGGCGGAGCACCCGGAGCTGCTGGCCCCGGACTCTCCCACCCAGCGGGTGGGCGGGGCCGCCGTCAGCCAGTTTGAGAAGGTGGAGCATCCCGTCCCCCTGGAGAGCCTCCAGGACCTGTTCTCCCTGGAGGAACTGGCGGAGTTCACCCAGCGGGTCCGCCAGACCATCCCGGCCCCGGAATACAGCGTGGAGCCCAAGGTGGACGGCCTCTCCGTGGCCCTGGAATACCTGGACGGGGTCTTCGTCCGGGGGGCCACCCGGGGCGACGGGCGCGTGGGAGAGGACGTGACGGAGAACCTCCGCACCGTCCGCTCCATCCCCATGAAGCTGGAAAACGCCCCCCACCGCCTCATCGTCCGGGGGGAGGTCTTCATGCCCAAGGCCGTCTTCGAGAAGCTCAACGAGGCCCGGGAGGCGGCGGGGGAGCCCCTCTTCGCCAATCCCCGGAACGCCGCGGCGGGCTCCCTGCGGCAGCTGGACCCCAAAATCGCCGCCCAGCGGCGGCTGGACATTCTGGTGTTCAACCTCCAGCTCTGCGAGGGCCGGAGCTTCCGCACCCACACCGAGACCCTGGACTATCTGCGCTCCCTGAAATTCAAGGTGATTCCCTATACCCTCTGCACCAGGCAGGAGGAGATCGACGCCCAGATTGCCGCGGTGGACGAGAGCCGCTACAGCCTGTCCTACGACATCGACGGGGCCGTGGTGAAGCTCAACGATCTGGCGGGCCGGGAGGCCCTGGGCTCCACCGCCAAGTTCCCCCGCTGGGCCGCCGCCTATAAATATCCCCCGGAGATCAAGCAGACCGTCCTGCGGGAAATCCTGGTCCAGGTGGGCCGCACGGGGGTGCTGACTCCCAAGGCCGTGGTGGATCCGGTGCGGCTGGCGGGCACCACCGTCACCAACGCCACCCTCCACAACCAGGACTTCATCTCCGAGAAGGACATCCGGATCGGGGATACGGTCCGCATCCGCAAGGCCGGGGAGATCATCCCGGAGATCCTGGGGGTGGTGCCGGAGCTGCGCCCCGCCGGGACGGAGCCCTATTTCCTGCCCGCCGTCTGTCCCGTCTGCGGGGCTCCCGTGGAGCGGGACCCGGACGGGGCCGCCCTGCGCTGCACCGGGGCCGAGTGCCCGGCCCAGCTGAGCCGCAATATCGCCCACTTCGTCTCCCGGGACGCCATGGACATTGACGGCCTGGGCAGCGCCATGGTGGACCAGCTCATCGCCGCGGGGCATATCCAGTCCCCGGCGGATCTGTACTATCTGAGCCTGGACCAGCTCTCCTCCCTCTGGAAGAAGGGGGACAAGGCCCCCAAAAAGCTCCTGGCCTCCATCGAGGCCAGCAAGGGGAACGACCTGTCCCGGCTGATCTACGCCCTGGGCATCCGTCAGGTGGGGGCCAAGGCCGGAAAGCTCCTGGCCCAGGCCTTCGGAGACCTGGACGCCCTCATGGAGGCCGACGAGGCGCGGCTGACCCAGGTGCCGGAGGTAGGGGAGATTACCGCCCAAAGCATCGTCTCCTGGTTCCGCAGCCCCCAGTCCCGGCATATGATTGAGCGCCTGCGGAAGGCGGGGGTGAACTTCCACTGCGACCTGGAGATCACCGACCGCCGCTTCGAGGGCAAGACCTTCGTGCTGACCGGGGCCCTCACCCGCTTCACCCGGGAGGAGGCCACGGAGCGGATCGAGGCCTTCGGCGGCAAGGCCAGCGGCTCCGTCTCCAAGAAGACCAGCTTCGTGGTGGCGGGGGAAAACGCCGGCTCCAAGCTCCGCAAGGCCAACGAGCTGGGCATCCCCGTGCTGACGGAGGAGGAGTTTTTGGAGATGCTGGAATAGGGATCAGGGATCAAGGTCAGGGATCAAGGATCAGGGATCAAGGATCAGGGATCAAGGATCAAGGATCAGGGATCAGGGATCAAGGTCAGGGATCAAGGATCAGGGATCAGGGATCAGGGATCAAGGATCAGGGATCAAGGTCAGGGATCAAGGTCAGGGATCAAGGATCAGGGATCAGAAATCAGGTCTGCCCGTAGGGGCGAGCATTGCTCGTCCCTCTGCCCTGCTCCAATCGGGGAAGAGGGGGCGCATCGGCCCGTAGGGGACGGGTTCCCCGTCCCGCCGCTTCCCGCCCGTAGGGGACGGGTTCCCCGTCCCGCCGTACC
>JAFXYD010000017.1 GCA_017541995.1 Oscillospiraceae bacterium
TGCTTGACTTCCTTCTGGCTCAGGTTGTCCACCTTGACGAAGGGGGCCAGGTAGGTGTCAAAGCTGGAGAAGGCCTGGGCGCCGGCCCACTCGTTCTGCATGATGCCCAGGAAGTTGACCATCTGGTTGCAGAGGGTGGCCAGGTGCTTGGCGGGGGCGGAGGTGATCTTGCCGGGCACGCCGCCGAGACCCTCCTGGATCAGCTGCTTCAGGCTCCAGCCGGCGCAGTAGCCGGTGAGCATGGACATGTCGTGGATGTGGAAGTCGCAGTTCCGGTGGGCCTGGGCGATCTCGTCGTCGTAGATCTCAGAGAGCCAGTAGTTGGCGGTGATGGCGCCGGAGTTGGAGAGGATCAGACCGCCCACGGAGTAGGTGACGGTGGAGTTCTCCTTGACCCGCCAGTCCATGACCTTCAGATACTGGTCCACCACGGACTTGTAGTCCAGCATGGTCTCGGAGACGTTGCGGAGCTTCTCCCGCTGACGGCGGTAGAGGATGTAGGCCTTGGCCACGTCTTCATAGCCCGCCCGGCCCAGGACCGCTTCCACGGAGTCCTGGATGTCCTCCACGGCGATCTTGTTGTCCTTGATCTTGCTCTGGAAATCGGCGGTGACCTTCAGGGCCAGAAAGTCGATGGTGTCGTCGTTGTACTGCTTCTGCTTGGCGTCGAAGGCCTTCTTGATGGCGGTGGAAATCTTGGAAATGTCGAAATCCACGACCTTGTCGTTGCGCTTTACTACCTGGTACATAATGTTTCTCCTTATTCTCTGTTTCGATTGTAGTTGACAATTGAAAGTTGAAAGTTGAAAATGTCGGTATTTCTCAAATTGCCATTTGAGAAATCAGAAAAGAAATCAACTCGAACTCTCAGACAGATTGTATCAATTGACATGGACTATACTGGGGACAGTTAACGGGAAAGCGCAGACTTTGCTGAAAATTTTGCCGTTTGGCAAATCGCAATTTGCCAAACACATTCATTTTCAATTTTCAATTTTCAATTATCAACTGTCAATTCATTCCACGCCCCGCAGCTGTGCCACCGGCACCCAGGGCCGGATTGCCTCCAAACAGGCCTTCGCCTTCTCAGGGCTCGCTGCGTGGTAGGCCTCGCTGCCTGCCAGAATGTCGCCGGAGTCCACGAAGCCCTGGATGAAATAGCGCTCCGTGCCCGCGATCCACCGGCCGATGGCGGCGAAGTCCTCGGGCTCGTGGAGCTCGTCCACCAAGGTGGTGCGGAACTCGAAGGGGGTGCTGCCGCCCATCAGCAGCTCCACGCTGCGCTCCACGGCGGGGAGGATGCCGCCCACCCCCGCGGTCCGCTCGTACTTCTCCCGGCTGTTCTTGATGTCCATGGCCACGTAGTCCGCCAGACCGGCCTTCAGAATCTCCTCCAGCCGGGCCGGGAAGGCGCCGTTGGTGTCCAGCTTCACGGCGTAGCCCAGGGCCCGGATCTTCTCCAGAAGCTCCGGCATATCCGGGTGGAGCAGGGGCTCGCCCCCGGTGATGGCCACCCCGTCCAGCAGGCCCTGCCGCTTGCGCAGGAAGGCGAAAAACGCCTCCTGGGACAGCTCGGGAAGCTCCGGGGAGAGCACCAGGCTGCTGTTGTGGCAGAAGGGGCAGCGGAAGTTGCAGCCCTGGGTGAAGACCGTGCAGGCCACCTTGCCCGGGAAATCCAGCAGGGTCATTTTTTGCAGTCCGCCCAGTTTCATGGCGCACCTCCGGACATACGTACATGCGGCAGTACGAAGCACGCCGCATGTGGAAATCTGTGTGGAAATCATGTGGACAAAATGTGGAGCCGTTGACATAATCGACCACAACATCTTGTGTTCGTGTTATAGAATACCCCCAAGAACTGGATTTGTCAAGCCCTATTTTTCCTTTTTTGAAAAGTCTCCCGGAAAGGCTTGCGGGGCCGCGAAAGGCGTGGTATAGTAGCCTCGTAAGCAAACCGTCCCGGGCCGCGAAAAAAATTTTGCCGAAGGCCCAACCAAAAGCGGCTCTGAATCGTCTATACAGCAGAAGGAGGCGATGGGGATGGAGGAAGAGGATCGGATGCGGGCCATCTACTGCCGTTGGCTGGGCGCGCTGCCCCCCGAGGAAGGGCGCGAGGCCCTGTGGCAGAGGATCCAGGGGGAGCTGGACAGGCAGACGCACAGAGAGGGGGCGGCGGAAGGATGAACAAGGGAACGACTTCGCGGGACAAGGAAGCCCGGCCCGGGCATGGGGCCAGGCTGCTTCTTTGCCTCGCCCTTGGAGCCGCGGCGCTGTTGGGCGCGGGGGCGCTGATTGCCGGCGGCCTCGCCCGGGCAAATCAAGAAAAGCCTGGCTCGACGGCGGCGCCGATTTCAACAGCGGAGCTCACGGCCCCTCTGCCGGCGGAAAGCCCGGAGACGCTGAAGCTCCCGTCGGACAGCGGAGAGACGCTGGAGCTTCCCCCCGACGCCGTCCCGGGGCCGTACAACGCCTACGACTGTCAGAAGCTGATCGCGTTTTTCGACCAGACTGACGAACAGGGGATCGGCAACGGCAAAAAGCTGGACAGCCGATACGACTCCCGGGATATTACAGACGCCGCCAGGGCCCTTGGCGCGGTCTGGGCGGCCCAGGCGGACGGGGAGCTGCGGCTGGTGGCCCTGCGATACCACGGCAAGAGCAGCCAGGTACAGGAGCTCCCGGCGAAGCCGCACTTTGCGGGAAGCCTGGATCTTTCCGGCTGCACGGCCCTGCGGGAGGTACAGCTGTACTACGATTTTCCCGGGCTCTGTGTAGATGGCTGCACCGCCCTGGAGCGCCTTGTCTGCATTTACGAACCCATGGACGCCCTGGTGCTCCGGGACTGCCCCGCTCTGAACGAGATCCAAATCGAGTTTTCCGCCCTGCGCAGCTTTCGGATGGAGGGCTGCCCCGCGGTGCGGAGGCTGTGGCTCTACGCCACCCGTCTCAGCGAGTTCAGCGTCCGCGGGGCGGAGGCTCTGCAATCTCTCACCCTGGGCGAGAACCGGCTGACGGCGCTGGACCTTTCCGGCATGTCGGAGCTGGAAGAGCTCAGCATACAGAGAACCCGGCTGCGCAGCCTGGATCTCACGCCCTGCCCCAAGCTGAAGCTGCTGTCTGTGGAAGGAACGGAAGCCGTCAGCCGTCTGGATCTTTCCCCCTGCGGCCAGCTGACAAGGCTGTACTGCGCCTCCCTCGGGATCACAGAGCTGGATCTCAGCCCCTGTCCCAAGCTGCAGCGGCTGATTCTGCGGGAAAACAGCGCTCTGACGCAGCTGAAGCTCTCTGAGAGCGGGGATCTTGCATGGCTGGAGCTGCACGATTGTCCCGTCACAGAGCTGGACCTTTCCGCCTGCCGGGACCTGACCCGGCTCGAAGTCGGAGGCACGGAGCTCACGGAGCTGGATCTGTCCGGAATGCAGGGGCTGCACAACCTGCGTCTCAACCGCAATCCCCTGCGGTCTGTGGATCTCTCCGGCTGCGACCAGCTGGGCTTCTACGGCATCCGGGCCGTAGGGAACGGGGCCGTGGATCTGACTCTGAGCTACAGCAAGGGACGCTACGGACCTAAGAGAGCCGCCATCTCCGCGGAGGCCCGCCCCGGGGAGGGGCAGGTCTTCCTGGGCTGGCAGGACTGCCAGGGAAACGCGCTGTATCCGGATCTGCGGGACAAGGAATGGCTCGAAATCGAAGCCGATGGATCCTACGACGGTCTGACGGCCGTCTTCGGGCAGTGAGGAAGGAGGCGGGAAGCATGGAAGAACAGATCAGCAAAGCGCTGGCAGCGCAAGCCCGGTCCGGAAACCGGGAGGCCATGGGGGAGCTGTACCGCGCCAGCTATCCGGAGCTGTGGCGCACGGTCCGGGCCCTGGTGCGGAGCCGGGACGAGGTGCAGGACATCCTCCAGGACGCCTACGTCAAGGCCTTCTCCCGGATGGATCAGCTCCGGGCGAACGAGGCCGTCCTGCCCTGGCTCAAGCGCATCGCCGTGAATACCGCCCGGGACCATCTGAAGCAGGGCAGGCCCCTGCTCTTCTCCGAGCTGGAGAAGGCGGAGGGGGAAGCGCCCCTGGCCCGGATCCCGGAGACCGACGCCGCGGCCCTGCCCGAGCAGGCCCTGGACCGGAAGGAGAGCGCCCGGCTGGTGCAGGCGCTGCTGGACAGCCTCACCGACGCCCAGCGGGCCGTCATGGGCTTATACTATTATGAAGAGATGTCCGTCCGGGAGATTGCCGAGACCCTGGAGATCCCGGAAAACACCGTGAAATGGCAGCTCCGGGACGGCAGGCGGAAGCTGGAGGCCAGGCTCCGGGACCTGGAACGGGAGGGGGAGTGGTTCTGGGGGCTGACGCCCCTGGCCCTCTTCCGGGCCATCCCGGAGCCCCCGGAGCCCCCCGCCGGCGGGGCGGTCCTGCCCGTCCGGGCCCTCAGCGGCGGGGCCGTGCTGACCCGGCGGCTGCTGGCGGGGCTGGGGGCCGCGCTGCTGCTGGGAGGCGGGGCTCTGGGCCTCCGGGCCCTGCTGGGCCGGAGCCGGGATCCGGCGCCGATCCCCACCCGGCCTCCGGTCACGGCCCCCGCCGAGACACCGGAGCCCATGAGCGCCGAGCCTCCGGCCACCGAGACCCCGGCCCCCGAGGCGCGGGTGATCCCGGCGGACTACGACCACTATGACTACAACAAGCTGGCGGATTTCCTGGACCAGACCGACGAGGCGGGGGTGCGGAACGGGGAGAAGGTAGACCCCGCCTATACCCCCAACGACCCCGCCACCTGGGGCAGCACCCCCTCGGTGAGCAAGGTGGTCTGGACGCCCCAGGACGACGGACTGCTCCACCTGACGGAGCTTCAATACTCCGCCTATGACCCGGACAAGCCCTTTGCCGGGGGCCTGGATCTCTCGGGCTGCGCGTATCTGGAAAAGCTCTGGATCTTCGGCGGCCTGACGGAGCTCCGCCTGGACGGCTGCCGGCGGCTTTCGGAGGTCACGGCGGACGACAACAGCTTTGGGGATTTGACGCTGCGGGACTGCCCGGCCCTCACAAGCTTCTGCGCCAACGACAGCCGCATCCGAAGCCTCACCGTGGAAAACTGCCCCGGCCTGGAGGACCTGACCCTCTGGCGCAACGAGCTGACGGAGATTGATCTCTCGGGCACGCCTGGTCTTGTCCGGCTTTGCGTCATGGAAAACAAGCTCACCGAAATCGACCTCACGGGCCTGCCCGGGCTGGAGGACCTGGATCTGCGGTACAACGAGATCGCGGCGCTGGACCTCACGCCCTGCCCGGCAGTCGTCAGTCTGCTGGTGAACGGGAACCCCTTTACCGAGTTGGATCTGAGCCCCTGCCCGGAGCTGCGGAATCTGGACTGCAATTCTCTGGAGATTCACGCGCTGGATCTGAGCGGCTGCGAAAAGCTGGAAACGCTCTGCCTGGCCTACAACCACAATCTGACCCAATTGGATCTCACCCGCTGCCCGTCCCTGCGGCAGCTGGACATCTCGGATACGCCCCTCACGGCCCTGGATCTCAGCCGCTGCCCGGCCCTGGAATCCGTAACGCTCCAGGGCACCAAGATCTCTGCCCTGGACCTGTCCGGGAAGAAGGCGCTGAGCCGCTTCTCCGCCTACGGCAACCCCCTGACCAAGCTGGAGCTGGCGGGCTGTGACAGGCTGCAGCTCTCCGGCGTCCGGGTGGAGGGCGTCGGCACGCTGGACGTCCAGCTGTCCAATTCTGAGCGCTGTCACGTCCAGGTGCATCCCGGCCTCGGCTGGCAGTTCCTGGGCTGGTACGCCGAGGGAGGCCGGAAGCTGGACCCGCTGCTGCATGGGGAGGGGGAGATGGACTTCTACGTGGGGAGCTATGATTCCATCGTGGCCCTCCTGGAACAGAAATAGACCGAAGCGACGGAAAGGAGAACGATTATGCGCAGGATGATTTCGCTTACGCTGCTTGTTGCGTTGCTGCTCCTCTCCCTCTGCGGCTGCCGGGGCGGGAAGGGGAAAAGCCACACCACGGCCTCGCCTGGCGGTACGCCGACCGAGCCCTCCGGGACTGAGGCCCCGACGGAGCCGGCGCCCACGGGCCCGGTCTATGAGGATCCCTACCCCGCCGAGGCCTACGCCTATCATCTGGGCAGGGCGGCGGACTATGACCAGGGCCGGGACGCCCGGTTCGCTTCTCCGGACTACGACGGCACCGTCCGGCAGGTGGTATACGCCTTCGATCCCTCTCAGAGCTGGGAGGAGGCCTGGACGCCCCTGCGGGTGTGGGAATACGAGGACTTCCCTGCCTATGTCGCGGAGGAGGACGGGGACGAGCCCGCTCCCTTCCGCGGCCGTTACCGGCTGGCGATCTTTGCCTCCGATCCCCTGGACAACGTCGGCTTCTGGGAGTTCGTGCCGATCCGGCAGCCCTCGGTCTTCGGGGCCTTTGAGGCGCTGGTCATGGGGCTGGACTATTCCGCCCCGCCCGCCGGTTTCGACAGCATGCACTCGGTCCGGCTCCTTCTGACGGATGCGGACGGGACCGAGACCACCTACGACATCGACCGGGCGGGGAACGTGCTTCGGAACAACGAACAGGCGGCAAGCGCAAAGCTGAGCGAGGCTGCCACGGACTACTTCTTCGCCCTGCGGATGGCCTGGCAGCTCTATTCCTATTCATGGACTTATTGGTATTATGAGGATTACCCGGAAGCGATTCTGCGGGTGAGCTCCGGGGGACGCACGGTTGATTTGACCAAGGAGCGGCGCGACAGCTTCGCCGCCTGCTTCTCGGATTGGCCGGAGGGAGAGCCTCTTCCAAACGCCGTCACCGTTTCTCCCCGCTGCCATTGCGGCCCCGGGGACCACGGGGAAGTTTTGGCAACCGTCACCTACGGCGCCACGGACCCGGAGACGGGAGAATTCACAGGCTATCGTAACTGGACGATCTATGAAGACGGCCATGTGGTCTATCCGTTCTGCAACGTCTCGGCGCCATGCGCATCCAGCTTCAACGCGCCGGAGCTCTTTGACCGCCTGAGCATCGACGGATATCTGGTTTCGGTAACGGCCTTCGACGTCTCGGTGCTCGATCAGTATCTGCAGCCGGAGGAATAAGCACCTCTGCCTGCGCAGAATCAGAGGGGAGAAAGCTATGAAATCGATCCGTTTTTTCCTGTTTGCAGCCCTCATGGGCCTTTTCCTGCTGCTCTGCGCCTGCAGCGCGTCCTCTGCGGGAAGCTCGCAGCAGCCCGGAACGGACCCGGCAGCCTCCGGCGGAACGGAGACTGACGCGGATCCGGCGCCGGAAAAGAATGACGAAACGGCCGCGCAGACCGACGGCGTCCCGGAATACGACCCCCACGATTATCTCGCAATACAGCGCTTTTTGTGCATTCAGGATGAAAAGGGCGTGGCCAACGGGAGAAAATACAACCCAAGTTTTGACGCCAATGACCCGGACACCTGGAAAACTGACCCGACTGCCTTCTGGGTCGGATGGGAGGTGCAGGAGGACGGAAGGCTGCATCTGACGGAGCTTGTCCTCTCCTTCTATCAGTCCTTTGACCACCAGGTCACAGGAGAGCTGGAGCTCTCCGACTGTCTGTTCCTGAAAAAGGCATATCTGAGCTACGGGCTGACCGGACTGCGGCTCGACGGCTGTATCGCTCTGGAGGAGGTAAGCTGTGACTACTGTGCCCTGGGCTGCCTGGAGCTGCGGAACTGTTCCGCGCTGACCGTTTTTTGCGCAAACGATTGCAAGGTCAGCACGTTCCGAACGGTGAACTGCCCGAGCCTGGAGAGCCTGCAGATTTCAAATATGTCAGGGGCGGATCCGGAGGGGCAGCTGCAGATGCTGGATTTGTCCGGCTCCCCAAATCTGACCACTCTGTGCCTCTTGTGCGCCGGTGTAAAGACTCTGGATCTCTCCGGCTTATCCTGTTTATCCTACATGGACATCCGCTGCAACGAGCTGACAGAGGTGGATCTCAGCCCCTGCCCTGTTCTGAACAGTCTGCATATTGACGGCAATCCGCTGGAAACGCTGGACCTTTCCTACTGTCCTGCCCTGACCGTACTGATGTGTGATCATTGTGCTCTGACGGAGCTGGATCTCTCCCCCTGCCCGGGGTTGAAGACTCTGTACTGCAGCGGCAATCCTCTCAGCAGCCTGGATCTGTCCCACAGCTCCGAGCTGGGCTCTCTGAATCTCACCCAGACAAAAATCACGGAGTTGGACCTGTCCTCCTGCCCAAAGCTCTACGCTCTGCAGCTGAAGGATAACCCGCTGCAAAGAATCAATCTGACCGGCTGCCGTGAGGTGGGCTTCAATCTTCTGCGCGCCGAGGGAAAGGGCTCCGTCTTTTTGACCTTCTCAAAGGCGGAGCGCACCGTCACCGTCACAGCCGCTCACGGGAACGGTGCGCGGTTCAAGGGCTGGTATGACGCGGGAGGAACTCTGGTGAGTGATCGGGAGGAGTACACCTTCCTGATCTTTGCGCACGAAGAATTGATCGCAGTCTTTGAAAACATATCCTAAGCTGATCAGCACAATGCCGCAGTCCATGAAACGATTTTTCATCGTTTCATGGAAGATCAGTATTATGGGAGGATGCAACCGCCCTGACAGCAGCAAATCTCCCAGCGCATACAACAAAGGGGCTGCCTCGTTTGTGAGGCAGCCCCCTATTGTTCGTGATTTGTGCTCAGCCGAAGAAGTAGTTTTCAAAGCTCTGGCCGGGGGTCAGGTCGGTGGGATCCACCTCCTCGATGCTGCGGAAGAAGGCAATCTTCAAATCCTCCGGGATGGGGGATGGCTCGACGTTTGCATCGATAAATTCCAGGCAGATGTCCGAGGCGCCGTCCGGCGCGGAGAAGCTCCAGACTTCCTTGCGGCGGCCGGGCTCTTCCTCGGAATAGCGGATGATCTCCACGCCGTCCAGAACGAAGGTCTCTGCCTCCCCGGCCTCCAGCTTTTCCCTTGCTTCCCGGGCCATAGAATCGTTGTTTTTGAGATTCCAGAACCACAGCTCATGGCTGTCGTCGTCCAGCAGATGCAGGATCGTTCTCACGTCATACAGGGGATCGATCTTCTCCCCGGGCATGCCGTTTTGTCCGGCAATGTAGTTCTGCATGCGGTGAGAATACGTCTCCGGCTGCAGGGAGGGCAGATAGAGATGGAAAACCGGGATGGGCTCGTCGGGATGGGCCTCGTTCCAGGCCGTGATCTGCTCGTTAAAAAGCGCGATCTTATCGGGACAGAAAAAGTCCTCCCAGGTTTTGGCGTCCACCTTTGCCACAGAGGCCAGAATCTGCTCCCGCAGGGCCTGGGGAAGGTCCTCCGTGAACTTCACAGAAAGCAGATAGTGGCGGGCCTCGTCCGTCCAGAAATAGTCTGTAACGTCCATATTCCATCCCAGGAGGGAGCCCTCCGGACAGTCATAAACCAGGTATTCGACGCCGTTCGATTCCAGAATGGACTTGCGGATTCGGGACAGATCCGACACGATGCTGCTCGATACGCCGTTTGCGCCGAGGCTGGCGCTGAGATCGGAGCCGTCCACCGCCCGCAGGGGCTTGACGCTGAACTCGAACATCGGATAGGACATCCGGGACGGCACGGCAGTACCGATCCCTGCGCCGCCCTGGGGAGGAATGGACCAGCGGGCCTGCGCCTGGACGACCTCGCCGTCGTTTTTCGTCAGATCGGCAAGCTCCAGCTGATAGCCGGCGGGGGCCGTCGGCAGGTAGTACTCCTCAATGCCCGCGGGGGCGTCCTCCGCCGCCTTCTCATTCAGAGAAAGCTCAAAGATACTGGGCGCCACCTCGGTCTCGGTGATGGAGGGGGCCATATACTTCACGGCGGCGTAGGCCGTTCCCGCCAGCAGGGTCACGACGGCGGCGATCAGGCCCAGGCGGGCCAGGGGGCGAAGACGATTTTGGCGGCTTGCCGGGGCGGGCTCCTCCAGAGCGTGCTCCAGATAGGCGCTGTCCGCGCCGCCCAGGGCTTTCATAATATCATCGGGTCTCATAGCAAATCCTCCTTTTTCAGAAAATCCTTCAGCTTTTTTCGTGCGCGATGGAGCAGAACGGAGACCTGATGCCGGGTCAGCCCGGAACGAGCGGCAATCTCGCCGATTTCCTCCAGATAGAAATACCGGCGCAGGAAGAGATCCCGCTCCCGCTCCGGAAGCCGGGCCAGGTAGTCGTTGATCCGCTCCTCCAGGAGCCGGGCCGCCACCTCGTCCTCCACGCCGCCGGGGGCCGCGCAGTCTCCCAGCTCCTCCAGGGCGGGCAAGGGCGCTCCGCCTCCCCGCTTCTCCCGCCGCTGGGCCCGGTAGAGATCCAGGGCCCGGTTGCGCACCAGGGCGACGAAGTAGCTCCGCAGGGACGCGGGCTCCTGGGGCGGCACCGTCTCCCAGACCGCCATGAGCCCGTCCTGCACGCATTCCTCCGCGTCCTGGGGATTCCGGAGGATCCGCTGGGCGATGCTTTTGGCCAGCGCGCCGTGGAGCTGCTCCAGTTCCGCCAGGGCGGTCTCGTCCCGGTTTTGCAGGCGGCAGATGATGCTTGCTTCTGTCATGGTGTTGCTCCTTATGTGTTTTGAAGGCCTTCTGCTTTCTATGACGACAGCGGCGGAGGATTATCGCAAAGCGCGCAGCAAAAAAACCGACGCGGACGCCGGTTTTTTCGCTGTGATTTTGCCGCTCCGCGGCGCCATGAGTCCCGGGCAGATTGTCTGGACTCATGATAGCACAATTCTGCCTCCGAAGCAATGAAAAAACCGCTCTGCCCCGCGAACGTTACGCCTCCGCGTGGGCCCGGAGGAAATCCGCCAGCAGCTTCAGCAGGCGGAGCTCCCCATCCCCGGGCCAGCGGTTCCGCGCCGGCTCGGCCCCCAGCAGCAGGCCCCCCAGCAGGACGCCGCCCACCGGCACCGGGACCGCCGCCCCCAGCAGGGCCTCGCCCCCCTCCGCCAGGGGGATGGGCAGCCCCCGCCCCGCGGCGCAGTAGGGCTCCCCGGCCTCCAGCCTGCGGAGCAGGCCCCGGGCCGGGACCCGGTCTGTGAGAAGCTGCTGCCCGGGCCCTGCCGCGGCCAGAATCCGATCCCGGTCGCAGATGGCCGCCGGAAAGCCCGTGTTTTCCCACAGGGCCCGGCACAGCGGCTCCGCCAGCTCCTCCCAGGCCCCCAGCGGGGAATACTTCCGAAATACCAGAGCCCCGCCCTGCTCCGTGTAAATCTCCATGGGGTCCCCCTCCCGGATCCGCAGGGTGCGCCGCAGCTCCTTGGGGATCACCACCCGCCCCAGATCGTCAACGCGTCTGACAATTCCAGTTGCTTTCATCCGTTTCGCTCCTCCGCTCTTCTGGTTCTGTTCCCTGCTATTATTTGCCAAATCGAAAAAAAGATACCGCCCGGCGGCGCTTGCGAGCTTCTTATCACAAGGCCTCGCCCCCTGCCCCCCGCAGCGCAGAAAGCGGCAAACCCGGGACCAAGTCCCGGGCTTGCCGCTTCGTGCTGTCATTTGAGGAAAAAACAAGATCAATCCAAACTTATTTTCTTGACAGAACAACTTGTTTTGCCTTATTTCGATGGGCTGGGCTTATTCGGCCAGGGCTGCGCCCAGGCGGCGGCAGTTCTCGGCGGCCTCGTCGTCGGGGGCCTCCATGCAGATGACGCTTTCGCAGGCCAGCTCGGCGCCGTCGTCCCGGCACTGCTCCTCCCAGTTCCGCATCCACTCGCCGTCGCCCCAGCCGTAGGAGCCGAAGAGGGCCAGCTTCCTCCCCGCCAGGGAGGGCTCGCAGGCCTGGAACATGGGCTCAAACTCCCCGTCCTCCAGGGATTCCACCCCCATGGAGGGGCAGCCGAAGGCAAAGGCGTCAAAGCCCGCCATCAGCTCCGGGCTGAACTCCCCGGCGGAGAAGAGGCTGCCCTGGGCTCCTGCCCCCTGCACGCCCTCCAGAACGGCGTTGGCCATGGCCTCGGTGTTGCCGGTGCCGCTCCAATACACGATTGCGATTTTCTTCATGTCAAACACTCCTTATTTGAAATTTTCAGGTTTTCACAGTCAGATGCTCCAGGGTGGCGCCCTGGGCGTTTTGCCGCAGGTAGCAGTCGGTACACTGGGCGTATTGGGCAAATTTCCGCCGGGCGGCGGCCTCGTCGCCGTAGACCTTCCAGCAGCCCACGCACTTGCAGCCCCGATCCCGGTGCTCCATAAAGCCCCGCACGTCCTCCGGGGGATAGCTCAGAAACAGGCCGATCTCATGGGGGAAGTCCGCGCTTCCCGCCAGGCGGCGCCGCAGCTCCCGCAGGCAGCCCTCCTCGTCGCAGCCCGGGTAGCCCTCCCGCCGCAGCAGAGCGGCGGCCTCCCGGTTTTGCAGGTCCGTTCCCAGCTGCCCGGGGCGGTAGAGGTAGAGCATGGCGAAGCGGTCCGTCATCCGCAGGGGCAGCAGCCGCAGGCCCTTAGGGGTGAGCTGCCGGTTGTAGCGCCGCAGGGCCTCGATGGCCTGGGCCCTGGAGGCATAGCGGTAGGGAAAGAGGCTGGCGGTCTTGATCCCCGCCAGGGTGGGGGCGGTGTTGCGAATAAACTGCTGCTCAGACATAGACGCTCCTCCTGCTTCATTTCGAAGTTAGCAACCGCTAACTCCGAAAGAACTATAACACAGTTTTCCCGAATTGTCAAGCATGATCCGAATTTTTCCGAAACCGGCAGATCTGAATTTTTCCGAAACCGGCTTTTCAGAACCGAGAAAAACCGCGAGCCCCGTTTCCGCGGATTGCGGAAACGGGGCTCAAATTGTTCCGGATGGAGGGGATTATTCCTCTTCGTCCTTCTTGGCTTCCTCGATGATCTTGGCCTGGTTCATCTGGGGGACTTCCTCGTAGCGGACGAACTTCATGCTGTAGGAGCCGCGGCCCTGGGTCATGGAGCGCAGGTCGATGGCGTAGG
Organism: Oscillospiraceae bacterium; assembly: GCA_017541995.1. Taxonomy (GTDB): domain Bacteria; phylum Bacillota; class Clostridia; order Oscillospirales; family Oscillospiraceae; genus JAFRPC01. Next base: position 12,937 of record JAFXYD010000017.1, read on the forward strand.
AGCTCATCTCGCCCATGGGGACCTCAGCCTCGATGACGCCGCCGCCCATGCCCATGACGCGGCCGCGGCGCTTGTTCAGGTCGCCGACCACGTCGCCGGTGTAGCTGTCGGGCACGAAGACCTTCAGCTCGGCAATGGGCTCCAGGATGGTGGGGCCAGCCTGGGGCAGACCTTCCTTGTAGGCGATGCCCGCGGCGGTCTGGAAGGCCATATCGGAGGAGTCAACGGGGTGGGAGGAGCCGAAGTACAGGGTGGCCTTCAGGTTCACCACGGGGTAACCCGCCAGAACGCCCTTGCCGACGCAGTTGCGCAGGCCCTTTTCGACGGAGGGGATGAAGTTCTTGGGCACGCAGCCGCCCACGGTCTCATCGACGAAGATCATGTCGTCCTGCTCATCCTGATGCTCGAAGCGGATGTAGACGTCACCGAACTGGCCGTGGCCGCCGGACTGCTTCTTGTGGCGGCCGTGCTGCTCGACCTTCCGCTTGATGGTCTCGCGGTAGGCGATCTTGGCGGGCCGCAGCTCGGCCTCGACCTTGTACTTGGAGGCCAGCTTGGCGATGATGACGGACA
>JAFXYD010000018.1 GCA_017541995.1 Oscillospiraceae bacterium
AGCGCTTCACTTCCGAGCGCGGCAAGATCCTGCCCCGCCGCACCACCGGCACCTGCGCTGCCCATCAGCGTCAGCTCACCGTGGCCATCAAGCGCGCCCGTCAGATCGCCCTGCTGCCCTACGTGGAAGACTGATCGAAAAGCCAACCGCCCCCGGCTCACGCCGGAGGCGGTTTTTTCACGCAACAGCCGGAGCTCCTTCGGAGCTCCGGCTGTCGTCGTTCAGCAGTAGAAGTCCTTGATCTTCTTGGCCCGGCTGGGGTGGCGAAGCTTGCGGATGGCCTTGTTCTCGATCTGGCGAATCCGTTCCCGGGTGACACCGAACTTCTGGCCCACTTCCTCCAGGGTGTGGTTCCGGCCGTCGTACATGCCGAAGCGCATCTTCAGCACGTCGGCCTCCCGCTGGGTCAGGGTGTCCAGAATCTCGGCCAGGGCCTCGGCCAGCATGGTGTTGGAGGTGGACTCGGCGGGGCCGGGGGTGTTGTCGTCCTCCACGAAGGAGCCGATGGTGGTGTCCTCCTCGTCGCCCACGGGGGTGTCCAGGGACAGGGTGTCGGCGGCGGTGCGGTTGGCCTCGATGATCTTCTCGATGGGCAGGCCCAGCTCGTCGGCAATCTCCTCCAGGGTGGGCTCCCGGCCCAGCTCCTGCACCAGCTTGCGGTTGCAGCGGGTGGCCTTGTTGATGACCTCCACCATGTGTACCGGCACCCGGATGGTCCGGGCCTGGTCCGCGATGGCCCGGGTGATGGCCTGGCGGATCCACCAGGTGGCGTAGGTGGAGAACTTGTTGCCCTTGGTGTAGTCGAACTTATCCACGGCGCGGATCAGACCGGTGTTGCCCTCCTGGATCAGGTCCAGGATGTGCAGGCCGCGGCCGGAATACTTCTTGGCGATGGAGACCACCAGGCGCAGGTTGGCCTCGGTGAGCTTTTTCTTGGCCTCCTTGTCGCCGGCGGAGACCTTCTGGGCCAGCTCCGTCTCCTCCTCGGGGGTGAGCAGGGGAATCTGGCCGATTTCCTTTAAGTACATGCGGACCGGGTCGTCGAGGTTATACTCCGCGGCCAGCTCCACCGGGTCGATGATTTCCTCCTCGCCCTCCATGCCGGGCAGATCCATGGGGCCGTCGTCGTCCAGATCCAGCTCGGCGCCGAGGATCTGGATCCCCATGCCCTCCAGAGTTTCGTAGACCTGTTCAATCTGCTCCACGGTGCAGGGAACCTTGGCCAGCTCGTTATTCAGCTCATTGGCCTGGAGCATACCCTCCTTCTTGCCCTTGGCGATCAGGGCGGAGATGGAGCCTGCCAGGGCCTCCATGGTGGGATTGCTGTTCTTTTTTGCTGTAGACATAGCGCACTTCCTTCGCTGTAATCAAAGGGATCCTGCCGCCGGACGGGCGAAAAAACGGGGTCCCCGAAAATTCAATTCATTATATTACAAAGTTCCCGGCTTGACAAGCCCTTTTCCGTAAATTTTTCAAAATATTCGCATTTTTTCCTTGTAAATTTCCGTCGCTTCGGATAGGATATAAGAGGAGGTGAGGGAATGGAAGACAGCGTCTTTATGGATCGGGCCCTGAAGCTGGCGGCCGAGGCCGCCGCGGAGGGGGAGGTCCCCGTGGGCTGCGTGGTGACCCTGGGCGAGCGCATCGTCGGGGAGGGCCGCAACCGCCGGGAGACGGCCAAAAACGCCCTCTGCCACGCGGAGCTGGAGGCCATCGACGCCGCCTGCAGAGCCCTGGGCGGCTGGCGGCTGTGGGAGTGTACCCTCTACGTGACCCTGGAGCCCTGTCCCATGTGCGCCGGGGCCATTGTCAACGCCCGGATCCCCCGGGTGGTCTACGGGGCGGCGGACCCGAAAAACGGCTGCTGCGGCTCCGTGGTGAATCTCTTCGCCCTGCCCTTCAACCATCGTCCGGAGCTGAGGGGGGGCCTGCGGGAGGCGGAGTGCGCCGCGCTTCTGACGGCCTTCTTTGAACGCCTGCGGCTGCAGCGGCCCCGCCGCCGGCACTGGAGCCGGGAAAGCGGGGAATAACAACAGAAACAGCCCATGAAAAACGAGCTCCTTTCGGAGCTCGTTTTTTGCGCCGGACTTATTCCGCGAAATACTTCTGGGCGATGCCGATGAGCTGGGTGATCTTGTTCTTGGCGCCGTTGGTGGTGTAGGGCTCGTTGCAGACCATGCTGATGACGTAGCTGCGGTTCTGCAGCTGGACGATGCCCATGGAGCAGATGCAGGTCTTCTCCTCCACGTCGGTGACAAAGCCGAACTTCACGTTTTCAGCGGTGATGCCGGCGTCGATCTCGGGATTCTCGGCGGGGGTCAGCAGGATGTCCAGCATCTGGCGGGAGGCGTCCTGGCTCACCAGCTCGCCGCGGCAGATCTTGTTGAGGAGCTCGGCGTTCTGTTGCGCGGTGACGTAGTTCTTCTTGCCGGTGCTGCTGGAGAGGGGACGGTTGAAGCCCAGCTTCACGCCGTTGTCGGTGGCGAAGGTCTTGACGGCTTCGCGGCCCTTGGCAGCGTCGCCGCCGCCCAGCTGCTCGGTGAGACGGTCAGCGGCGTAGGTGTCGTTCTTGGTGATCATGGACTTCACATCCTCCAGCACCGCGTCCAGCACCAGGGTGCCGTCCTTGACCTGCTGGAACACCGCGCCCATGATGTAGACCTGGGCCATGCGGTTGGCGGTCATCCAGTCGTCCACAGTGATGGAGGAGGAGCTGGTGCTGCTGACGCGCACGTCCTTCAGGGGGTCGATGACCATGACCTGCCACTCGCTGTTCAGACCGCTCAGGGCTTCCTTCAGCTCGGCCTCCAGGCCGGCCTGGTCGATGTCCTTCAGGTCAACAGGCTGAGGCGGCGTTACCTGCTCGGTGGAGCTGCTGCCGCTGGGGTTCACCACAACGGGGTTGCCGCTGCTGCCGGTGTCGCCGGTATTCTGGGTTTGCAGGGTCGTGTTGTTGGAATCGGGGGCAGCGGGTTGGTTGCTGCGCTTCTGGACAAAGAGGATCACGATGCAGAGCACCGCGGCCAGGACCAGCATACACATGGTAATGCCTAAGAAAATATCGGGTTTTTTCGTTTTCATGTTCGTTCCACTCCAATTCAGCAGGTTTTCCCTCTGACGCGGGCAGGTTCTGTTGCGGCTATCGCCCGCATAGAGTAGGGAGAGCGGATATACTCCCCTCTTTACAATGGACATTTTATCACAAAAAAAACAATTCGTCAATGGTTTTCCCGAAACAGGAGGTAAAATGCGAAAATCTGTTGCTTACGCGCTGTTGGTGCTGCTGCTTTGGGCCGCCTTGGCCCTGCCCTATGCCCGCCGCGGGACTCCGCGGGCCGCCGCGGAGTCCCTGCCTGCCGCCGCGGCGCCCCCGGCGGAGGGCTCCGCCGCCCCGGCCACGGCGGAAAGCGGGGCGGACTCCGCCGCCGGGACAGGCTTTGACGCCGCCTGCCGGATCTGCGTGCTGGTGGAGGGGCAGCGCCGCAGCATGGATCTGCGGCGCTATCTCACGGGGGTGCTGCTGGCGGAGCTGCCGGAGCGCTTTTCCGACGCCTGCTTCCAGGCCCAGGCGGTGGCCAGCCGCACCTACGCCCTGCGCAGCGACGCCCACCGCCGCCACGATCCGGCGGCCCTGTGCGACAGCGCCTCCTGCTGCCAGGGCTGGCTGGACCCGGACAGCGTTTCGCCCCAGCGGCGGGCCCGGGCGGAGGCGGCTGTGGACGCCACCGACGGGCTGGTGATCCGCTGCGGGGGAAAGCTGATCGAGGCCACCTTTTTCTCCTGTTCCGGGGGCCGGACCGAGGACGCGGCGGCGGTGTGGGGCAACGATCTGCCCTATCTCCGGTCTGTGGAGAGCCTGGGGGAGGAGGGGGCCGCCCATTACCGCGACGAGACCCGGATCCCCCTGTCGGAATTCCGGGCCGCTCTGACGGAGCTGGATCCGGCGGTGGAGCTTGAGGGAGACCCGGCCCTCTGGATCGGCGCCGTGGTCAGCACGGCGGGGGGCGGAGTGGAGGAGATCCGCCTGGGAGGACGGCCCTTCCGGGGAACGGACCTGCGAAAGCGCTTCGCGCTGCGCTCCACCGCCTTCGAGCTGCGGCTGGAGGGGGAGGAGGCGGTCTTCACCACCCGGGGCTTCGGCCACCGGGTGGGGATGAGCCAGTACGGAGCCGAGGCCATGGCCCGGGCGGGAAACGACTTCGAGACCATTCTGAAATGGTACTATACCGGCGTGGAGATCGGCCCGGCGGAGCGCTGAAAATCCGGGGCTGCCCGGGGAATGACCCGGGAAGGGCTTGCATTTCCCACTGCCGTTGGGTATAATAGAAGCCGAAGCAGACGCCTCCGGGCGTCAGAGGCAGAAGCCGCCGCCGTTTCCGACTGGCCGGGACAGACAGAGTAGAGGCGCTGCGTATGAAACAAAACCGAATCATCCGAAATACCTTTTATTCCCAGCTGCTGGCCTTTGTGCTGTCCTCTCTGGCGTCCGCCGTGGGCACCATCATCGACGGCGTGGTCATCGGTCAGTGCCTGGGGGCGGATTCCATTGCCGCCTTCGGCATTGTCAGCCCCCTGATGATCGTGTTCGCCCTGGGGGGAGCTGTGGTCTCCACCGGGGCCCGGAACCGCTTTGCCCGGCTGGTGGGCAGCGGCGAGCTGGAGCGGGCGCAGGGGGTCTTCTCCCTGGCCTGCGTGATGGCGGTGGGCATCGGCGTTCTGATGCTGGCGGTCTGTCTGCCCCTTGCCGCGCCCATCGCCCGGATGCTGGGGGCCACCGGGAAGGCGGCCCATCTGCTGGGGAAGGCCAAGGACTATCTGGTGGGCGTCGCCATCGGCCTGCCGGCCATGAACGCCATGCGCATTCTCTGGGCCTTCATGCCCATTGACAACGACAAGAATCTGCCCATCGTCACCTCCGCGGCGCTGACGCTGTCGGACGTGGCCCTGGATCTGCTGGCGGCCTTCGTGTTCCACGGCGACACCTTTGAGATGGGCCTGGCCACCAGCATCAGCTATTACGTGGCAGTGGGGGTGCTGATGACCCACTTCCGCAAGAAGCACATTCTGCTGAAGCTCTGCTTCCGCAGGCTGCCCTGGCGGGAGAGCTGGGACATTGTCAAGCAGGGCCTGCCCGTGGGGGCGGCCCGGCTGGGCAATACCGTGCGCAGCGCCTTTATGAACCAGCTGCTGGCCGCCATTGCCAGCTCCGCGGCCATCGCCGCCTATTCGGTCCACCGGCAGGCGGACATCTTCCTCAACCCCATCGTCTTCGGCGTCGCGGATACCGTGGCGGTGCTGGCGGGGGTGCTGGCCGGGGAGGAAAACCGGCCCGCCATGAAGCGGCTTCTGGGCAATATGGTCATGGCAAATCTGACCCTGTCGCTGGGGGCAGCCGCCCTGACCTGGGTCTTCGCCCCCCAGTTCGCCGGGCTCTATATCACGGACCAGCCGGAGGCGCTGAGCCTGTCGGTGCGGGCGGTCCGCTGCTACGCCCTGGGGATGCCCCTCTACGGACTGAGCATGGGCTTCATCAACTACACCCAGGGCATCGGCAAGAACCGCCTGTCCTCCCTGTCCGGCATCCTGTCGGAGGCGGGCTTTCTGATCCTCTCCGCCGCGGTGCTGTCCCGGCGCTTTGGGGCGGACGCCGTGTGGTACGCCTTCCCCGTGACCCAGCTTCTGATGCTGCTCTACCACGGGGCCGTGGTGCTGGTTCTGAACCGGAAGCCGGAGCTGCGGGAGATGCCCCTTTCGGACCGGATCCTGCTGCTGCCCAGGGACTTTGACGCGGCGGACGGAGACCGGCTGGATCGGAGCATCACCACCGCCCAGGAGGTGGTGGCCCTCTCCCAGGAGGTCTGGGCCTTCTGCGAGGCCCACGGCTGCGACCGCCGCCGCCGCTATCTCATGGCCCTGAGCGTGGAGGAAATGGCCGGGAACGTGGTGGAGCACGGCTTCACCAAGGACAAGAAGCCCCACTCCATCGACGTGCGCATTCTGAAAAAGGGGGACGAGTACATCGTCCGCATCCGGGACGACTGCGTGTTCTTTGACCCGCTGCAGCGCCTGCAGCTCTATTCCGACCGGGATCCGGCCCACCACATGGGCCTGCGGATGATCATCGGCACCGCCAAGGAGCTGCGCTACACCTGCATCCTGCGGCTGAACAATCTGGTGGTGCGGATCTGATGAAGGGAGACATACAAAGAGAAGCTCCGGGCAGCGGCCCGGAGCTTCTCTTTTCTTTCAGCAATCCTCCCGGCCCTCGGTGAGGTCGGAGTCCCGGGAGGCGGCGCCGTGGAGGGTGACGAGACCGGCGTTGTAGCGCTCGATGGTCATCTCGCAGCGGCGGGGATCCGCGTGGCCCGGGTTTTGGGGGTCCTGGCGGCAGAGCACGCACTCGTGGCAGATGGGCAGCAGGCGGCAGCTCTCGCACTCCACCGGCTGCGCCTTCCCCCGGGCCAGGCGCTTGGTCTCCTCCCAGGCGGCCCGGAAGCCGACGTCCTGCACCCGGATCTCGTTGCGGAAATCGAAGCAGGGGGACATGCGCCCGTCCCAGTGGATCACAAAGGAGGTGGTGCCGGAGCCGCAGCGCATCCCCTTGCAGTTGGGATCGTCGGGCAGCCGGGCCGGGAGCTCGGTGATGGGCTCGTTTTCAAAGAGGGGACGGCCCTCCGCGGCGTAGAGCTCCCGGGTCTTGTCGATGATCTCCCGTCGGCTGAGGCTGAAGTCCGTCATGTGGCGGCCCGTGTCCTCGTTGGGCTCCGAGAGCTCCATCACGTAGTTGGCCCGGAGCTTGAGGCTGCGGGCCAGGCGCACGATGTCCACGAACTCATCCACGTTGTAGCGGCTGAGGGTGATGGCCACGGCGGTGAGGAAGCCGGCGTCCCGGAGCTTGGTGACGTTTTCGATGACGCGGCCGAAGGCCCGGCGTCCGGTGCAGCGCTCATAGCCCTCCTCGGAGGCGCCGTAGAGGGTGACCCGGAAGGCAGCGGGGGGACGGCGCCGGAAGCGCGCGATATCGGCGTCCGTCATGGTGTAGGCATTGGTGTTTACCGTGACGATGACGCCCTTATCCAAAAGATGGTCGTAGATCTCCCAGAAGCCGGGGTGGAGCATACATTCTCCGCCGGTGAGCACCACATAGAGCATTCCGGCCTCCACGGCCTCGTCGGTTATTTGCTTCCACTGCTCCGCGCTGAGCTCCTTTCGCGTCCCCATCTGCTCCGGCGTCAGATGCACGTAGCACATTCGGCAGTCCAGGGTACAGCGGGGCGTGAGCTCAAAGAAGGGAGAGACGGGGATTTGCTTCTGCCTCCAGATTTGCTTGTTGCGGCCGGAGAGCAGATTGTCATGGCGTTCCATACGATCATCCTTTGCTGTTATTGGTGTTGTTGGACATAGTCGGCCGGGTCCGACCGTTCCATAGGGCAGCGATCGGACCCGGTGTTCAGGGTGAGATTACAGGCAGTTGTTCATGTTGTAGTTATCTGCCTTGGTGTAGGAGCAGATGCCGCCGTCGTCACCGACGACAGTACCGGGCTGGCTCTTCTTGGTGGTGGTCTCTTCGCCCTCGCTGGGAGTCTCACCAGATGCGGAGATAACGTCCTTCAGATCAAACTTCTGAATCTCGACAATGGGCTTCTCGAACTTCATCCTTTTCGGTTTCTCCTTTCGTAGATTTATCATTTACCCGCGGGATGCGGGAAAACGAACAATGGGAATGGGGCCTTTCCTCCGCGGGCTTCCCGGGCGGCGGCCCATTGCCTTCCCCTCAAGGGGAAGGCTTTGCGGGAGCTCAGTTGTCGCTGCGTTCTTGCCTCAGTTGCCGCAGGCGTCTCATTGCCTTCCCCTTTAGGGGAAGGTGGACTCCGGCGTCTCACGGAAGCCGGAGGACGGATGAGGTGGGGGATCGTCCCTTGCTGCGTTGGAACGGCAGTGCTGCTTGTCGGGACGCCACCTCATCCGCCCCCTGCGGGGGCACCTTCCCCTCAAGGGGAAGGCTTTGCGGGGGAGCTCGGTTTTCGTTGCGTTCTTATCTCAGTTTGCACAGGCGTCCCATTGCCTTCC
>JAFXYD010000019.1 GCA_017541995.1 Oscillospiraceae bacterium
GAGCGGCTTATCCCAGGATGAGCTGGCCGAAAAGCTTTTCGTCACCCGGCAGGCGGTTTCCCGCTGGGAGAACGGGGAAACGGTTCCGAACACCGAAACCCTGAAGCTGCTGTCAAAGGAATTTCAGGTATCCATCAATACCCTGCTGGGATCGCCCCATCCGCTGGTCTGCCAGTGCTGCGGCATGCCCATGGAGGACGAGATCCTGGGCAGGAACCGGGACGGCTCTCTCAACGAGGACTATTGCCAATGGTGCTATGCAGATGGGACCTACACCTACAGCGATATGGACGATCTGATCCGCGTGTGCGTCCCGCACATGGTGGAGCAGGGCTTCACCGAGGAACAGGCTCGGGAACATTTGAAGCAGACCCTGCCGACTCTGGATTACTGGAAACGGCAGACGCAGCTGGGCGACGACGGGCAGTTCGAGACCTTCAAGCGGCAGCTGATCGAGGAGATCAACGCCCTCCACGTCCCCGGAATGCCGAAGCTGGAAAAGCTGAACGCCCTGGTGGGCGCCTACGTCAATCTGGAGTATCCCCTGCCTGGCGGCATGAAGGTCAAGTTCCTGGACGACCGGACGACCTATCTGGGCAATCAGCTCGAATCCGAGCTCCCCGGCGACAGATGCTTCGGCATCCTGGCCAATATGGATTTCATTCTGATCTGCACCTACAGGGCAGAGGGCGCCGATCCGGAGCTCGTTCTCTACAAAAAGCGTTGAACTGTGCGAGAGCCCCGGCCTGATTTCCGAGAAGAAGCCGGACCGCGCCCTTTCTTTGAATTTGGAATTATTCAGATTATACAGGGCAGCCGGGGTGCGCAAAACGCGCACCCCGGCTGCCGCTGTACGAGCTGCTGTTCAGGATCGCCCGCCGACGTCACGCAGACCCGGCATGGGGTCCCTCAGTCCCGCGGCTCAACGACCACGTGGATCGTGTCGCCGTCGTGCTTGCCAAGCGCTTTGCGGATCGCTTTCGTGACGCCGATGAGATAACAGATCGAACCGTCCGGGTTCCTGACGCCCATGTTCACGATGCTGCCGTCGTAACCGACGCCGTCAAACTGGGCGTGGGCCTTGACCCGGCCCCTGCCGAACACTGCCCGGATATCCCAGGGGAAGGCCACGTAGGCGCCGCCGTTCTCCGGGATCTCATGCAGGATCGCGTCGTATTCATATTTCATTTTGTTTCCCTCCCGGCGGCGCTCAGGCGTGGTTTCCGGTATCCCGGCACCAGGCGGCGATCTCGGCGATCAGCGCCAGGGGCAGCTCGCCGGAATACGGGATCTGGATCGCGCCCTTGCTGTGCTTGAATCCGCCCGCGTCCAGCCTGTCCGCGAAATGGGCCACCGCCTCGGGACCGGGGTACAGGCCGAGGTGCTTTTTCGCCGCCGCGAAATGGAGAATGTTGCCGCCCTGCCAGTAGGTGGGCATGGACCAGGAGATCTTCTCCGTTGCCTCGGGCAGCGCTGCCCGGAGGACCGCCCGGACCTGCCGCAGCGGCTCCCGGAGGGCTTCGTCCTGGGCGTTGATATATTCGTCGATCGCTTCCTCGCTCCTGCCGCCGCTGTACGCCTCCGCCGTATCAGGGGAACTGCTTCCCTCCGCTTCGGCGGCCTCCGGGATTTTCCGGACCTCTTCCTTGTTGACGGGCTCCCCCCGTCGGGTCCCCGGCTGGCGGGTTCCCGGGCCGATCTCGCTGACCGCCCTGTCGGTTTTGTCCATATTACGCGCCTTCCTTTCTTCCGCCCTCCGGCTTACGACGGGACGTGCGGCTGCGGCTGGGCCTCCAGCCTTTGCGGCTGCAGGTCCGGGTTCTGCGCCTCGCGGGGCGCGGGAGCCGACTGCTCCAGCTGGGCCAGCTCCCGGATGAAGCGATTGCCCAATTCCCGGCCGCCCTTTCCCGCCGCCAGGGCCCGGAGCTCATTCTCCGGCCGGGCGGTCAGCTTTTGGAAGCCGGGCTCCGCCATGAATTTTTCTGCCATCCGATTCAGAGCGTCGGGATGCAGGGCCTTGCGGACGCTCTGGCCGGAGCGCTTGGAGAACTCGGTCCGGGTCAGACCGTTCAGATAGAGGATCTGAGCAGTCTGCTTCTTCAGCGCCTCCCCGGTCTTGCCGCTGAGTCCCGCCTGCAGCTCCTGAATCTTCTCGCGGACCAGGTGCAGGGGCCGCTTTCGCTCGCTCCTGGCCTGGAGATAGCTCCGCTTGAGCTGCGCCGACACCTCGGCGCAGGTCTCGGAGGCCAGCAGCCGGGCCTGGGTGTAGCGGCCTTCCGCGTACTCCTCGAGATCGGCACGTTTGTAGTTGCTGTAGGCCGTGGCGCAGTCGCCCAATTCATCCAGACGGTCCTGCAGCTCCTGGCTCTCCGCCTCGCTGATCTCCCGCTTCGGATTCTGCCGAAGCTGCTTCGTCAGCTTTTCCGTCAGCTTCCGCAGCGAGTCGCAGGCGCCGCAGAGGGTACGGTATTCGCCCGAGCCCCAGGGCCAGGGCAGGCTCCCCCCCTCCAGCGCGGCCTTGAGCATCCCGACTCGTTCATGCAAATGAATCAGCGCCTGGTGCTCCGGATTATCGACCTCGGCCTGGGTCTTCAGGCCCTCCTCCGAAAAGCCGGTGAAGCGCTGCCGCGCCTGCTGCTCCTGCTTCTTCGCGGCTTCCGCCTTCAGCGTCACGTCGCCGAAGCGCTCCACCCGTTGGGCCTCCTGATACTTCGGCTTTTGCACGGCTTTATAGTTGCCGGGCTGTACGGGATGGTTCCTGGCTCTTTGGGTCAGAGTGTCCACCATTTTTGTTTTGAATGTATGGAAGATCGAGGTGTCGTCCTGCCCCTCGGCCAGCTTTTCGTAGGTGTAGTTTCCATTTCCCCATTCATTGTCCTGCACGACCCGCAGCTTGCCCTTTTGCAGCTTCGTTTGCAGCTTTTCCAGTCGCTTTTGGGCAGCGTCGATCTCCGCCTGGGACAGGCCGTTCCGCCGCATCTTTTCGGCGATTCCCGCTCTCAGCTCCTGGCTGCGCAGGGTCCGGGCCATGGATTCGCTGATGACCCGGATATCGTCGAGCTTGGGCATATTCCGGTTGATCTGCTTGCCGTCCGGCGGGATCAGGGTGCCGAAGGAAAAGTCGTTGTCGATGCCCTGGACGCCGAGGAACCTGGGGTTCCCGGTCTCCAGACCCTCGAATCGATAGAACATGTTGCTCGGATGCCGGTCCTGATTCAGGCAGATATAGTCCAGAATTTGAATGTCCGCCAGATCCTTCAGGCCCTTGGTATTGAAAACAGTCTTTGCCTGCTCGGCGGTAATGGAGGCCATGGCGGTGCCGGGGAGGGCTTTTTTGAAATCCTCGCCCTCGGCCTCCTCCATGAAGATTCCGTCCACCAGCTTGCCGTCCAGCTCCACCTGGGCGGGCGTACTCTTCGCCAGCAGCCCGGGAACGCCCAGCGTCTCGGCAATATCGCTCATCGCCACGTTGCGCAGCTCGACCCGCTCCCCGCGGGCGTGTCCGGTGCGCAGATCCTGATTCAGCGTTCTGTACATGCCGCCAAGCCGCATCCCCAGCTGACCCAGCGCCATGCTCAGATAATTGTCATTCTTGATTTGCTCGAAGCGAGCTTCGGAAAGGCCCATATCCCGCCATGGCAGCTTGCCAGCGGAACCTGGCAGCTCCGAAAGGCCTCTGCCTGCCTCGGAATCGTCGAAATATTCCCGGATCGCCCGGAAAACGTCTCGATACTCCGCATAGCTCGGATTATTTTCATATTCGTCCAGAAGCGCCGCCTGCGCCGCTCTCTTGGAAAGGACCTTCGGCAGGGTGAACATGCCCCGCCGGGTCTGGCCGTTCTCTGTCCACTGGATGGGATAGCGCTCGTTCTGGCCGCCCTTTTGGATGGTGTCGTTGTCCAGGGCGGAGATGTGCAGCCGGACGGTCTCCGGGCGGTTGAGGTTCAGGGGGTCCGGCTCCTGCCGCAGACCGTTGCCCACGATCCGGGCCGTGAGGGTGGTGGGAAGCGCCGCGCCGGGCTGTGCGGGCCGGTTTTGGAGCTGCGCCTTTGCGCTTTGGGGCAGCTCCAGGAGCTTCGCGAAGGCGCTGTCGGGGTTGACGGCCTTGAGATCCTTCAGGTGATAGCTGCCGAGCTCGTTCTCCGGCGCCAGGCGGACTTTCCCGGCCTCCAGATAGCCCTCGCCCTTGTCCGCGAAGGCGGCGCGGTCCGCTTCGACCTTTTGGATCAGCGCCTCCCGCCGCGCTAAAATCCGCTCCACGGTCCCGGCGGGCAGGGCGCAGTCCTGGAGGGCAAAGCGGAGCTGGGCCTCGAAGCCCGGCGCGGTGAGCTGGTTGTAGAGGGCCTCCGGGATCATGCCCAGGGCGGCGATCTGCGCCTCGTCGGCGGGGGCGTCACCGAAAACCGCCCCGTCGGCCTTCACCGTGAGACCCACCAGCTTCGCCGGGTTCCCCGGCATGGAGTAGGGCGGGTTGAAGCGCAGACAGCAGTGCTCCGGGCCGCGGCCCGCCGCGCCGCAGAGGAAGTCCAGCAGCTGCATGGAGGCCAGGCCGGAAACGCCGGCCCGGGTGTCGAGATTCTCCTCCCCGAAGCTCAGAAGGGGAAGGCCCGGCTGGATATTGGCGGGGTCCACACCCGCCGCGCTGGGGAGGAAGCTGCCCGCCGTGCTGCCGCCCTTGTGCATCAGCAGCATCGGCTCGGCCTTCGTCACCAGATTGGGCTGGCCCAGCAGGGCTGCCAGCCGGGAATAGGCAGTCTGCTGGCCGCCGAAGTCGCCGGGCTTCGCGGGCCGGAAGACGCCGACCTGCAAATTGTCCAGGGTTTCTACCCGCAGGGGCATGGGCCCGTCCCCCACGGGACCGGGCTGCTCGCCCAGGTCCGCCGCCTGGGTCCGGACCTTCCCCAGCAGCTCCGGCAGGGAGAGCCGGCCCAGCTCCGGGTCCCGCTCGGTCAACGCAATGGCCTGCATATCGGCCAGCAGGAGGGGCGTCAGCTCCCGGCCGATGAGCCGCAGCCGCAGGCCCACCGGGCCGGTCTCCTCCTCCGTCAGCAGGGCGGAAACCGCGTCTATCGCCTCCGTATAGCTGGTACGGAGAGCAGCGCGCTCCTCCGCGGTAAAGGGGATTCGCTCTTTGTAGTGCCGCTCCGTCTGATTTGCGAGGTTCTGGAGCTTCTCCACGAAGCCGCCGTAGTGCTGGACGTCGGCGTCGCCGGTCATGCTGTCGTTGATTCGCTGCATATAGCCCTGCAGGTGGGCCCGCATCTGCGTCATATCATAAGGCATTTGATCGGCTCCCTTCTGTTTTTCTGCGTTTGCTGTGGATTATTATACTCCATCAAGCGTATAAAATCAATACAACGCCGAAGCTCCCGCTGAGAAAATCGGAGAAGAAACCCCTTGCGTACTGGAATCGGACGGGGGCTTGCACTCCGGGTCGGATTGTGGTATAGTGATGATAATCCGGGCAAAGGAGGCTTTGAAATGTTTCGGAACATGATTCGCGCGAAGCAGCAGCTCTCCCGGGAGGAGTGCGCTGCGATTTTGAGAACGGAGAAGCGGGGCGTGCTGTCGGTGATTGGCGACGAGGGATGGCCTTACGGGATGCCGCTGAATCACTATTACAACGAGGCCGACGGGAAGCTCTATTTCCACAGCGGGAAGCAGGGCCACAAGCTCGACGCCCTGCGGGCAAACGGCAAGGCCTCCTTCTGCGTCCTGGACGAGGGCCGCCGGGACGCCGGAGACTGGGCTCTGCGCTTTCGCAGCGTGATCGTCTTCGGCCGGGTGGAATTCATCGAGGACCGGGAGACGATCTATGAGATCTCCGCGAAGCTCTCCCGGAAGTTCACCGACGACGAGGCCTATATCGCCGACGAGCTCCGCCGCTCCGGCCCCGCGACCTGCATGTTCGCCCTCGTGCCGGAGCATATCACGGGCAAGCGGATCAAGGAAGCCTGAGAAGCTGCCCGCAGGACAGGCGTTTGGCGTTCCGAGGAACAGAAAAGGAGCTTTGCATGGAACAGTTGAAATCTCTGCTGATCAAGGACACGACCCGGGAGGAACGGGAGCGGATCGTTGCGGAGTCCGTCGGCAGCATCGACGGCCTCTGCGACGGCTGCAGCCCGGGCCTGCTCCGGATGTACGAGGACTATATCGAGGGCCGCAGAGAGCTGCGGGAGATCAACCTGGAGTTCCGCGCCCGGTACATGTCGGGAGCGGCGGGGCTGGACAAAATCGGCTGCGGCTTTACGGAGTGAAGGATGGAACGATTTTGGTTTGAAGCGCCGGGGATGGACCGGAAGGCCGACGCCGTCATCTGCGAGCCCTGGCGTAAGGGAGAAAAGAGATGAACCCAATTCCGGAGCTGTGGGATCTGTACAACGAACGGCGTGAACTGACGGGGCGCAACCATATCCGCGGGAAGCCGGTTCCCCAGGGCTGCTATCATCTCGTTGTTCACGTCTGAATCTTCGAATATGACGGTCAGGTTGATTTGAAGCAGGCAACGACAAAGGAAGTCGCGCAAACCGCCTGGCTGGACAGAGCCCAGATCCAAACGCTCTTTGACAACGGAAACCTTGTAGATACCCTCGGGTATTTCTTTGAATTCGAAAAAGGGAAAGAGCTATGACCAAAATACTATTTGTATGCCACGGGAATATCTGCTGCAGTCCGATGGCGGAGTTTGTTTTGAAGGACCTGGTAAAAAAGCGGGGGCTGGAGGGGCGGTATGAGATCGCCTCCGCCGCCACGAGCCGGGAGGAGCTCGGGAATCCGGTCTATCCCCCCGCCCGGCGCAAGCTGGCGGAGCACGGGATCGGCTGCGCCGGTCACCACGCCCGGCAGATGACGAAGCACGATTACGGCTATTACGATCTCATCGTCTGCATGGACCATGCCAACCTGCGCAACGCCGCCCGGATTACCGGCGGCGACGCGGAGAACAAGATCCGCCTGCTACTGGATTTCGCGGACCGTCCGGGGCAGGAGGTGGCCGATCCCTGGTACACCGGCGACTTTGAGGCGGCCTGGCGGGACGTGCTCGAGGGCTGCGAAGGGCTGATCGGACAGATATGAAGCTCGCAGGGGCCGAGGTCCGCGCCGGTCCCGCAAGCGTGCGGAGGGAGGTGCGTGGCCCCATGACAATGGAGGAGCTGTTTTTCTTTGACGGGAAGCCGGAGGAGCTGGCGCTGTAAGAGGCGCTGCTGGATCGGGTCGCCGAGCTTGGAGCATTCGCGGCGCTCGTCCGCAAGACGCAGATCTCGCTGAGAAACCGCCGGGTCTTTGCCTGCGTGTCGATGCTGCGGGTGCTGCCGAAAAGGCTGCTTCCGCCCCGCTTCCTCGTTCTGACGCTGGGACTGCCCTACCCGCTGGAATCCCCGCGGATCGCCCCGAAAACCGAAGTCCGGCCCGGGCGCTGGACGCACCATATCGTCCTCGGCGGCCCGGAGGAGCTGGACGCCGAGCTGCTGGACTGGCTCCGGCAGACCTATGAGTTCGGAAGCAGGAGTTGAAGCATGATAAGCTATGAATACGGAGACCCCGCGTCCCGCCGGATTCTGATCCAGCCGGTGGACGATCACGATCTGGCCGGAATCGAACGCGAAGCGGCGGCCATTGCGGCCCAGGCCGGGCCGGACTTCCGGCTGATCGCCGTGAAGATCGCGGATTGGAACCGGGATCTGTCCCCCTGGGAGGCGCCCCCGGTCTTCGGGAAGGAAGGCTTTGGCGGCGGGGCGGAGAACACCCTGTCGGAGATTTTGCCCCTCTGCGCGGAGGAAGGCAGGCGCTGCTTCCTCGGCGGCTATTCCCTCGCGGGCCTCTTCGCGCTCTGGGCCGCCTGCGAGACGGACGCCTTTGCAGGCGTGGCCGCCGCCTCCCCTTCCGTATGGTTCCCGGGCTTTACGGACTATGTGAAAGCACACGGGATTCGCTGCGGCCGCGTCTATCTGAGCCTGGGCGACCGGGAGGAGAAAACCCGGAACCCCGTCATGGCCGCCGTCGGCGACCGGATTCGGGAGCTCTCCGCCTGGCTGTCCGCCCACGGCACGGACTGCGTCCTGGAATGGAATCCGGGAAATCACTTCCGGGAGCCGGAGCTCCGCACGGCAAGGGCCTTCGCCTGGCTGCTCCGGGAGGGCCGGACAACGCCGCCTGCCCCCAGCGCCGATAACGCTGCGCCGGTCAGCACATAAGCGCCGGACCGGACGAGCGCCAAAATAATAACAGCGGGCTCGATTCGATGCCTGCCAAGCGCTCTCCCCCGGATCAGGTAGCGAAAGCCGAAACAGGGAAACCGGGCTGCCGCAAGCTGTTACGTTTGCGGCAGCCCGGTTTTCTTGTTTCGGTCTGCGGAACTTATGATGCGCCGACGGCGCAGAACTTCGGATCCGGTCAGCGCAGCGCCTTGCCGAATTCGTAGGCATTCTCCAGCGCCTCCGCCTTCGCGGCGGCCGCGCCGGGGGCGTCGATGCCGCCGCAGAAGAGGGACCCGGCCAGCTCCGCCTTGGGGAAGCAGTCGATCCAACCCTGCAGGCCGTTCAGGGCCCGCTCCGGCGTTTCCGCGGCGTCGTCCGCGGCGCAGGACAGCAGATACACCCTGCGGAAGCGGTAGTCGGAGGGATAGAGCGGGTTCATGCGGTCCAGGAGGGTCTTCATCTGGCCGCTCATCTCGTAGTAATAGATGGGGGTCACAAAGACCAGGGTGTCGGCGTTTTTCACCTGCTCCGTGATCGGGAGCGCGTCATCCTTCAGCACGCACTTCTGGGTCTTCTGGCAGCTCATGCAGCCGATGCAGAATTTGATTTGCTTGCCCTTGAGACTGATTCTCTCCACCTCGTGTCCTGCGTCCTTCGCCCCACCAATCAGCCGCTGGGCCAGAACGTCGGTGTTGCTCTTTGCCCGCAGGCTGGTGGTGATGACAAGTACCTTGCTCATATTCGTTCCTCCGTTATTTCAGGTATTCTCTGTAAAACGCATCCAGCTTGTCGAAGGGGATGGCGTCCTTGCCGCCCCCGTCGTAGAGGTCGGTGTGGACCGCGTCGGGGATAATCAGCAACTCTTTATTGTCGGTGAATTTGTTGTCCCGGACCATGTCGGCGTAGGCGTCCCGGCTGAAGTAGCAGGAGTGAGCCTTCTCGCCGTGGACAATCAGCACCGCAGAACGGATCTCGCCGATGTACTTCAAAATGGGCTGGTTGATGAAGCTCATGCAGCCCACCACGTTCCAGCCGCCGTTGGAGTTCAGAGAGCGCTTGTGATAACCCCGGGGCGTCTTGTAATAGTCATAGTAGTCCTTGACAAAGAAGGGGGCGTCCGCGGGCAGGGGATCCACCACGCCGCCGCCCAGCTTGTAGAAGCCGTTTTTGTAGTCCTCGATACGCTGGGCGTTGAGGGCCTTTTTCATCTCATAGCGGGCCTCCTCGCTGTTGGCGCTGTCGAAGTAGCCGTTGGCGTTGACTCTTGCCATGTCGTACATGGTCATGGCGGCGGTCGCCTTGATCCGGGTGTCCAGGGCAGCGGTGTTCAGGGCCATGCCGCCCCAGCCGCAGATGCCGAGGATGCCGATGCGCTCGGGATCGACTCTCTCATGCAGGGAAAGGAAGTCCACGGCGGCCATGTAGTCCTCGGTGTTGATGTCGGGCGAGGCCATATAGCGGGGCTCGCCGCCGCTTTCGCCGGTGAAGGAGGGGTCGAAGGCCAGCGTCAGATAGCCGCGCTCGGCCAGGGTCTGGGCGTAGAGCCCGGAGCACTGCTCTTTGACCGCCCCGAAGGGGCCGGAAACTGCGATCGCCGGCAGCTTGCCTTTTTCGTTTTTAGGAATGTAGAGATCAGCCGCCAGGGTGATGCCGTAGCGGTTGACAAACGTGACCTTGCTGTGCTTGACCTTGTCGCTCTTGGGGAAGGTCTTGTCCCAGCGCTTTGCGAGCTTGAGTTCCTGTGTCTGCATCATGATGTTATCCTCCAATCAAATGGTTCTTTTGTGTTTGCCGGATCAAATAATCCAGCCTGTCGACGCGGCGCTGGCTCTCGTGCAGCTCTTCCATCCGGTTGCAGCGGCATTTGCGAAGCTGCCGCAGCAGGGCGGCCGCCCCTTCTGCCTGATAAATGAGGAGCGCTTTCTGTATTTCACCTTCCGTACAGCCAGCGTCATGCAGTGTCAATCGAATCTGTTCCAGCGCGTTTTCCATGGGGGTTGCTCCTTTGCTTTCTATCATTGACATCATAACATATTGACAGGACTTTCGCTAATGGTTATAATGAATATCATGATATTCTGCATTAGAATACTTTGCAACCAACTGGGGGTCAATATTTCAACTCGCTGTTTATTCTGTCAGATGTGTGTGAATCAAAAAACGGCACAGGCTGAAAGAAAACAGCCTGTGCCGCCGGTTATAGTGCTAATGAATCAATCTATGAAGGATTTTGCTCAAAGGGAGCTGCTTTCGTCAATAGCCGGTTCCGTTGATTTGCTGCCGCCCCAGTGCTTGCGATGTGAGCTGCCATCCGGCTCGGACTGCTCATCTGTTCCTTCATCACCATGCTTGCCGTTGTGGCGATGGCCACGGCCAGCGGACTCGGTACCGTCTTCCGAAATCTCAGTGGATTTGCCATCCCGGGCCTTATGTTCGGCCTTCTCCGCCTCATGCTCGGCGGCGTCTTCCGTTTTCTTATCCAGGATCTCGCCGGTCACGGCGTCGATCTTGTAACGGTACCACAGCTCTCCGGAAGTGAAGCTCACCCGGTAGACAACGGTGCCGTCCTCCAGCTTGGTGACGCGGGCTTTGACCTTGCCGACATCCTCCGCACTCACACCAGCGTCGGCCAGGGCGGTTTCCTTGGCGACGTCCTTGCCAACCGCGTTTTCAGGCTCGACAATCTTGTTCTTGTGGCTGTGCTTTCCGCGGCAGGGCTTAGCTGCGCTGCCCTCAGTCGTTGTTTCCGCCTCGGGTTCTGTGTTCTCTGCTGCGAAGGCGGTGACACTCATGGCCCCGACCGTCAGAACGGCGGCCAGCAGCAGAGCGATCCATCTTTTGTGTTTCAACTTGCATCACTCCTTAATTGAAATTATATTTCCGTCGCTGTACAGCGTGACAGACTGGTTTCTTGTGAGCAGTACCCGGATTCCGGCTTTTTCCAAGGCTCCGACCACAGTATCGCTCTCCGGTTCTTCCTCCGAGGACGTAATGACCGCGTAAGTCGGTTTGGTCGAGGCAAGCAAGTCATCCAGCAGAGGCTCATCCCTGCCGTGGTGGGGAAGCTTCAGGACGTCAAAGCTCGTCGTATTCGTATCGAGGAATTCCGAAAGACGCAGGGTCTGGGCGTCCCCTGCAAACAGAAAGCGATTCTTTCCATGCTGTACGGAAACGATCAGCGAAGAGTTGTTGCTGCTGTCCTCATCGTATTCCGTTTGCCTGGGCGGGTCGACGGTATAACTGACTCCGTCCACGGTAAAGACATACGTTTCCCGCACCGTGACCGGATTGACCCCGGCATTGACCAGGGCCTCGACATAGTTTTCGTATTCATCGCTGTCCTTGGGCTGGTTGCTCTGCAATACCTTGCCCACTGGGATGCTGTTCAATACCTTCGCGGCCCCGCCGACGTGGTCTTTGTCAAAGTGGGTAATAATCAGATAGTCTATCTGTTCGATCCTCTTTTCCTCAAGATACGCGAGGATCGTCTTGCCGAAGCCCTTTTCTCCGGTGTCGATCAGAACAGCGCTGTTCTCTGTGGTCAGCAGGATCGCGTCCGCCGCGCCGGCGTCGAAGAAGTGCACCTCCAGATCCGATCCTTCTGCAGACGCCGGTGCGGTTTCTGTGACGTCGCCCGCGCAGCCCGTCAGCAGCAGGGCGGCAGCCAGCAGCAGGACCGCCAGCCTTTTGAGTCTGTTCACAGGGCCTCCTTCGTCACGGGCTTGCCGCAGACGATATTCAGGTTGCCGTTGCGGGTACGCAGCGCATCGAGGAAGGTCTTGGTCCCGCTTGTGTCCTTGAGTACGATCTTATAACTCAACTCATAAAGCGTGCCCATGTTTGTGGTCTTGACGCGGTCAAGCTCCGCGCTGCGGGTGTACTGTTGGAAAAGATCGTCGAAGAGGCCGTCGTAATCCAGATTCTCTGCAATGGTGATTTTGAGCTCACGTTCTTCGTCCACGCCCGCACCGAAGCCGGTCAGGGTCAGAAGCAGCATTACTGCCGCGATAATGGTGAAGAACACCGCGGCGATTGCCACGTAGCCCATGCCGGTAGCAAGGCCGATGGCAGTCGCCAGGAAAACCAGGCCGATCTCCTTGGCGCTGCCGGGAGCGCTCCGGAAGCGGATCAGGCCGAAGGCGCCGGCCACTGCCACACCCGCGCCGATGTTGCCGTTGACCAGCATGATGATGAGCTGGACCATAGCGGGCAGCAAGGCCAGGGTCAGCACAAAGCTGCGGGAATATTTGGACTTGTACATGCCGAGCAGGGCGGCGCCAAGTCCAAGCACAAGCGAAACCGCTGTGCAGATGAAGAATGCGGATACGGTGATTTCCGTTCCGGTAATGATCGAGTTAAGCACTGAGAACAACCTCCTTTTTCACTTCGGCGGATCTGCCGCCGAGCACGAATTCTTTGTAATACGTTCCATACTTGGAAAATGACGTGGGAAAGATACTGTTGTTTGACAGCAGTCGCGCCAGCCACATAGGCGCGGTACCGGGAATCTTGATCTCCATCAGAATTTGATTGCTTTCCAGAAGCGGGACCGCGTGATTACCGGAGCGCAGATCCAGGTCGTTGGAACGGACGCGGATGTCTGTGTCAAAGGTGATTCGCAGCTCGCCCCCGTCCGCCGCTGCGTATGCCTCACGATCATAGGCGAGAAAGACCTTCGGCTCCGGGCGGTAGTATTGCAGGAACCAGTCGATCTCCCTGCTGATCTGGCTGCCGTCACCAGACCCCCTGCCGCTGAGCCAGCGGGAGGCGTCCATGGCCTGCAGGGTGACGCGGCGCTTGTAGACGACCCCATCGTACTTCTTCTTGATCTCCACGAAGGCCGGGTCCCTGCTGCCGGGCACGCCGTAGCTGCGCAGCCGGAGTTTTTCCTTGTAGACCGGCTTCTCCAGCGACATGCGGATTAAGTCGTAGTTTTCCGTATCAAAATAGATGTTGCAGATGGTGTAGTTGGGATGTTCGTCCGGTTTCATCCAGGACGCCATGCCGCGCTTCACAGCGACGTATTGCTCCGGGGTGAGCAGGTATTTCTTCTCATAGCGCCGGAAGCAGCTTTGCAGTTCACTCATGTCGATTGCCTCCTTTGGCGTGGATTCGGCCACGCTTTGTGCGGACCGTTTTCATGGCCCTATGATAGCACAGGCAAGCGGCGGAAATCTCCGAGATCCAGCGGCAAAAAATACGAAAAATACACGAAAGCGTTCGTATGGATTGCAGTAGTTTCCGACCTTGATTTACGTTGACTTTTGGCGCAGGGAGTTGATATAATAGAGAAAAACTGAGAAATCGAGGAAAATGAAATGGATACGATTGATGAGGCGCTAAGATGAACCTACCCGAATATCATAATTTGGATACAATGCGCTTGCAACGTCTTTTTGACAATAAACTGAAGTCATGAAATTCAAGCATACAAACCGTCCGGGGTTTCTCCTGGGATTTATCGATTTCTTTACAGCAGGGTTCTTTTTCCTGCTGTATATGCCATTTGGAGGCCTGCAGGATGAACTGGAAGAGATCCTCGGGCATAAGCTGCTTCCGTACTGGAAGGTCTATCTGCTGGGAATCCCGACACTGTTCATCTATACACTTGTCTGGATGGCTCGGATTGCGGAGGAATTAAAGGCAAAAGCAATCGAGTTAGGCATCGAAGGTCCGTACACTTCATGGTGGCATATGTTCGGATGGAATACTTTTGGAATTCTGCTGCTTGGCCCAGCTGTTGCTACACACAGGTTCTTTCGGACGCTAAACAATATCGAAACCGAGCTGAACCGGCAAAGATGACTTTAGGAGATATGGGACATATTGATGCAGAAAAAGCTTGATTCGGAGCACAGAGGAGTTTAGAAAATGCCGATTGAAAGCCTGATAAACCTGATATTGCTGTTTTTCGCCTACGCTTTCCTCGGCTGGTGCATCGAGGTCACACTGAAATATTTTCAGTTTCACCGCTTCATCAACCGCGGTTTCCTGACCGGCCCGTGGCTTCCGATCTACGGCTCCGGCGCGGCATTGATCACTGTTGTGATAAAGGGTCTGGCCCCGCTGGAATTTTCCGTAGGCACGACCTTTGCGGTGTCGTTCCTTCTGTGCGGTTTTCTGGAATATATGACAAGCTATGTTCTGGAAAAACGCTTCCATGCCCGTTGGTGGGATTACAGCCAGAAGCCCATGAATCTTCATGGAAGAGTCTGGATCGGGAATTTGATTCTCTTCGGGCTGGGCGGTGTGGTGATTGTGGATCTGATCAATCCGCTGTTGCTTCGTCTTTATGAACATATGAGCTTTTCCCTGCGGGAGATTATAGCAATCTCCCTATCAGCGGTTTTTATCGCGGACTATGTAATGTCCCACTTTGTGCTGAAGCTTGTCAAAACAAGCGTTGAGCTCAGTGAGGCGGACGACACCGAGGCAATCAGCAAAGAGGTGCGGCTGCTCCTCAGCGACCGCTCCGTCTTCCACCGCCGCTTTGCGGAAGCATATCCGGAGGTTATTTATAAGACAGAGCGCATTGCAAAGCGTATGGAGGAGATCCGGGTTGAGACGGAGAGATTGCGGCAGGAAGCGGAAGAGCGTGTCGCTCAGATGCGGTTGGAGATTGCGGAGAACCTGGAGCCCACAAGAAGCGTAAAAAATGAGATTATCGAAAAACAGGACGCACTGATCCGTCTGCTCTATCGGGAAGAAGACGCCAGCCCTGAAATCAGGGAACTGAAGCAGGAAGTCGAGGCGAAAAAGGCTGTGCTGCAGAAGCGGCGTGTACGGTTTCCCAAGCTATAATAGGCGTAATTGAGTAGACCTGCGTTGGAAACTACGAGGCACAAAAAGCAAAAAACGCCTCTGAGGCGGGCACATGTCCCTCTCAGAGGCGTAAAGTGTTTAGAAACATTCCCGAACGCCTGCACGATCCGTTTCGCAAACTTCGGGCCGATCCCTTTGATCAGGCCGGAACCGAGATATTTCTCAATACCGAAAACGGTCGCGGGCAGGGTCTCCTCGAAGGTTTCAATGGAAAACTGACGGCCGTACTTGGCGGCCATCTTCCACATTCCTGTGAGAGTCAGAACAGCTCCGACGTGCACCTCCGGCATGGCCCCCACCACGGTGACCAGGTCATTATAACCTTTGGCCTTGCACTTGATTGTATCTTTTGTGATCTCCTTTCCACGCCTCACACTTTTACATCCGGGTTCTTCTCGCCAAACTTTTCCTTGAGCATTTCACAGATCTCGCCGCGGGCTTTGCCCTGCTTTTCCATGCTCTTGATGGTCTTGTAGGCGGCAAAGAGGGTGGAGGGGCCGATCTCGGAGCTGAAATAGCCGATGCCCTGGTTCCAGGCCAGCAGCTCGAACACGTCGTCCAGGGCGGCGCTGTCCAGCCCGTGGATGTAGGCCTTTACCAGCTCCCGGGTGGCCTGGCGCATCCGGCTGGCGCCCACCGCATTGGTCAGAGAAAGTAACAGCCGGATCTCATAGGGCAGATGCCGGTGCTCATCGTTCCAGGTCAGATCCCAGAAATTGACGGCGATGTTTCCCAGCTTCTCGTCAATCAGCGGCATGTTGGTCAGCGCTGCCGGACGCATGGGGATGTCGGTCTCGGCCTGCTTCACTTCCCTGCGGTAGAAGTAGGCGTGGAACTCCGCCTCTCCCCGTTGCTCGGTGAAGTGCTCGAAGCCCAGACCCTCCATCACCTCGTACAGGGGGATGGGGTCGAAGCTCTGTACGATCTCCAGGCCGCTCCCGGCGGGCAGCTGCATGGCCTGCTTTTTGAGGCCCTGGAAGAAATTGCCCTGAATGCCTCTGACGTCGATGGTCTTGAACGTGCTGATCTGATCCTTCCAATCCATGATACAATGCTCCTTAGTCTATGATCCTGCCGTCCCGGGAGATGGTCACCACCTGCCAGGGGAGGAACTTGCCGCTGTTCTTGATGGCGGTTTCGGCGGCCCGCTGGAGCCCGCCGCAGCAAGGCACCTCCATGCGGACGATGGTGACGCTCTGAACGTTGTTGTCCCGGATGATTTCCGTCAGCTTTTCGGAATAGTCCACGTCGTCCAGCTTGGGGCAGCCGATGAGGGTGATCTTGCCCCGCATGAAGTCTTCGTGCAAATTGGCGTAGGCGTAGGCAGTGCAGTCGGCGGCAATCAAGAGCTTGGCGCCCTCATAGAAGGGCGCCCGGGTGGGCACCAGCTTGATCTGGCAGGGCCACTGGCGCAGCCGGGAGGCGGGTTTCGCAGCGGCAGGCGCGGGCGCTTCCTCAGCCTCGTCCTTTGCAAGACTCATGTACTTTGAGCCGGGGCAGCCGCCGCCGGGATGGTGGGGCATGCTGCGCACGGCCTCCACGATGGCCTTCTTCCGCTGGCGCTCCTTCACAGCTGCTTCATCGTAAGCGGGCGCCTCCCGCTCCTCAAAGCTGATGGCCCCGGTGGGGCAGTTCGGCAGGCAATCGCCGAAGCCGTCGCAGAAATTCTCCCGCATGAGCTTCGCCTTGCCGTCAACAATATCGATGGCCCCCTCGTGGCAGGCCTCGGCGCACAGGCCGCAGCCGTTGCACTTTTCCTCGTCGATGTGGATGATTTTTCGAATCATGGTCAATCCCTCCTGTCTTGTTCTGGCCCTATTATACGGATCGTTTCTCAAAAAA
>JAFXYD010000020.1 GCA_017541995.1 Oscillospiraceae bacterium
AGGACCAGGCGGTCGTCGTTGATGTCGGTGATGATGACCCGGCGGGCGCCGGCGTACTTGCAGATGCCGGCGGCGATGATGCCGATGGGGCCGGCGCCGGTGATCAGCACGTCCTCGCCCACCAGATCGAACATCAGAGCCGTGTGGGTGGCGTTGCCGAAGGCGTCAAAGAAGGCCACCACGTCCTCGGGCAGGGACTCGTCGATGATGATGACGTTGGTGGCGGGGATGCAGACGTACTCGGCAAAGGCGCCGTCCCGGTCCACGCCCACGGAGACCGTGTCCTTGCACCACTGGATGTTGCCGGTGTGGCAGTTGCGGCAGTGGTGGCAGGTGATGTGGCCCTCGCCGGAGACCCGCTGGCCCACGTGCAGGCCGGTGACGCCCTCGCCCAGCTTGGCGATCTCGCCCACGTACTCATGGCCGATGGTCATGGGCGGGTGCTTGATGTGCTCGGCGGCCCAGGGGTCCCAGTTGTAGATGTGAACGTCGGTGCCGCAGATGGCGGTCTTGTGGATCTTGATCAGAACCTCGCCCGCCTTGGGTTCGGGGACGGGGACGCGGCGCAGCTCCAGGCCGGGGCCGGCAACGGGCTTTACGATGGCATCCATGAAGGCTTGCATAAAGAATCTCCTTTCGATCTTCTGTGGGGAAGAGTATCGCTTCTGTTTTGACAAAAATTACAATTTTGTCAGTTCCACCCCATATTATACTCGTTATTTTCCACATAGTCAACAGTTTTTCGTGATTCATTTTGCTGATAAGCCCCTTAAGCTGCCGGAATAGGGCCGCCGGATTTCCGCCCGCCTCCGGGGAGCCGGAAGCGGGCTTTTCCCTTGACAAGACAGGGAAAATCAAGTATAATAACCACAATATAGTGGGTTAGAATGCCCGAGCGCATCACGAAATGTTGTACAGAATGACATGTGAGGAATTATGGCCAAGAAAAAAACCGAATACGGAAACGAAAGCATTGAAATTCTGGAGGGAGAGGACCGGGTTCGGAAGCGCCCGGCGGTGATCTTCGGCTCCGACGGCCTGGACGGCTGCGAGCACGCCATTTTTGAGATCGTCTCCAACTCCATCGACGAGGCCCGGGAAAAGCACGGGGATCTCATCATCGTCACCCGCTACGCCGACAAATCCATCGAGGTGGAGGATTTCGGCCGGGGCTGCCCCGTGGACTGGAATGAAAAGGTGGGGCGCTACAATTGGGAGCTGGTGTTCTGCGAGATGTACGCCGGCGGCAAGTACCGGAACAACGACGCCGGAAACTACGAGTACAGCCTGGGTCTCAACGGCCTGGGCACCTGCGCCACCCAGTACGCCTCGGAGTATTTTGACGCGGTGATCCACCGGGACGGCTTCAAATACAGCCTCCACTTCGAGAAGGGCCGCATCGTGGGCGACATGAAAAAGGAGCCCACGACCCGGAAAAAGACCGGCTCCCTCTTCCACTGGAAGCCGGATCTGGAGGTCTTCACCGACATCGACGTGCCGGCGGAATACTTCCGGGATATGCTCAAGCGCCAGGCCGTGGTAAACGCCGGGGTCACCTTCCGCTTCCGCAGCCAGGTGGGGAAGGACTTTGAAACCGAGGAGTACCGCTACGAGAACGGCATTGTGGACTATCTGGCGGAGATCACCGAGACCGAGAAGCGCAGCCCCATCACCATGACCCAGTACTGGGAGGCGGAGCGGGTGGGCCGCGACCGGGCCGACATGGAGGACTACAAGCTGAAGATCACCGCGGCCCTCTGCTTTGCCAAGCAGGGCGGGCGGCTGGAATACTACCACAACTCCTCCTGGCTGGAATACGGCGGCGCCCCGGAGAAGGCCGCCCGCAACGCCTTCGTCTACGCCATCGACGCATGGCTCAAGCAGGAGAACAAATACAACAAAAACGAGAGCAAGATCACCTGGCAGGACGTCTGCGACTGCCTGGTGCTGGTGACCAACTGCTTCTCCACCCGGACCTCCTACGAAAACCAGACCAAGAAGGCCATCACCAACAAGTTCATCCAGGACGCCATGGTGGAGTTCTTCCGCTCCCGGCTCCAGGTCTACTTCATCGAAAACAAGCAGGAGGCGGAGATGATCGCCGCCCAGGTGCTGGTGAACAAGCGCTCCCGGGAGTCCGCGGAGCACGCCCGCACCGCCATGAAGACCAAGCTGGGGGCCTCCGTCAACATCACCAACCGGGTCCAGAAATTCGTGGACTGCCGCTCCAAGGACCCCGGGATCCGGGAGCTCTACATCGTGGAGGGCGATTCCGCCCTGGGCTCCGTCAAGCTGGGCCGGGACGCGGAATTCCAGGGCATCATGCCCGTCCGGGGCAAGATCCTCAACTGTCTGAAGGCGGACTACCCCCGCATCTTCAAGAGCGAGATCATCACGGACCTGCTGCGGGTCATCGGCTGCGGGGTGGAGGTGAAGGAGAAGCGGGTCAAGGACCTGGCGGCCTTCGATCTGAACAACCTGCGCTGGAACAAGATCGTCATCTGCACCGACGCCGACGAGGACGGCTACCACATCCGGACTCTGATCCTCACCATGCTCTACCGGCTGGTACCAACCCTGATCCGGGAGGGATACGTCTATATCGCGGAGTCCCCGCTGTTTGAGATCAGCTGCAGGGACAAGACCTGGTTTGCCTACAACGAGCAGGAGAAGGCGGAGATTCTGAAAAAGCTGGAGGGCAAAAAGCTCACGATCCAGCGCTCCAAGGGCCTGGGCGAGAACGAGCCCGAGATGATGTGGATGACCACCATGAATCCCCAGACCCGCCGCCTCATTAAGGTCATGCCCGAGGACGCGGAGCGCACCGCCGTCTACTTCGATATGCTGCTGGGGGACAATCTCCAGGCCCGGAAGGACTATATCTCCGACAACGGCTACAAGTATCTGGATCTGGCGGACATCTCCTGAACAAAGGAAAGCGTGTTGTTATGGAAGAAAAGACGCAAGGCCGGAACATGGGCATCGACGCCCTGCGCTGCCTGGCGATGCTGTTTATCACCTGCCTGCACGTGCTGAACCAGGGGGGCGCCCGGAACGTGGCGGCCTCCGCCTCCGGCTGGCTCATGCCCCTGAAGGTGCTGGCCAACAGCGGCGTGAATCTCTACGCCCTGATCTCCGGCTGGGTGCTGGTCTACGGCCGCTTCCGGCCCGCCCGGCTGCTGGAGCTGTGGCTGCAGGTGCTGTTCTGGAATCTGATTGTGGCCGCCCTGGGCACCGCCCTGGAGCCCGGCTGCATGGAGGGCTTCTGGCTGCGCTACTGCCTGCCGGTGAGTCAGAAATGCTATTGGTATTTTACCGCCTACGTGGGGGTCTACGTGCTCAGTCCCCTCCTCAACCCCGGCATCCGGCGGCTGACGGTCCGGCAGGCCCGGGCCATGCTGCTGACCGTGTATCTGCTCTTCAGCCTGGGCACCCGGCTGGGCCTGTCCTGGCAGGGAGATCCCTGGTACATCGGCGCGGGCTACTCCGTGCTCTGGCTGCTGGCCCTCTACGTCATGGGGGCCTGCGCCCGCCAGGGCCGCCTGGAGGAGCTGATTCCCCCCAAAACCGCGGCCCTGCTGGCCCTGGCCTGGGCGGCGCTGATCTGCGCCGCCTCGGGCCTGCTGAGCAGCCTGGGGGAGCTGCCGGAGTTCTGGGAAAAGCAGCGGGGAATGCTGCTGTACTACAACAGCCCCGGCCTCACCGCATTCACCCTGTGCATGCTGCTGCTCTTCGCCGGGCTGCGGATCCCCAGGGGTCTGACGGGGCTGATCCGCTGGCTTTCCCCTCTGACCTTCGGGGTCTATATCCTCCACGTGCATCACGTGGTGTGGACCAGCATCCAGGGCCTCTATAAGCCCCTGGCCCGGCTGCCGGGGCCCATTGTGCCTCTGGCGGTCATCGCGGCGGGGGCGGGGCTGCTGCTGAGCTGCGCGGCCCTGGACTGGCTCCGGGCCCGGCTCTTCCGGGCTCTGCGCCTGCGCCGGCGGCTGGAGGCAGCCCTCAACAAAACAGGATTATTCAACCAAGAATAGAAACGGGATTATTATGGCCAAGAAGAAAAACAACGACACATCGAAGCATCAGATCGACCCCAACGTGGAGGGCCTCCGGGGAGAGCTGACGGAGCAGGGCATCTGCGACACCCTGGAGTGGAACTTCATGCCCTACGCCATGTCCATCATCGTCTCCCGGGCCATCCCGGAGATCGACGGCTTCAAGCCCTCCCACCGGAAGCTGCTGTACACCATGTACAAAATGGGTCTGCTCAGCGGCGGGCGCACCAAGTCGGCCAACATCGTGGGCTCCACCATGCGGCTCAACCCCCACGGCGACGCCGCCATCTATGAGACCATGGTGCGTCTGAGCCGGGGCAACGGGGCCCTGCTCCATCCCTTTGTGGATTCCAAGGGCAACTTCGGCAAGGTCTATTCCCGGGATATGGCCTACGCCGCCCCCCGTTACACCGAGGCTAAGCTGGAGCCCATCGCCGCGGAGCTCTTCCGGGACATCGACTCCGACACCGTGGATCTGGTGGACAACTACGACGGCACCATGCAGGAGCCCACGCTGCTGCCCACCACCTTCCCCAACGTGCTGGTCTCCAACAACACAGGCATTGCCGCGGGCATGGCCTCCAACATCTGCGGCTTCAACCTGCGGGAGGTCTGCGAGACCACCAAGGCCTTCATCCGGGACCCCAAGTGCGATCTGCTGAGCACCCTGCCCGCCCCGGATTTTCCCACCGGCGGCGAGATCGTCTACGACCCGGCCGAGATGGGGGCCATCTACGAAACGGGCCGGGGCTCCTTCAAGATCCGGGCCAGGTGGCGCTACGTCAGGGAGGGCAATCTGGTGGAGATCTACGAGATCCCCTACACCACCTCCATCGAGGCCATCATCGACAAGGTCTCCGAGCTCATCAACGGCGGCAAGATCAAAGAGATCAACGACATGCGCGACGAGACGGACCTTTCGGGTCTGAAGCTCACCATCGACCTGAAGCGGGGCGTGGAGCCGGAGAAGCTGATGCAGAAGCTCTTCCGCCTGACCCCCCTGCAGGACAGCTTCGCCTGCAACTTCAATATCCTCATCGCCGGAATGCCCCGGGTCATGGGGGTCCGGGAGATTCTGGAGGAGTGGGTGGCCTGGCGCACCGAGGGCGTCCGCCGCAGGACCTACTTCCAGCTCCAGCGCAAGAAGGAGCGGCTGCACCTGCTGAAGGGCCTGGAGCGCATTTTGCTGGACATCGACAAGGCCATCGCCATCATCCGGGGCACCGAGTCCGACGCCGAGGTCGTCCCCAATCTGATGATCGGCTTCGGCATCGACGAGATCCAGGCCAACTTCGTGGCGGAGATCAAGCTCCGCAACATCAACAAGGAATACATCCTCAAGAAAACCGCCGAGACGGCGGAGCTGGAAAAGGCCATCGAGGATCTGGAAAAGATTCTGAAATCCGACGCCCGGGTCAAGACCATCATCGTCAGGGAGCTGGAGGAGGTCAGCAAAAAGTACGGCGTCGAGCGCCGCACCGGCCTGATCTACGACCGCGAGATCTACGTGGAGGAGAGCCCCGAGGCCGCCCCCGAGTACCCCGTCACCGTCTTCGTCTCCCGGGAGGGCTATCTGAAGAAGATCACCCCCCAGTCCCTGCGGATGTCCGGCGAGCAGAAGTTCAAGGAGGGAGACAGCCTGGCCTTCTCCCAGGAGACCACCAGCGCCGCGGAGCTCATGGTCTTCTCCGACCGCTGCCAGGTCTACAAGACCCGCCTGGACCAGTTTGCCGACAGCAAGGCCTCCGTCCTGGGAGACTATCTGCCCCAGAAGCTGGGCATGGAGGAGGGGGAGGGCGTGGCCGCGGTCTGCCTGCCGGGGGACTACAGCGGCTTTATGCTCTTTGTCTATGAAAACGGCAAGGCGGCCAAGGTGGAGCTTTCCGCCTACGCCACCAAGTCCAACCGCAGGAAGCTCACCGGGGCCTACTCCGACAAGAGCACCCTGAAGGCCGTCTTCCTGCTGCGGGAGGACGCCCAGCTGGCGCTGTACTCCAGCGAGGGCAGAGCCCTGATCTTCTCCACCGCCCAGCTCAGCCCCAAGACCAGCCGGGACACACAGGGCGTGGCGGTGATGAGCCTGAAAAAGAAGGCCCTGCTCCACAGGGCTCTGCTCCTGGAGGCCTCCGGCATCGTGAACGCCTCCCGCTACCGCACCAAGACCATTCCCGCCGCCGGCGCCCTTCTGAAGGACGAGGACAGCGGCAATGAAACCGTATCCCTGCTCTGACCGGACCAAGGCTGTGATACTCAGATTGGACGGAAGGCTTCGCAGGCGGTTTGCGCCGGAAGAAATCGAAGCGCTTCCTCCGATATCCGCATGAAAGGGGGCCCTCGCGTGAGACGCATCCTGCCGCTGCTGCTGGCCCTGCTGGCCCTTTCGGGCTGCCGCAGCGCCCTGTATTCCGACGAGTATTCCTACGTCAACGAGCATCTGGCCCCCTACGCCGTCCGGGAGACCACCGAGGCCGCCGCCGTCACCGAGACCGAGACCGGGCTCAGCGCCCCGGCGGTGAAGACCGTCTCCAATCTCTACCAGATCCGGGATCGCATTGTGGCGATGGTGCTGGCGGGGGAGGAGAGCGGCAGCTTCCTGGTGCAGGACTATACCGGCTCCCTGGAGGACGACACCAGGGAGATGTTCGGGCGGCTGCTCAAGGACTATCCCAAATACAACTACGCCATGGACAGCTTTGACTGCTCTGTGTCCCACGTTCAGAACGAGAGCTTCGTCAACGTCAATATGAAGCTCCACCTCTCGCCCCAGGAGCTGCGGGCCATCGAAAGCAGATCCTTCCAGAGCGCCCTGAAGCGGATCTACCGGGCCCTGGGGGAGCAGGTCAACGCCCTCACCATCCAGATCAGCAGCTTCCCCGAGGACGCCGACCTCTACGCTCTGCTGGACGACTACATCCTCCATCACCCCGGGGAGATCGTGGATCCCCCCGGCATCACCATCGGGGTCTACCCGGACAGGGGAGATACCCGGGTGGTGGAGCTGCACTTCGTCTACGATTTCGACAGCGACACCCTGAGCCGCCGCAAGAGCGTGGTGGAGACCTTCTTCAACTGGGTCTACAGCAACCATCTGAACCCCGAGCAGAGCGCCTCGGAGCTGGTGGAGGCCCTGTACAACAACCTGGTCCCCCCGGCGGACTATACCGACTCCGAGGAGGCCACGGTCTATACCCAGGTGGTGGGTCAGAAGCTGGGCAGCAGCCGCACCATGGCTTCGGTGGTGGAGTATTTCTGCACCCGGAACGGGGCCGACTGCGAGATCGTGGTGGGCCAGCGGGAGGGGAGGACCTGGTACTGGAACCGCATCCGCAGCGAGGGCCGCTGGTATATGTTTGATCTACACGCCGCCGCTCTCAGCGGCGAGCTGCCGGTTCTGCGGCCCGCCTCGGAGATGGACGGCTACAGCTGGGACGAGCAGCGCTACCCGGAGCTGGAGGAGAGCATCCCGCCCCAGGGCGGGGAGAACCCCGGGTTCCGGTCCGGCGCCGAAGTCCCGGAAGCCGAAAGCACGGAGGTCCCCAATGTCGAATATCATTGAAATTCGCGATTATAACGCCCCGGAGCTGGACGTCTACGCCCGGCTCACGGAAAATCAGCTGGTGAACCGGGCCGACCCGGCCAACGCTCTCTTTATCGCGGAGAGCCCCAACGTCATCCACCGGGCCCTGGACGCGGGCTGCGAGCCGGTGTCCCTGCTGCTGGAGCGGCGGCACATCGAAGGCCAGGCGAAATCCATCGTGGAGCGGGTGGGAGAGCTGCCCATCTATACGGCCCCCCTGCCGGTGCTGACCCAGCTGACGGGCTTCCCTCTGACCCGGGGCGTGCTCTGCGCCATGCGGCGGCCAAAGCTGCCCGGCCCGGAGGAGATTCTGAGGAACGCCCGCCGGGTGGCGGTGCTGGAAAACGTTATGAACCCCACCAACCTGGGGGCAATCTTCCGCTCCGCCGCGGCTCTGAATATGGACGCCGTGCTTCTGACCCCCGCCTGCACCGACGCGCTGTATCGCCGCTGCGTCCGGGTCAGCATGGGCACCGTGTTTCAGATCCCCTGGACCTATCTGGAGGGAAGCTGGCCGGAGGAGGGCATGGCCCTGCTGCGGCGCCTGGGCTTCCGCACCGCAGCCATGGCCCTGCGGGAGAACACCCTGCCCATCGACGATCCCCGGCTCCTGGCGGAGCCGAAGCTGGCGGTGCTCCTGGGCACCGAGGGGGACGGCCTTTCCGACGGCACCATCGCCGCCTGCGACTACAGCGTGAAGATCCCCATGTCCCACGGGGTGGACTCGCTGAACGTCGCCGCCGCCTCCGCCGTGGCCTTCTATCAATTATGTAAACCCACGTAGGGACGGCACTCTGCCGTCCGCGTATCCCCAAATTGTAGGGGCGGTCATTGGCCGCCCGCGTATCCAGGAGAAGGAGGAAGAATCATGAAATTAGCAACTGCTCTATCCGAACGCGCCGACATCCAGCGTCGGCTGACCCAGCTCCAAACCCGGCTCAACAACAACGCCAAGGTCCAGGAGGGGGAGGAGCCCGCCGAGGACCCCAGACAGCTTCTGAAGGAGCTGGACGCCCTGCTGGCGCGGCTGGAATGGCTCATGACCCGGATCAATCTCACCAACAGCCGCACCCTGTCCGACGGGGTCCCCGTCACGGCGCTGATCGCCCATCGGGACTGCCTGAAAAAGCGGGTGAATCTCATGCGCTCCTTCCTGGATTCCGCCAGCGCCACGGTGGACCGCTATTCCCAGAAGGAAATCAAGATCCTCTCCGCGGTGAAGGTCTCCACCCTGCAAAAGCAGCTGGACGACGTCTCCAAGGAGCTGCGGGAGACGGACGAGCGCATCCAGGCGCTGAACTGGACCACGGAGCTCATGGAGTAAGCGGCGGCACGCCGCGGCGGGGCGGCCTTCGCGCCCCGGAGCAAATGAAAACGTAGGGACGGCAAGCTGCCGTCCGCTGTGTCGGTAACCCGGAAAGGCGAGCGGGATCTCCCGGCGTTGAGAATGAACGCCATCCTTACTGATGACACGTCGGGCGTGTGTCACGGGCGAATGCCCATACAATGCAAGCTCCGCACTGTTACACGCGCAATGTTTTTGTGCATCGTTACTACCATCAACGCTGATTTCCGGGCGAGGGCGGGATCGGGGACACATTTTGAATTGAGAATTGAAAAGCTTTGCATTTCAATCGCGCTGAAAACATGGAGGGATCATATTGACGAGACTGGACGCGTATTTCGCGCAATACCTTGGGAAGAGAATTCTGGTTCTGGGGGTGGGGGTCAGCAACCGGCCCCTGGTGCGGCTGCTGCTGCGCTACGGCCTGGACGTCACCTGCTGCGACAAAACCCCCCGGGAAAAGCTGGACGCCGAGGTGCTGGAGCTGGAGCGGGCCGGGGCGAAGCTGCGCCTGGGGGAGGACTATCTGGAGAATCTGGAAGGGGATCTGGTTTTCCGCACCCCCGGCCTGCATCCGGATACCCCCCAGATCAAGGCCCTGCGGGAGCGGGGCGCTGTGATCAGCTCCGAGATGGAGGCCTTCTTCGCCGTCTGCCCGGCCCCCATCATCGCCGTCACCGGCTCCGACGGCAAGACCACCACCACGACGCTGATCTCCGAGCTGCTGAAAAAGCAGGGCTTCCGGGTCTGGGTGGGGGGCAACATCGGCACGCCTCTGCTGGACCGGGCCGACGAGATGCGGCCCGAGGACAAGGTGGTGCTGGAGCTCTCCTCCTTCCAGCTCATGTACTTCCCCTACAGCCCCCATATCGCCGTCGTCACCAATCTCTCCCCCAACCATCTGGACATCCATAAGGACATGGAGGAGTATGTGACGGCCAAGGAGAACCTCTATCTCCACCAGCAGCCCGGGGATCTGCTGATTCTGAACCGGGACAACGAGATCACCCACGCCTTCGCCTCCAAGGCCAAGGGCCGGGTGCTGGAGTTTTCCCGGCTGACGGAGCCGGAGCGGGGCGTCTTTTTGAAGGACGGCGCGCTCTGGCGCAAGGGGGAGAGGACGGAGAAGATCATGGATCAGTCTGAGATTCTCCTGCCCGGCATCCACAACGTGGAAAACTATATGGCCGCCATCCTGGCGGTGGGGGAGCTGGTCAGCGACGAGACCATCCGGGCGGTGGCCCGGAGCTTCGGCGGCGTGGAGCACCGCATCGAGCTGGTGCGGGAGAAGGACGGGGTCCGCTACTACAACGACTCCATCGCCTCCTCTCCCAGCCGCACCATCGCGGGGCTGCGGAGCTTCAGCCAGAAGCTGATCCTCATCGCCGGGGGCTACGACAAGCACATCCCCTTCGAGCCCCTGGGCCCGGAGATCGTGGAGCATGTGAAGCTTCTGATTCTCTGCGGAGCCACGGCGCCCAAAATCGAGGCCGCCGTGCTGAACGCGCCGAACTATACCCCCGGCAGCCCCGAGATCCTCCACGAGGAGGACTTCTACGAGGCGATTCGGCTGGCCTCCCGGGCAGCCAGGCCCGGGGACGTGGTGATCCTGTCCCCGGCGGGCCCCGCCTTCGACAAGTTCAAGAACTTCATGGTCCGGGGCAAGGAATTCAAGAAGACCGTTATGGCCCTGTAACGCCATACTGACGAAAAACAAGGAGGTAATCCAATGGGTGTTTCCAAGGTATTGCGCAAGATATCGTCCCGGGGCGCCAAGTGCGCGGCGGTGATCGTGGCCGCCGGCAGCGCCAGGCGTATGCAGGGCACCGACAAGATCATGGCGGAGCTCTGCGGCGAGCCCTTGATCGTCCATACCCTGCGGGCCTTCCAGCAGAACGACGATATCCAGGAGATCATCCTGGTGACCCGGGAGGATCTGCTGCAGCCCCTCAGCGAGCTCTGCGTCTCCAAAAAGCTCAGCAAGGTCAAAAAAATCTGCCGGGGCGGCGAGACCCGGGCGGCCTCCGTCCAGGCGGGACTGGATCAGATCTCCTCAGACTGCGACTTTGTGGCCATCCACGACGGCGCCCGGCCCCTGGTGAGCCAGAGCGTCATCCATGACGCCGTGCGCAAGGCCGCCAAGTTCAACGCCGCGGCCCCCGCCGTGCCCGTGAAGGACACCGTCAAGGTGGTCCACGGCGGCGTGGTGGAGTCCACCCCGGATCGCAGCGCCCTCTATGCCGTGCAGACCCCCCAGGTCTTCCGCCTGGAGCTCTACCGGGCCGCCCTGGACCGGGCCATCGCGGAGAAGAAGGAGATCACCGACGACTGCTCCGCCGCGGAGCAGTTCGGCGTCAACGTGATCATCACCCCGGGCAGCGACGAGAATCTCAAGGTCACCACCCCCACGGATCTGATCCTGGCGGAGGCGATTCTGAAGCGGAGGGAACAGGCATGAGAATCGGCCACGGCTACGACGTACACCGCCTGGTCCCGGACCGGGAGCTGATCCTGGGCGGGGTGAAGCTGGAATACCATCTGGGCCTGGATGGCCACTCCGACGCCGACGTGCTGACCCACGCCGTCATGGACGCCCTGCTGGGGGCTGCGGGCCTGGGGGACATCGGACGCCACTTCCCGGATTCCGACCCGGCCTACAAGGGCATCGACAGCCAGAAGCTCCTGGCCCAGGTGCGGGAGCTGCTGCGGCAGCGGGGCCTGCGGGTGGGCAACATTGACGTGACCCTCATCGCCCAGGCGCCCAAGCTGGCGCCCCATATCTCCCGGATGGAGCAGCGCCTTGCCGCCACGCTGGAGATCGAGCCGTCCCGCGTCAACGTCAAGGCCACGACGGAGGAGCGCCTGGGCTTCACCGGCAGGGGAGAGGGCGTCTCCTGCCACGCCGTCTGCCTGCTGGAGGAGACGGACTGAAAAAGGCCGGGAAGGAATTCCCCTGCCCTCCCGTGCGGGGAAGGCTCCGCCCCGCCCGCGGGGAGCGGAGCTCCGTTTTCCTGTTCTCCCCGAAGGCGGAGCAGGCAAAGAACCATCGCGAATCCCCGCAAAGAATAAATAAGAATAATAAGATTAATTTTCGGAATCTCGAAAAAAACTGTTGACAAACTGCCAATCCTATGCTATTATATCGGGGCAGTCGAGAGATTGCGAAACGCGCGAGTGGTGGAATTGGTAGACTCGCTAGATTCAGGTTCTAGTGTCCACTCCGGACGTGCGGGTTCAACTCCCGCCTCGCGCACCAAGAAAATGCCCGAAATCGTGGGATTTCGGGCATTTTTCTAACTTTTCAGAGGGAAACGGTCCCTCCGAAATCAGTCCGGACATGGAGCATCCAACAAAACATCCAACAAGATTGTTCCGGCGGCCTCATGCGCTTTTGCAGGTCAAAAGCTCATCCATCGCCACCGCCGTGTTCTTTTTCCCCTCCAAGGATACATGGGAATAGATGTCCAGGGTGGTGGATGCCTTCTCATGGCCCAGAAATTCCTGCACCTGTTTGATGGTGTGGCCGCTGTTGACCAGCATATATATCCAGATTTCACACACCAAAATACAAGCAGTTTTCGTCCATCGGGGCCAACTTTTTTCTGATACCTCTACTTATCCAGATTTTGAGGATGAAATGTGCAGTTTCCTACTGAAAAAAGCACTTACAACATCCTTCACTTAGATGGACAAAAAATGGCGAAGACACAAACCTGGAATAAACCTTTGCCTGTTTGCTCTAAGCCGGTCATTCAGCTTCCAAGCTAGGATGTAAAAAGCCCCATAGCAATCCGATGTGATGATCCTCGTCCTTCCATCGGGCTGCTATGGGGTGTTTGAACTGCAATCAGTCCTCGGCAGCGCTTTGCGCTAAGCTGGGCTGATTGCTTTATTTTATCGATACATTGCGTTTTGTATGTAAAAAATAACCTATAAAAAAGGAAAAGAAAGGGCATTTCTTTATTATTTGGATTCTGTATAATAAGATCGACCAGAAGAAAGTTTCTCAAGCAGTTGAGAAAAGACGCAGGGCGAAATCAAGTCAAATCCAGTCATCGCGGAAAAGACATTGATTGCCAATGGGAGGCAAAAAGATGATAAACAAGCACGGGAAAAAGAAAGGCAAATGGATTTGCCACCCCGCAGACAAACGGGAAACAAGACTGGTTCCAATCTTCCGCCGCTGCTTTGAGGGAGAGCCCGGGCTGAAACGGGCGGTTCTGCGTCTATCTGCCCATGGGATCTATGCGGCGGAGCTCAACGGCAGGCCTGTGACGGAAAACAAGTTCACGCCGGGGTTGACCAGCTATTACTACCGGATTCAGGTGCAGGAATATGACGTGACCTCCCTCATAAAAGAGGGGGATAACGAGCTGCGCGTCACGGTGGGCGACGGCTGGTGGCGGTGGAACAACAACTACGGATATACGCTGGCGCTCTGGGGTGAGCTGACGCTGCGCTATGCCGACGGCAGCGAAGAGACGATTTCCACGGATGAAAGCTGGGAGGCCGGCCTTGGTCCCATTCTGCGAACGGATCTGCAAAAAGGCGAAGTATACGACGCCCGCATGGAACCCCACGGCTGGCAAAAAGCCGCCCTATGCGCTGAGCACACCGAAGGCAAGCTGATTGAAAATCAGAGCGTTCCCGTGCGGGAAAAGGAGCGCTTTCCCGGCAGACCTATGCGGGACGCCGCCGGAAACGTCGTCATCGACTTCGGACAGAACATCGCGGGGTATGTCAGAATGACGCTTCGGAATACCATACCCGGGCAGACCATGTATCTCAAGCACGGGGAAGGACTGGACAAGGACGGCTGCTTCTCCACCGCCAACTGCGACGGCGGGCGAAAAGCGTTTCAGGAGATCACTTACATTTGCAAAGGTGCAGAAATGGAGGAGTACACCCCGCACTTTACCGTCTTCGGCTTCCGGTATGTCCTTGTGGAGGGCATCGAAGCAGAAAACGCGGATTTTGAGGCCATCGCCGTCTACTCCGACATGGAGGAAACCGGGGACTTCCGCTGCTCCAACGAGCTGATTAACAAGCTGGTGGAAAACGCCCGCTGGAGCCAGAAAGGCAACTTCCTGGATGTGCCGGTGGACTGCCCCACCCGGGAGCGCAACGCCTGGACCGGCGACGCCATGATCTACTGCCGCACCGCGGCGTATTTCATGGACGTGCGGCAGTTTTTCAAAAAATGGCTGGTGGATCAGACCATCGAGCAATACGCCTCCGGCAAGGTGGGCATCACCTTCCCCTCCACCTCCAGCGTCCACAATCCGGAAGAACTCAAAGCGGTGCAGGCAAAAGACGCAGCTATGGCGCTGGCCGGACCGACCGGCGACGGCAACGTCGGCGAGGACAGCGTGGGCTGGGGCGACAGTGCCGTGTGGATTCCATATCAGATGTATCTGATGTACGGCGACGTGGAGTTTCTGAAGGAGCACTACGACACGGCAAAAAAGTGGGTCGAGTTCTCCCTGCACTGCATGAAGGAGCAAAACCCCATGCACGCGGACAAGCCCTGGTACGCAAACGGCGACGGAGACTTTATCTATGACACCCGCTTCCACTACGGCGAGTGGAACGAGCCCCTGCCTCCCGCGCCGGAGGTCCTTTCGCTCTTTGCCAAGGGCGGCACGGCGGCGGACTATGTGACCCACATGGCAAAATACGGCAAGCCGGAGGTTGCCACCGCCTATACCAAGCGGAGCTGTGACAATCTGGCCCACATGGCCCGGATCCTCGGCAAAGACGCAGACGCAGAGCGTTATGCGACGCTCTCCGAAAAAATCAAAGCCGCCTACAACAAATACATGATCTGCCCTGACGGAACGATCCAGCCGGGCCACCAGGCGGCCTATATCCGCGCTCTTGCCCTGGATCTGGTCAGCGCAGAGAAAAAGCCCCGGGTGATCGCCCAGCTCAAAAAGGAGCTGGAAGCCGCCGATTACCACCTGAACACAGGTTTCCTCTCCACCGTTTATCTGCTGCCCACCCTCTGCGACAACGGCATGACGGATGAAGCGTTTCGCATCCTGGAGCAGACCACCGCGCCCGGCTGGCTGCACCCCATCACCCTGGGGGCCACCACCATGCTGGAAAACTGGAACGGGATGGACGTGTTCCGGGACAGCTTCAATCACTATTCCTTCGGCGCTGTCTGTCAGTTCCTATTTGAGTATGTGGCGGGCATCCGACCCAGCTTCGACGCCCCCGGCTTCCGGGAATTTGAGCTCCGCCCCATCCCGGGCGGCAGCCTCACCTGGGCGGAGGGCGTTTATAAAACCAGGTTTGGCGCCATACGTTCCCGTTGGGAGAAAAAGGCCGATCGGATCTGCTATACGTTTACGATTCCGGAAGGAACCGCTGCACACGTCATACTGCCGGATGGATCCAGCGAAACGCTTGGTCCCGGCACGCATCAAAGAACAACCGTTGGAGGTACTGAAATATGAAAAAATCCGTTAAAATCACGCTGATTATTGCTCTGGTTTTGCTGATTCTCGGCATTGGCGCATGGGTGCTGATTCGCCATCTCAACAAGGCACCGGAGCTCGCCCCCATTGAAGCTTCGGATGCTGCAGTGACAGTCACGCGGGACAA
The DNA here is from genome assembly GCA_017541995.1 of Oscillospiraceae bacterium. GTDB lineage: Bacteria > Bacillota > Clostridia > Oscillospirales > Oscillospiraceae > JAFRPC01. The sequence goes on from JAFXYD010000020.1 coordinate 15,587, forward strand.
CCAAACGATCGTATTTCAGCCGGATCACAATTACGAGCTCCAGGGGACGACGAAGATTTCAGGCTTTGCATTCAATTTCCAGGGGCAGGGTGTGTATCAGATTCAGGACCGCCAGCTCAGCTTTCCGGAGGAGCATTCGGTGATTTCTGCGTCAAGCGCACTCGGCAGTTTTGATATGGAAGGCGTCCTGACTGCTTCCTGCCAACAGGGAATCTGGCATATTCATCTGGAAGCCAGCAACGAAACCGACACTTTCCAACTGATAGAACTCGACCTCACCGCAGAGGAAGCAGCAGCACTCGGTTTAGACACATAAGCTGCAATGATCCAATTTCTCATTTTCATGGAGGGAGAAGCCCGATGAACCATTTGCCCTATCACTTTTGCGACGCGCAGCGGGAAATCCGCTTTGACCGCTTTGATCTGCCTGCACCCTGGATCAACTATCTTTCCAACGGCAGGATGCACGCCTTTGTCTCCCAGGCGGGGGGCGGCATGAGCTGGTGGCTGTCCCCGATGATGTTCCGCCTGACCCGCTACCGCTTTTACAACATGCCCATCGACTCCCCGGGCTTCTACGTGTATCTCCGCATGGCCGACGGCACGGTCTGGTCGCCTGCCTTCCGCCCCTGCGAGACGCCGGTGGACTTTCGGGAGGCCAGTCATGCGCCGGGATATTCCATCTTCACCGCAAAAAAGAACGGTCTGACCGCCAGCCTGAAGCTCTTCATGGCCCAGGACTATGATACGCTGGTGTGGGCTCTCAAGCTCACGAACGAGAGCGGCGAGGAAATCTCCTGCGACGTGTTCGCCTACGTGGAGCTCAGCCAGTTTCTGGCCCGGGAGGAGAACGTCCTCGGTTACTATCTCAAGTGGAACACCCGGGCCGTCTTCGACGAGGACCTGCAGGCGATTACCTACGCCTACACCGCCTGGATGCACCCCCGCAAGGACGAATCCCCGCTGGTGTATTTCGGCTCGGACGCGAAGATCGACTCCTTCTGCTGCAACCGGGACCTGTTCTGCGGCAATTACCTGGACGAGCGGAATCCCGTTGAGGTTCAGAACGGCCGCCTGTCCAACACCAATCTCCAGGGCGGCGAGTCCTGCGGCGCGCTGCACACCCACGTCACGCTCCAGACCGGCGCAGAGCAGCAGCTTCATTTCTTCCTGGGCGTGACCGAGGGCGCCCTGTCCGACTACGACATGGCTGTGGCAGGCTCAAAAGGAACGCTGACCGCACTGCGTGAAGCTGGCGCGGCGGAGCGGCAGTTCGCGAAGCTGCAGAGCTGGTGGAACGAGCATCTTGCCGTCTATCAGTGCAACATTCCCGACGAAGACGCTGAACGGATGATCAACACCTGGAACCCGCTGCAGAGCGTACAGACCGCCCGCTATTCCCGTTCCATCAGCTCCGACGCCTCCGGCGTGCGGGGCATCGGCTTCCGAGATACGGCCCAGGACATGCTGGCCCAGGCCTACCGCAAGCCGGAATGGGCGACGGAGATGCTGTGGTATCTGGCCTCTCAGCAGCTGGAGGACGGCCACGCCATCCATGCCGCCTGGCCCGAAGAAAAACGCCCGCCCCAGGACATTACCCGCTCGGACGATCATATCTGGATGGTGTATCTGGCCTACGCCATCGCCGCTGAGACCGGCGATCTTAGTTTCCTGGACAAGGAGATCCCGTTCCTTGGGACGGATCTGGTGACACCCGCAAGCACCGCCACCCTGTGGGAGCATCTGCTGCGGGGCGTGGACTTCACGGAGAAGCATCTGGGCGAACACAATCTGCCGCTGATCCTGTTCTCCGACTGGAACGACCATCTGGGCCCCTTTGGCCGCAAGGGCAAGGGCGAGAGCGTCATGGTCTCCCAGCAGCACATCTACGCCCTGCGTCAGCTCTCTGAGCTGGCGGAGGCGCGTGGGGAAAGCGCGGAGCGTTTCTACGCGCTGATCGAAAAGCAGAAAAAGGCCCTGGAACAATACGCCTGGGACGGCGAATGGTTCCTTCGTGGGCTGGACGACGAGGCCCAGCCCATCGGTACCCACACCCAGGAGCACGCCCGGATCTGGCTGAATGCCCAGAGCTGGATGGTGATTGCGGACGCCTGCAGGGAACATCAGCTTGCGGCCATGGACAGCGCCGCCCGGGAACTGGACACCGGCATGGGCCTGCTGCTCAACACCCCCGGCTATCCCGGCTGGCCCAGCAAGGAGGCGGCCATGGTCAACGGTCTGCCTGCCGGCTACTCGGAAAACGGCGGGGTGTTCTGCCAGGCCAACTGCTGGGCCATCATGGCGGAAGCCCTGCTGGGCTGCGGCGATCGGGCCTGGAAATACTACAAGCAGATCATGCCGAATGAAGTGATCCAAAAGGTCGGCGTGGAGCGCTATCACGCGGAGGCCTATGCCTACTGCTCCACCATGCTGGGCAAGGACAACGAGAAGTTCGGCTGGGGCTGCGTTTCCCAGGTCACCGGCACGGCGGCCTGGATGGACGTGGTGGCGACCCAGTATCTGCTGGGCATCCGACCCACGCTGAAGGGCCTTTTGATCGACCCCTCCATCCCCGCCGACTGGGAAGGCTTCACGGTGGAGCGCAGCTACCGGGGCTGCCGCCTGACAATCCGGGTAGAGAACCCCGAGCACGTCCAGCACGGGATCAAAGAAATTCGTGTGGATGGGATAAAAGCCGATCTGGAGAATGGACCGCTTCTGACGGAATCCATTCTGAACGGTCGGTCAAAAGCAAGGATTCATGTAACCATGGGATCCTAAAGGAGAAGGACAAATGGAACAGAAAAAACATAGAACAGCGAAAAAGATCCTGCTCATTCTCGCCTGTGTCATCGTCATTCTTGCGGTGGGCGTGTTTGTGCTGCTGAAATTGACCTTTCTCAAAAGCTTCCCGAAGCTGAAGGGCGAGCCGGAAATCGGGAAATGGTATGAGGTAGCGGTGGAGGGCACCCAATCCTCGGATGGCAGCGAGTGGCACGGGATCTTCAAAAAGGGCACGGAGAACAAGGTCGTCGTTTATTTCTTCGGCGGCGGCGTGAGCATCACGCCGGAAACCTCGGAAGGCGGAAACAAGTTCTATGCCACAAATATGACGGGTCAGGACTTCGTGGCGGAAGGCGGGATCGGCAGCAACGCAGAGAACAACCCCTTCAAGGATTGGAGCTTCCTCGTGATCCCCTACGCCACCGGTGATTTTCACGCGGGTACAGGCGTTTATAAAGGGGATAAGACGGTCTACCACACCGGCTACAGCAATTATGCCGCTTTTGTGGAGCAAATCAAGCCCTATGTGGGCGAGCCGGACACCCTGTTGGTAACGGGCTTCTCCGCAGGCGGCTTTGCCACCTCACTTCTGGCAGACGACGTGATCGACCGCTTCCCCAGCGCGAAAAATATCACGGTCTGTGTGGACAGCTCGCTGCTGCTCTATGACGGGTGGCACGAGACAGCGGTAAATCTCTGGCAGTCACCCAAGGAAATTTCTGAACGCCTAAAGACGGACAATCTGGTATTGGACAGCCTGACCGCACTGCATGAAAAACGTGGCGACAGCGTCAAAATCCTGTTCGATTGCTCCTACCGGGATGATACGCTGCAGCAGTATCAGTCCTACATCGGCACGGGGAAGATGGACAAAACCAAGGCGTTGGGAGATCAATTTCAGGCGGATCTTACGAAAATGGTTGCAGGCCTCCAGGAGAACATTCCCGGCGTCGGTATCTACATTTGGAGCCATGCCGAAGACGCAGAAACCCACAATACACAGCACACGATTATCTCCAGCAATGTGTTTGACAAGCTGGAGGACGGCGTCAGCGTTTCGGATTGGATCTATGCCGCGGTGAACGGCGACGTACAAAGTCACGGTCTTTCGTTGCTCGAAAGATAAATGAGAAGGGGTTCAAAATGAAGAAAGTGATGAAAATCATGTTGATCCTCTTGGGCGTTCTTGTTATAATAGGAATTGCTGCATTCTATTACATCAAGTCCATGATGCCCAACGGAGGCGGAAACAACGACATCACCGAGGGCTATTACAGGAGCTTCCAATCCGATGCGCCGCTGGAGATGAAATACGCCCAGCCCGGAGCCTATGAAACTGCTTATACAGAGTTTCCTTCTGAAAACGCAGCCATTGGGAAAGTGCGCGTTTGGTACCCAAAGGAATTGGAGAACGGCGAGAAGAACTGGCCGATGATCCTGGTGGTCAACGCCAGCGGAACGCCCGCTTCTTCCTATGAGCCCTTCTTCCCGCGTTTGGCCTCCTGGGGTTTTATCGTGGTCGGCAACGAGGACGGCCAGACAGGCAATGGGGAAACGGCTTCCATCACTTTGGATTTCATGCTGAACATTCCCGCCGACAGTGTGCTTTCCGGAAAGATCAACTATGACAGCATAGGCGTGATTGGCTATTCCCAGGGCGGAGCCGGGGCGATCTGCGCCGTAACAAACTATGAAAACGGCGCACGCTACAAGGCGATGTTTACGGGGAGCGCCGCTTATCCCACCCTTGCCAAGAATATGGGCTGGGAGTATGATGCCTCCAAAATCACGATCCCGTATTTCATAGCTGCCGGTACCGGCAAGTCTGACGATTCAGGCAATGATCCGGAAAGAAGCTACGGCGGAGTATCGCCGCTTTCCGCACAGATTGAAAATTATAACAGCATCTCCGAAGAGGTGCCAAAGGTCCGGGCAAGGGCCGTGGGGGCAGAGCACGAACAGATGCTTGCACGCTCAGACGGATATATGACTGCCTGGATGCTCTATCAGCTGACCGGCGATGCAGAGGCGGGCTCGGTATTCCAAGGGGAAAACGCGGAAATCCTCCGCAATGCCAACTGGCAGGATGTGGAGAAGAACCGTTGAAGGGAAAGAAATGCTGCTGCGTAACAAGCAATTGAACAAAAAAGATTGGCGGTGAAAGGATTTGAAGCCGAAAGCGGTATTGTTCGATCTGGATGGGACCTTGCTCCCGATGGATCAGGATGCATTCACTCGTGGCTACTTCAAGCTCCTGGCAAAGAAGCTGATTCCCCACGGCTATGAACCGGAGAAGCTGGTCAAAGCCATCTGGCACGGCACAGCGGCAATGGTCAGGAATGACGGTTCCTGCACCAATGAGGATGCTTTCTGGAACGACTTTGCGAATCTCTATGGCCCCAAAGCACACGCAGATCGTCCGCTTTTTGAGGAATTCTATGCCGTGGATTTTCAGGAAGCCAAGGCATTTTGCGGCTTTACGAAAGCAGCATCCGAAACGGTCGCAATGCTGAAGTCAGCGGGAATACGGGTCGCTTTGGCTACCAATCCGATCTTCCCAGCGGTGGCGACAGAGAGCCGCATTCGCTGGGCAGGCCTCCGACCGGAAGATTTTGAACTGTGCACCACCTATGAGAACATCGGATCCTGCAAACCAAATCTTGCCTATTACCTTGAGATCCTGCGCCGAATGGATCTGGAGGCGAAGGATTGCATCATGGTGGGCAACGATGTGCGCGAGGATATGGTGGCTGGGCAGCTTGGCATGAGGACCTTCCTGCTGACAGACTGCGTCATCAATCCGGAAGACCGGCCCACCGACCAATGGCCGCACGGCGACTTCGCAGCCCTGCAAGGGTATTTGAAGGAGGAACTGGACCTATGCTGAGTTATGAAGCCATGCAGGCGTCGGAGCTTCTGCCCTGCGCCAATCTTGCTGCCCGTGCCTTTGGCGATTATGAGTACTTTTCCATCTATGTGCCGGAGGATAAAAAGCGGCAGCGGTTTCTTCGTGCTTTACTGCGGTCGGAGTTCCGATCCAATCAAAACAGCGCCGCGTTCTTCACAGCAAAGAAAGACGGAAAACTTGCCGCCGTCGCTATGCTCTGCGCGCCGGACTACAGAAAACCATCCGACGGTCAATATCTTCGGACCGGATATCTCTCCGCAATGTTTCACGGTGGTGTACGGAATGTGAATGCCTGGAATGAGATGGAGAAACTGGCCGGCGCTCCGTGTCACAGCCTGACGGGAAACACCTGGTACCTGAGCCTGCTCACCGTGGATCCGGCTTTTGCCGGTCACGGCATCGGGAGTGGTATGCTGCAGGATTGCCTGATTCCTTACGTCCGGCAGCAAGGCGGGACAGCCCTGTGCCTGTTCACCAATTCCCGGCGTAACCGATCGTTCTATCAAAAGAACGGTTTTACAGAATTCCACGCCCAGCAGTTTTCCTATCACGGAAAGCAGATCGGCAGTTGGAGTTACACAATGGAAATCAAATGACCATCCACATTGAAGGCCGGCAGGCTGGGAGAATCCTCCCGGCCTGCCGGCGCTTCGTATTTGCCGGAACCCTGAAGCGAGTCATTCCGCTTCCGGCGCTGGATTCATCCTTCGGTATCTGTCCGGCGTCATCCCGTACAGCTCTTTGAAGCTGCGGATAAACTGGCGGGTATCCTTATAGCCGATTTCATCACAGATGTGATCCAGTTTCCAGCTCTTGGTTTTCAGTAACTCGGCCGCCTTTCGCAGCTTAAAATCCTTGACCGTCTCGGAGAAGGACCGTCCGGCCTGCTCCTGAAACATCCGGCTCAGATAGGATTCATTGTAGTGAAACTCCGCCGCCAGATCATGCAGCGTCACGGTGCGATAGTGATTGTACATATAGTTTATCATGTCAAGCAGCCGCTGGTCCCGGAGCGCGATGCTGTAGAGAGGCTGCATCGTGTCCATATATCGCTGAAGAATATAGGTGATGAGACCGGCGGCAGCACCCTCCATCAATTGGTTTCGGTAGGGAAGCGCCAGCTTTTGCTGTTCATAGAGGAAGAGCAGCATGTTCTCCGCGGCAGGATCTTCCCCGCACTGAAAGCTGATGGGATAGATCATGGTGGGCAGGTGCGGAATGCTCATCTTCACAAAGTGGCTGAGCCGGATCTTCATGGTAAGGCACAGGGAATCGCCCACTGCG
>JAFXYD010000007.1 GCA_017541995.1 Oscillospiraceae bacterium
GGCTCATGGTGCCGGCCATGTCCTTGAGGCAGACGGTCTCGAAGCCCATCTTCACCAGCTGCTTGCACATCTCCACGTACTTCTCCACGGTGTGCACCGGGCTCTGGGTGTAGGAGATGCAGCCGGAGGCGATGACGTGGCGCTTGTACTTCTTAGAGTAGGTCTGCACGGCCTTCAGGGCGGTCTCGATGTTGCGGAAGTCGTTGAGGGCGTCGAAGATGCGGATGATGTCGATGCCGTTCTTGATGGCCAGCTCTACAAACTTCTCCACCACGTCGTCGTGGTAGTGCTTGTAGCCCAGCAGGTTCTGGCCCCGGAGCAGCATCTGGAGCTTGGTGTTGGGCATGTGCTTGCGGATCTTCCGCAGCCGCTCCCAGGGATCCTCCCCCAGATAGCGCAGGCAGGAGTCGAAGGTGGCGCCGCCCCAGCACTCCACGGAATAGTACCCGGCCTTGTCCATGGTTTCGAGGATGTCCTCGAAGTCGGAGTAGGGCAGGCGGGTGGCCATCAGGGACTGGTTGGCGTCTCGAAGGACCGTTTCGGTGATTTGGACTTTCTTTGTCATAAGAGTTCCTCCGTTGTATCGTATTTGGAAGCTCCGCCGGAAAATTCCCCGTCGGAATTCCAACCTCTTCCAAATACCATTATAACACAAGCCTTTGCAAAATTCCAGAGGAATTTTCCCCATTTTGCATCAATTTCGCGGGATTTATTTGGGAAGATTGTCCCATAGACAGAAAAACCCGCGGCAGACGGAAAGCCGTCTGCCGCGGGCAGGATGCCGGGCGCTTATTGGAAGGCCTTGTAGAGGAAGGTGACGATCTGGGCCCGGGTGCAGCTGCTGCCCACGCCGAATTTGCCGTCGCCCACGCCGCCGGTGACGCCGTTCTCCACCGCCCAGATCACGGGCTTGTAATAGTACTTGCCGGGCTTCACGTCGGTGAAGGGGCTCTCCGTGCCCTCGGGCTCCGGGGCGCCCAGAGCCTTCCACAGGAAGCTCACGGCCTGCTCCCGGGTGCAGGGACGGCCCACGCCGAATTTGCCGTCCCCCGCGCCGCCGGTGACGCCGTTCTCCACCGCCCAGAGCACGGGCTTGAAATAATACTTGCCGGGCTTCACGTCGGAGAAGGGGCTTTCGCTTGCCTCGGGCTCCGGAGCGCCAAGGGCCTTCCAGAGGAAGGTGACGATCTGCTCCCGGGTGCAGGTCTTCTTGGGGGCGAAGACCCCCTCTCCCGCGCCGGAGCTCACGCCCATCGCCACAGCCCAGGCCACCGGCAGCTCATAGTAGCTGTTTTCCGCCACGTCGGAGAAGGAGCCCAGGGCAAAGAAGCGGTAGTCGAAGAGCGCGGCGTAGTTTTCCAGGTAGTACCAGCCCTCCCAGCTGCTGTTGTCGGGCTCCTCCACCACGTTTTTCTTCATCATCCCGGCGTTTTCCTTCGCGGGGTCATGCAGACCGAAGACCTGGGCCTGCCCGGGAATGCCGAGGGAGTCCCAATACGTGGTCTGATCCTCAAAGACGTAGGGCTCCTCCAGATCCTCTCCCGTATCGTTGGTATATTCCACGGATTTTTGATAGTGGACTGTCTCAACCATGCAGTCCGGATCCCGGAAGATCAGCTCCCGCAGGGACTGGCAGTCATAGAAGACGTTTGCGCCAAGGCTCTGCACCGCGGGCAGCTTGACGGAACGCAGGGAGGAGCACCCGAAAAAGGCGCAGTCGTCGATGGCCGTCAGGCTCTGGGGCAGGCGCAGCTCCTCCAGGCTCACGCAGTTGGAGAAGGCGGAGGCGCCGACGGTCTCCAGGCCCTCTCCGATGCGTACGGAGCGAAGGCCGGCGCAGCCGGAGAAGGCGAAGTTCCCCAGAAGCTCCAATCCCGCCGGGAGACTGAGCTCCTCCAGCGCGGAACAGCTGTCAAACGCCGCCGTCCCGATCTCCCGCAGGCCCGTTCCGAAGCCGACGCGCTGCAGGGCCTCGCATCTGGAGAAGGCGCCGACGTCGATGCTCCGGAGCGCATCCGGAAGAGACAGCTCTGTCAGAGCGTCGCAGAAGGAAAACGCATACTCGTCGATGCGGGTCAGACCGGCGGAGAAGCGGATCTCCTCCAGGCCGTCGCAGCTGAAGAAGGCGCAGCGGCCGATCTCCGTCACACCCGCCGGCACCGTAAAGCCGCCCGTTTTCCCCGTGGGATAGGCCAGAAGCTGTTTCCCGTCCTTGGTATAGAGGGCGCCCTCCGCGTCGGTGCTGAACATGGCGTTCGCCTCGTCCGCGTGGAAGCGCTCCAGCGCTCTGCAGAATTCGCCGTTCTCCACGGTCATGAGATCGATATAATCGTAAAACAGCTTCGGAATCGGATATGCCTCGTAATCCAGGCAGAAGCTTGCCGCCAGCTCCACGCTGCGGAGGCTGCGGCAGCCTTCAAACACGGATCGGCCGAAGGACTCCACCGCGCCGGAGAGGGTCATCTCCTGCAGGCTGTCGCAGCTGCTGAAGACAAAATCACCCAGGAACACCAGGCCGTCCGGCAGGCGGAGCCGGGTCAGACTGTCACAGTCGGCGAAGGCGGAGTCGCCGATGGAAGCGACGCTGTCCGGCAGATTGATTTCGGAAAGGGCGATGCAGTCCGAGAAGGTGTAGCTTCCGACGGACTCCAGACCCTGGGGCAGAGTCAGCACCGAAAGGCCGCTGCAGTCTGAGAAGGCGTAGTCCCCGACGGACTCCAGACCCCGGGGCAGGGTCAGCTCCTGCAGGCTGTCGCAGTGCGCGAAGGCGCCGCAGCCGATGGCGCTGAGGCCCTCCGGCAGCTCCACCTGCCGGATCAGACTGCGGAAGACGTACCAGGGCGTCGTCCAGATCAGCTCCCCGGTATCCTCGTTGTAAATCGTATCGTAGTCATACATGGGGCCGCTGCCGGAGATCCGCAGCAGGCCGCTGTCGGTGCGGAAGCTCCAGTTCAGCGCGTCGCCGCAAACGCCCTCCAGCTCGAGGGGGCCGGCGGAGCCGAGGGAAACGAAGGGCAGTCCGTTCTGCGTGGCGAAGATCTCCGCGGTGGAATAATCGTAGCCGTAGACGCGCACGTTTTCGCAGCCCACCAGGCAGTCTCCCGCAATGTCGCAGAGGGGGTTCCGGAAGACGATCTTCTCCAGGTTGAAGCAGGCGGCGAAGGCCTCGGACCCCACGTACGTCACGCTCTCGGGCAGCTCCACGTCGGTCAGGCTGTCGCAGAAGGTAAAGGCCCGTTCCCGGATCGTGTTTACGCCCTCCGGGATCACCAGCTCCGACAGCAGCTCGCAGGCGCCGAAGGCAAGGTTGCCGATGGAATCCACGGTTTCGGGAATGGTCACGGATTCCAGACGCCAGAACCCGTTGAAGGCGACGTCACCGATGGAGCTCAGACCCTCCGGCAGCAGGAGCCCGGTGACTCTGTGGCTGATGGCCTTCCAGGGCTGGGCGTTGCCGGAGTAGTATCCGTCTCCCCTGAAGTCCGCGGAATCCCACATATCCCACATAGCGCCCTCGCCCTCGACGGTGAGGACCTTGGTCTCCAGGTCAAAGCGCCAGCTCAGCTCGTCGCCGCAGACGCCGGTAAGCTCCGTGGCGCCGACGGGCAGGAAGAGCAGGCCGTGTTCCGCCGCGTAGGTCTCCGCGGTGGATTCGGGGAAGCCCCAGACGATCACGCTGCGGGCGTCCGCCAGACAGTCGTCGGCGATGTCGCACGCGGGGTTCAGGAAGCGGATCGTCTCCAGATTATAGCATTCCCGGAAGGCCAGCTCCTCCACGCTGCTTACGCTGGCGGCAAGCTCCACGTCGGTGAGGCTTTCGCAGAAGTCAAAGGCCCGGGCGCCGATGGTGGTCACGCCCTCCGGGATCACAATGCTTTGCAGCGCGCCGCAGCCGCTGAAGGCAAATTGACCGATGCGGCGCACGGTGCCGGGAATGGTCACGGATTCCAGCTCCAAGCAGCCTTGAAAGGCCACGTCCCCGATGGAGCTCAGACCCTCCGGCAGCCGGAGCTCGGTGATCTGATCCAGAAACTCCTTCCAGGGCACCGCGTCGGAGGAAACGTAGCCGTCTCCTCTCTGGGGCCAGAAGCTCCACATATCGCCCTGGCCCTCGATGGTCAGAACGCCGGTATCCAGGTCAAAGCTCCAGCTCAGCTCGTCGCCGCAAGCGCCGGAGCGGACGGGATCGTAAACCGTCAGCGTCACCGGGAAGCTTCCGGTTTGTTCGTCGTCCAGATAATAGATCTCGTAGTAGTAGCACGCTCCCGCCTCCAGCTTGTATTTGAGCCGGAAGTTCAGGGCGTCTCCGCCGTCGTCGTCGCTGCTCAGTTCGTTGTATTCGGAATCGTACAGCATGCAGTAGTTGTCTGCGCCGTCAGCGGCGCTCAGTACGTACAAGCCCGTCTCCTGGGGGGTGAAGCGCAGCCAGATGTGCTTGCCGGGCTCCGGGATGACGACCTCATAGGGCTCGTCCAGGCGCAGCTCCGCGGCGACCTCTATGCCCCGCGTCAGCTCCCCGCGGCTGTGCGCGCGGCGGGCCTCCGCCTTCTGGGCTTTCGTTTCGGTTTGGTTTGCCGCCGCGGGTCTTTCTTCGAGCTCCTCCGCTCTGACCGTTTGGGCGGCCGCGGGCAGCAGGCTCAGCAGCAGCGCCAGGGCCAGCAGCAGGGAAAGAAATCGCTGTTTCATGGTGAACTCTCCTGTTCTGTTGGAATTCGGACTCGCGCAGGACCGGAGCTTCGGGCTCCGCCCGGTCCGTTGTTTGTCTGTACCTATAAGACCCGGAACAGCGGGAAAAGGTTTACTGCCGCGGCAATTTTTTTCCAAACTGTGAATTTTTCAAAAGGGACTTGCAAAAACGCGGTTTTTTGGGTATGATATAAAAACGGAATCCTGGGTTGCCAGGAATGAAAGGAGAACAAATATGGCAAATATTGATCTGACCAAGTACGGCATCAGCGGCACCACCGAGATCGTGCGCAATCCCTCCTACGAATACCTCTTCCAGGCGGAGATGGACCCCTCCCTCACCGGCTACGAGAAGGGCGTGCTCACCGAGCTGGACGCCGTGAACGTCATGACCGGCATCTACACCGGCCGCTCCCCCAAGGACAAGTACATCGTCATGGACGATACCTCCAGAGACACCGTGTGGTGGACCACCGAGGGCTATAAGAACGACAACCACCCCATGAGCGAGGCGGTCTGGAAGGAAGTCAAGAAGCTGGCCGTCAATGAGCTCTGCAACAAGAAGCTCTACGTGGTGGACGCCTTCTGCGGCGCCAACAAGGACACCCGCATGGCCGTCCGCTTCATCGTGGAGGTGGCCTGGCAGGCCCACTTCATCAAGAACATGTTCATCCAGCCCAGCGCCGAGGAGCTGGAGAGCTTCGAGCCCGACTTCGTGGTCTACAACGCGTCCCTTGCCAAGTGCGAGAACTACGCCGAGCTGGGCCTGCGCTCCGACACCGTGGTGGCCTTCAACGTCACCTCCCGGGAGCAGGTCATCATCAACACCTGGTACGGCGGCGAGATGAAGAAGGGCATGTTCTCCATGATGAACTACTACCTGCCTCTGAAGGGCATCGCCGCCATGCACTGCTCCGCCAACACCGACATGAACGGCGAGAACACCGCCATCTTCTTCGGCCTGTCCGGCACCGGCAAGACCACCCTCTCCACCGACCCCAAGCGTCTGCTCATCGGCGACGACGAGCACGGCTGGGACGACGAGGGCGTGTTCAACTTCGAAGGCGGCTGCTACGCCAAGGTCATCAACCTCGACAAGGAGTCTGAGCCCGACATCTACAACGCCATCCGCCGCAACGCCCTGCTGGAGAACGTCACCGTGGACGAGAACGGCAAGATCGACTTCAAGGACAAGTCCGTCACCGAGAACACCCGGGTGAGCTACCCCATCGAGCACATCGAGAAGATCGTCAAGAAGGTCCGTCCCATCTCCGCCGGCCCCGCCGCCAAGAACGTGATCTTCCTCTCCGCCGACGCCTTCGGCGTGCTGCCCCCCGTGTCCATCCTGACCCCGGAGCAGACCAAGTACTACTTCCTCTCCGGCTTCACCGCCAAGCTGGCGGGCACCGAGCGGGGCATCACCGAGCCCACCCCCACCTTTTCCGCCTGCTTCGGCCAGGCCTTCCTGGAGCTGCATCCCACCAAGTACGGTGAGGAGCTGGTCAAGCGCATGGAGGCCAGCGGCGCCAAGGCCTACCTGGTGAACACCGGCTGGAACGGCACCGGCAAGCGCATCTCCATCAAGGATACCCGCGGCATCATCGACGCCATCCTCAGCGGCGACGTGCTCAAGGCCCCGACGAAAAAGATCCCCTTCTTTGATTTTGAAGTGCCCACCGAACTGCCCGGAGTGGACAGCGGCATCCTCGATCCGCGCGAC
>JAFXYD010000021.1 GCA_017541995.1 Oscillospiraceae bacterium
CGTCGGGGGCGCCGTAGTAGTTGAAGGGCTTGTAGTTGGTGCCCAGCTTGGCGTTGACCTTGTCCATGTACTCCTCCACGATGGCGGGCAGCGCGTCGTAGTAGGTGTTGCAGGCCTCACGGTGCTGGAAGAAGATGTCGCCGTTCTCGTGGGAGCCGCGCATGGCGGGACGGTTGGGGTTGAGGCAGTGCTCGCGGAAGGCCTTGACGGCGTCCATGTCGCACATTTCCTTCAGGTCCTCATAGTCCCAGATGGCGATCTTCTGGATCTCGTGGGAGGTGCGGAAGCCGTCGAAGAAGTTGATGAAGGGAACGCGGCCCTTGATGGCGGCCAGGTGGGCAACGGCACCCAGGTCCATGACCTCCTGGGGGTTGGTCTCGCAGAGCATGGCGAAGCCGGTCTGACGGCAGGCGTAGACGTCGGAGTGATCGCCGAAGATGTTCAGCGCGTGGGTGGCGACGGTACGGGCAGACACATGGAACACGCCGGGGAGCAGCTCGCCCGCGATCTTGTACATGTTGGGGATCATGAGCAGCAGGCCCTGAGAGGCGGTGTAGGTGGTGGTCAGCGCGCCGGCGGCCAGAGAGCCGTGGACGGTGCCAGAGGCACCGGCCTCGGACTGCATCTCGACGACCTTCACGCGGTTGCCGAAGATGTTCTCGCGGCCCTGGGCGGACCACTGATCCACGTAGTCAGCCATGGGGCTGGAGGGAGTGATGGGGTAGATGCCCGCCACTTCCGTGAAGGCGTAGCTGACGTGCGCGGCAGCGGTGTTGCCGTCCATCGTCTTGAATTTTCTTTGCAAGGGAATTACCTCCTAATCAAAGGGACACGGGTCCCGTATTTTGACTTTTATAATATAACAGAATTCGGGCGTTTTGTAAATGGAAAAAACCAATCTTTTTTGCTTCTCGGAAAATTTTTTTACTTTTCCGTAAACCTTTTTCCTGATTTGCGGGTCATACAGGATGAACGGGGCTTATATGGGTTTCGGCTCCGTTCGTGTTCTTCATTCTTTTCCACCCCCCGCGCCGCTCCCGGATTCCGCCTCTGGGAGCGTTTTTTCTATCATCCTCCAAGCCCTTCCATTCGATCCGCAAAAAGAGAACCGCACAGCCGGGATCAGGCCTTCCCCGGCGCTGGATACCGCTGCCGGATTGTTCTGCCCGGGTTCTCCTGCCCTCGTGACGGCTTTTGCGCCGCGTCCTGCGTTCATTCCGACACGGGGCGCGTTTTTTTCTGTTGGGGCGGAGATTGCGAAACCGCTTTACCGGGAAACAGCGGCGGAAATCCTTGACTATTTGGGAAGAATGTGGTATATAGAGAATAATATGAAAACACATAGAAACCACACAGCAAACACACATAAACCACACAAAGGAGGCTGACTATGAAAAAATGTATGTTTTGCGGGGCCGAGAATCCGGATCAGGCCGAGATTTGCGAATCCTGCGGCGTCTCCTTCGAGTACTATGACGAGGAGCATCCCCTTGCCGAGGAAGAAAAGCAGACGCTGGAAAAAAACCAGAAGCTTCAAAAGGGGAAGGCGAGACCCAACGCGGAGAAGCGGGACGGAAAGACCCATCCGGCAATTCGCATGAGACTGGGCGGTCTGGCCGCCTGGGCCCTGATTTCGATGTTTATGTGTCATATCGGCGGGTCCGTCGTACTCTTTGACAAACCGCTATTGCAGCTTGTCTGCCTGATCCCGGGCGCGATCGCAGTTATGAACGCGCTCAACGTGAACAGCTGGGAAACCTATGAGCGGCAGGACCGGGAAGAGAACATGGCGCTGCTCCTCTGCGTCGTTTCCACCGTTCTCGGTATTGTGCTGATGGCGGTCCGGTGACAGGAAGACTGGAAAAGGTCCCTTCGCGGCAGGCGGAGGGACCTTGTAAAATAAAGAAGCTTTTCCGATCTCATTCGTGCAGAGAACACAATTATACTCTGTTCCGGTCGACAGATCAAAAGGAGGAACTATGAAAAAATGTCTGTTTTGCGGGACTGAGAATCCGGATTCCGCGCCGCGCTGTTCAGCCTGCGGCATATCCTTTGAATACTATGAGGAAACGGAAGGCTTTGATCAAGAACAGCAAACGCTGTTTGCCAATCGAGAAACGCAGAAGCCATCCAGAAATCATAAAAACGAAGCTGTGACGCGTCTGATTGGCGGGATGTTCGCCTGGGCGCTGCTGCTCATGATCTTTGGCCGACTGATGGCAAAGGAGCTTCTGGATGGCTCCATCTGGATGCAGCTGCTCTTCGCATGCCCAGGCCTGATCGCCCTGTCGATCATCGTGGATCTCAATTATTGCGATACGAAGCAGCAGCAGGAGACCCGTTCAAACATCGCCTTTGCGATCTGTTTTCTGGGCAGCATCGTGGCCGCGGCCCTGTTCCTCCATTTGACATTGTGATCTGAAGATTTGCTGTCTCCGGCATTTTCACTGCCGGAGGCGGTTTTTTGTTCCGCTGGCAGCGCGGTCAACTTGAACGCCGGTTTCTGCATGCCGATCTATTTGTGTGTCAGGCATAGCCGGAAGAACAGGAAGAAAAACAAGGCCGCGAGAAGTCCGAAATTTTGCCCGGGAGAGATTGTGAAAAAGGGCTTGATGTTTTCCGCTTCATTTGGTATACTATTCAGAAGAATACGCTCATTCAGCGGACAGGCCCGGCCTTTCCCTGGGTGGACAGGAGCAGAGGTACCGTATGAAACAGGAGATACTCGGTTTACAATTTGACAACGTGAGCATGGAGGAGGCCCTGGCCATGGGCGAAGCCTTCCTGGAGGGGGACAAGACCGCCGTGGTGGTGACCCCCAACGCGGAGATCGGCTACGACGCCGCCCGGGACCCGGAATTCTGCGCCCTGCTCAACCGGGCGGATCTGATCCTGCCCGACGGGGCCGGGGTGGTGCTGGCGGCCAAGCTCCGCAAGACCCCCCTCAAGGGCAAGGTGGCGGGCATCGACTTTGCCCGGAACATGCTCTCCGTCTTCGCCCGCCGGGGCACGAAGCTCTATCTGCTGGGCTCCAAGCCCGGGGTGGCGGAGCAGGCCGCGGAGAAGATGAAGGAGCTCGCCCCGGGCCTGGTGATCTGCGGCACGGCGGACGGCTACTTCAAGGACGAAGGCCCCGTGATCGACAAAATCAACGAGTCCGGCGCAGAGGCGCTCTTCGTCTGTCTGGGGGCGCCCAAGCAGGAGAAGTTCATGTTCGCCCATCAGCATGAAATGCCCAGCGTCCGGCTGATGGCGGGGCTGGGGGGCAGCCTGGACGGCTTCGCGGGCAACGTGAAGCGGGCCCCGGACTGGATGATCAAGGCCAATCTGGAGTGGTTCTACCGCCTGTGCAAGGAGCCCAGCCGCATCGGCCGCATGATGCGGCTGCCCAAGTATCTGATCAAGGCAGTCGGCAATCGAGAATAGGCAAACGGAACAGGAGAAGGGAAAATGGGAAAATTGATTGTCCTGGAGGGCACCGACGGATCCGGAAAGTCCACACAGTTTGAGCTGCTGAAGCGGCGCATGGAACAGGAGGGCACGGCTTTCCGCACCATCGTCTTTCCCCAGTATCAGGAGCCCTCCTCGGCGCTGATCCGCATGTATCTGGGCGGGGAATTCGGGGAGAATCCCAACGACGTCAACGCCTACGCAGCCTCCACCTTCTACGCCGTGGACCGCTACGCCTCTTACCGCAAGGCCTGGGGGGAATACTATCAGAAGGGCGGGCTGATCCTCTCCGACCGCTACACCAGCTCCAACGCGGTGCACCAGGCCTCCAAGCTCCCGGCTCCGGCGCGGCCGGATTTCTACCGCTGGCTCTACGATCTGGAGTTCATCCGCTTCGGCCTGCCGACGCCGGATCTGGTGCTGTATCTGGACATGCCCACGGAGCTCACCGAGCAGCTGATGCGCCGGCGGGAGAACAGCACCCACACCCACGCGGACATTCACGAGAAGGATCTGGACTATCTCCGGCTCTGCCGCAAAACCGGCCTGGAGGCCGCCGCCTACTACGGCTGGCGGGTGGTGAGCTGCGCCCGGGACGGGGCAGTGCGGGGGATCGAGGAGATCCACGAGGAGATTTACCGGAACGTAAAGGCGAATTTGGACGCCGTCCTGTGAGGGAGGTACGACTATGGTTTATATTCTGTTAGGCACCGGCTTTGAGGAGATCGAAGCCCTGACGCCCTGCGACCTGCTGCGGCGAGCGGGAATTCAGACGGCCCTGGTGGGGGTCAACGGCATCGAGATCGTGGGCTCCCACCGCATCACCGTCCGGGCGGATCTGCCCCTGGACGCGGTACACCTGGAGGATATGGAGATGCTGGTGCTCCCCGGCGGCCTGCGGGGGGTGGAATCCCTGCTGGCCTCCAAGGCGGCCCTGGGCCTGGTGGAACGGGCCTGGGCGGCAGGGAAGTACGTCTGCGCCATCTGTGCCGCCCCCACCGTCCTGGCGAAGCTGGGCATTGTGGGGACGGCCCCCGCGGTCTGCTATCCCGGCAAGGAGGCCGAGATGGGACAGGCCGATCTTCAGAACGCCAACACGGTTCGCTCCGGCAGGCTCATCACCGGCCGGGCGGCGGGGGCCTCCGTGGACTTCGCCCTGGCACTCATCGAGGCCCTGAAGGGGCCGGAGGAGGCCGCCCGCATCGCGAAGCAGATCGTTTATCTTGGAGGAGATCGCCTTGGCTAACGAAAACAAGTCTATGGAGGAAACGAAGCAGTTTACTCCGGATTTCGGCAATACCTTCGACGACTACGGGGAGTATCGGGAGCCGGTGGCAGAGGCCCCGGAGCGCCAGACCAAGCGCAAGCGCCACGTCAAGCGCTTCCGCTTCCCCCGGCTGCTTTGGGTTGCCCTGTTTCTGGCCATCGCCGTGGGGCTGGGGCTCCTGGCCGCCAAGTACGGCTGGATGTGGGCCGACGACGTGCTGGGGCTCACCCGGCCGGACCAGGAGGTGGAGATCGTCATCAACGAGAACGACGACTTCGACGACGTGGTCCAGACCCTGAAGGAGGCGGGGGTCATCGAGTACGAGTGGCTCTTCCGGCTTTACTGCAGGCTCCGGGGCTCCGAGGATTTCTACGATCCCGGGGTCTACACCGTGAATCTGAACTATGACTATCACGCCCTGGTGAACCGGCTCAACGCCTACGCCGGAGCCCGGGGCACCATCACGCTGATGATCCGCGAGGGCGCCAACTGCTTTGACATTTTCGACCTGCTGGAGCAGCACGGGGTCTGCTCCCGGGAGCGCCTGGAGGAGGCCGCGGCCAACTACGAGTATGACTATGACTTTCTCAAGGGGCTGCCCTACGGCAAGCCCTACCGGCTGGAGGGCTATCTCTTCCCGGACACCTACGAGTTCTATCTCAAGGACGAGCCGGAGAACGTGCTGGGCCGTCTGCTGCGGAACTTCAACGCCCGGCTCAACGAGGAGGATCTGGCGGACATCGAGAACAGCGGCTACAGCATGCAGGAGATTCTGACCCTGGCCTCCATCGTGGAGGCGGAGGCGGCCAAGGACTCCGAGCGGGCCACCGTGGCCTCGGTGATGTTCAACCGCCTCAACAACTGGGAGAAGCCCTATCTGGAGATGGACTCCACGGTGTACTACGGCGCGAAGCTGCTGGGCACCACCTTCTCCACGGAGCTGGACAGCCCCTACAACACCTACTACTATCCCGGCATCCCAGCCGGGCCCATCTGCAACCCCGGCCTGAACTCCATCCGGGCCGTGCTGCACCCGGAGGAAACGGACTACTACTACTTCGCCACCGGCGTGGACGGGGTGAACCACTTCTTCCAGGATCCGGACAGCTTCGCCGCCTTCCTGGCCTCCGACGAATACGAGCCCATCATTCCCGGATAAGCCGGGAAGCAGGAAACAGAGATGAAAAAAATAGAGCTTTTGGCCCCGGCAGGGGATATGGAAAAACTGAATATGGCCCTGCGCTACGGAGCCGACGCGGTGTATCTGGCGGGGACCAGCTTCGGCATGCGCTCCTTTGCCGGCAATTTCAGCCCCGAGGAGCTGCCCGCCGCGGTGAAGCTGGCCCACGGCTTCGGAGCCCGGGTCCACGTCACCGTCAACACCATGGCCCGGGGCGAGGAGCTGGAGCGCCTGCCCGCCCACCTGGAGCTGCTGAACGACTGTGGGGCGGACGCGCTGATCGTGGCGGACCTGGGGGCCTTCCGCATGGCCCAGAAATACGCCCCCCGCTGCGAGCTCCATATCTCCACCCAGGTCAGCATCGCCAACCGGGTCTCCGCCCAGGCCTGGTATGAGCTGGGAGCCAAGCGGGTGGTGCTGGCCCGGGAGCTGTCTCTGGAGGAGATTGCCGCCATCCGGGCCGGGACCTCTCCCGCACTGGAGATCGAGGTCTTCGCCCACGGGGCCATGTGCGTGTCCTACTCCGGCCGCTGCCTGCTGTCCAACTACATGACGGGCCGGGACTCCAACCGGGGCGCCTGCGCCCAGCCCTGCCGTTACCAGTACTATCTCATGGAGGAAAAGCGGCCCGGGGAGTATTTCCCGGTGTTTGAGGACGAAAAGGGCAGCTACATTATGAACTCCCGGGATATGTGCATGATCGACCATCTGGAGGATCTCATGCGGGTGGGGGTGGACTGCATCAAGCTCGAGGGCCGGGCCAAGTCCGCCTACTACGCCGCCATCGTCACCGGGGCCTATCGCCACGCCTTGGACGCCGCGGCGGCGGGGCTCCCCCTGGATCCCCTCTGGCGGGACGAGGTGGAGAAGATCTCCCACCGGCACTATTCCACCGGCTTCTTCTACGGCCAGCCGGGCCAGTATTACGAGGACTCCCGCTACATCCGGGAATACCAGGTGGCGGCGGTGGTCAAGGACTGCGACGAGAACGGCCTGGCCACCCTGTCGCTGCGGAACAAGTTTTCCGCCGGGGACGAGCTGGAGGCTGTGGGCCCGGACGTGAAGCCCTTCCGCCTGAGGGCGGAGGGTCTGGAGAGCCCGGAGGGGGAGCGCCTGACGGAGGTGCGGACCCCCCAGTCCATCTTCCGCATGCGGCTGCCCAGGCAGCTTCCGCCCTGGAGCATCCTCCGCAGACAGGTGGATTTATCCGCGAAATAGGCCGACAGCCGCCGCGTGTTTGTGTTTTTTCGGTGTACTTGAAGATTGCAAGATTGACAATGGAAGAAAAAAACAGTAAAATGCATATTTGGTAGCTTTGTCTATTCCGATTCTTTCGAATGAAGGACAACAATATGGAACAGATTCACAATGCATTGAACCCGAAGCGGGAGGCCTTCGACTCCCGCGTCTATCTGGCATCTCCCACCATGCACCAGGAGGAACAGCACTATATTGAAGAGGCCTTTCGCACCAACTGGGTTTCCACCGTCGGCGCCAATCTGGACCGGATGGAGGAATTGCTCTCGGAGCTGATTGGCCGTCCCTATGCCGTGGCCCTGGCCTCCGGCACCGCGGCTCTGCACATGGCGATCCGGGCCGCTGCCGTGAAGCTCTACGGAGAGCCCGGCCCCTCCCGGCTGTCTCTGAAGGGAAAGCGGGTGTTCTGCAGCGATCTGACCTTCGCGGCCTCGGTGAACCCCGTGATCTACGAGGGGGGCGAGCCCGTCTTTATCGATTCGGAATACGAGACCTGGAATATGGACCCGGAAGCCCTGGAGCGGGCCTTCCGTCTCTATCCCGAGGTGAAGCTGGTGGTGATGGTGCATCTCTACGGCACCCCCGCCAGGATCCGCCAGATCCGCGCCCTCTGCGACGCCCACAACGCCCTTCTCATCGAGGACGCGGCGGAGTCTCTGGGGACCGTCTACCGGGGCCGCCAGACCGGCTCCTTCGGGGATCTGGGGGTCATCAGCTTCAACGGCAACAAGATCATCACCGGCTCCTGCGGCGGCGCCCTGCTCTGCGACGACGAGCAGACCATGCGCCGGGTGCGGAAGTGGTCCACCCAGAGCCGGGAGCCCGTGGCCTGGTATCAGCACCGGGAGATTGGCTACAATTACCGGCTGAGCAATCTCATCGCCGGGGTCATCCGGGGACAGATTCCCTGGCTGGGCGAGCATAAGGCCCGCAAGACCGCCCTCTACGAGCGCTATCGGGACGGGCTTCGGGGTCTGCCGCTGCGCATGAACCCCTACGAGCAGGAGCTGGCCGAGCCCAACCACTGGCTGTCCTGCGTTCTCATCGACCGGGAGGCCATGTGCCCCCAGCGCCGGGACGCGGAGCGGGCCGAATATACCCATACCGGCGGCAAGAGCTGCCCCACCGAGATCCTGGAGGCCATCGCGGCGCTGAACGCCGAGGGCCGTCCCATCTGGAAGCCCATGCACCTGCAGCCCGTCTACGGCGCCTACCCCTTCGTCCCCGCCGAGGACGGCCGGGACGTGGGAGCGGATCTCTTCGCCCGGGGCCTCTGTCTGCCCAGCGATATCAAGATGAAGGATTGGCAGCAGGAGCGGATCATCGAGGTGATCCGGGACTGCTTCCGTTAAGCAGCATGCGCCCCGGCGCGGGAAAGGAATCCAGGCTATGACGCAGCACACATATTCCGGCATCAACGCGGAGCACGCGGCTCTGATCGAGCTGCTGGCCCAGCAGGTTTTCGGCGCGGCAGCGCCCGCCGCCCTGCCCGACGATACCGGATTTGTTCTGCGGGAGGCCGAACAGCAGTCTGTCTTCCCCCTGATCTTTCCCGCCGCGGCGGCGCTGGCGCCCCGGGCCTGCGAGGCCTGGAGGCTTCGCAATCTCCGGCATATTTCCCACAATTACAATATCATCAACGCTCATTATGAGGCGCACACGCTGCTGACGGCGGCGAAGATCCGCTATACCGTGATCAAGGGCTGCGCCTCCTCTTTTTATTATCCGGCCCCGGAGCTGCGAACCATGGGGGACGTGGATCTCTACGTGGCCCGCCGGGATATGGACCGGGCCAGAGCGGCCTTTGAGGCCGCCGGCTACAGCGTCTCCGGCCTGGACCATCCCCACCACTGGACCTTTGAGCGGGACGGGGTGGAGCTGGAGCTCCACTGGGTCCCCTCCGGCATCCCCGCCGCCGACGACGGCAGCATCCTGGCCATGTTTGACGATCTGCTGGATCGCGGCGCGGTGAAAACCGTGGCCGGGCAGGAAATGGTGCTGCCCGACCCCTTCCACCACGGGCTGATTCTGCTGCTGCACACCGCAAACCACATGACCGCCGGAGGCGTGGGCCTGCGGCATCTGCTGGACTGGCTGGTGTTTGTCAACAGCATGGACGAGCAGAGCTTCCGAACCCTGCTGGAGCCCTCGCTGCGTCGGATCGGCCTCTGGCACTTTGCCTGCGCCCTGAGCGCTGTAGGAACACAGTATTTTGGCTGCGCGCCTCGCTCCTTCTGCGAGACTGTCTCGCCGGAACTGGCCCTGGGTCTGCTGCGGGATATCTTTGACGGAGGGAACTTCGGCGCAAAAAACGCCGACCGCTTGAATCAGTCCAAGCTCCTGCGAGACAATGAGTCCCGGCAGATCCGGGGTGGGGGAGAACTGGGCCATGCCCTGCGTTTTCTGAACCAGCGGGCCAGATCGCAGTATCCCCCCTCGGTGAAGCATCCTGTCCTGCTGCCCATCGGATGGGCCAAGGTCCTGCGAAAGCGCCGCCGGGATATCAGAGCCGGGAAGCAGACCAGAAGCGGCATCCATAGCACCCTTCGAGGCGCCCGGGAACGGGAGGCCCTCTACGTGCAGCTGCGCTTGTTTGAAGAATAGGGGGAATCTGTATGTACGCAAAATACCTCAAACGGGTACTGGATTTACTGATCTCTCTGTTCTCTTTGATCGTTCTCTCACCGCTGATGGTTTTTCTGACGATCCTCGGCGCCGTCAAAATGCGCGGTAATCCCTTTTTTGTTCAACGCAGACCAGGGCTTCACGAAAAGATCTTTCCTATGATCAAGTTCCGAACAATGAATTTTGCGAAGGATGAAAACGATTGTCTTCTGCCGGATAAAAAACGGATTACCGGTTATGGACGATTCCTGCGGAAAACAAGTTTAGATGAATTGCCGGAGCTGTTCAATATTCTGAAAGGAGATATGGCAATTGTCGGGCCTAGGCCCTTGTTGGTCAAATATCTCCCGCTGTATAACGAAGCGCAGAGACACCGACATGATGTTCGGCCTGGCCTTACCGGGTACGCGCAGGTTCACGGCAGAAACAACAGCTCCTGGGATGAGAGATTTCGCATGGATCTGGATTATATTGCACACATTTCATTTTTGGGGGATCTTCGTATCATTCTGAAAACCGTAAAGTCTGTTTTATCTCACAGCGGAGTCGATTCTCAGAGCGCTTCGGATGTGACAATGCTTGAGTTTACCGGGGATAATCATTCATGAATACACCTTTTTTTTTGATCCGCAAGGACTTGCTGACAGAAAATGTTCGATGCTTTCGGAAGGGAATGTCAGATTGCTGGCACAACAGTCGCCTTGCCTACTCCGTGAAAACAAATTCCCTGCCCTGGGTTCTTCGTTATATGAAATCACAAGGGCTTTTGGCTGAGGTCGTTTCTGACGAGGAGTATGAGCTTGCTTTGAAATGCGGGTTTGCAGATTCAGAAATCATTTTTAACGGCCCCATCAAAACTGAACCATGGTTTCTGCGGGCTCTGCGAATGGACGCCTGGGTGAATATTGACTCAGAGCGCGAGCTGCAGTGGCTGGAACAAAGCCCGATGTCCCGCGCAAAAGTTGGCATCCGCGTTAACGTACCAACAGAACTGTTTTTGAAAGACGATATCGGATATCAGGAAGACGGTTTCCGTTTTGGATTTGATGTGGAGTCCGGCGCGTTTGAACACGCGCTTCATGTGATCTGCTCAGCCATTGACAATCCGGAGCTTGGGCTTCATCTGCACTGCAACAGTATGACCAGAAATCCAGAGGTTTATAAGACGATTGCCGCTTATGCGGTTTCTCTGATGGACCGTTTTTCCCTACGGATTTCCTTCTTGGATATCGGAGGCGGGTTTTTCGGCGGTGTTCCTGGGAAAACAAAACCAGCGGAATACTTTTCCGTCATAGTGGAACAGCTTCGTCAGGCAAATACAAGGTCTGATTATCAGTTGATCGCTGAGCCGGGATCAGCGCTTATTGGATCCACCGTGGAGCTTCATACCTCCGTATTGGACATAAAGGATATTGAAAAATCGAGAATTGTTACCACAGACGGCAGTCGAATCTGTATCGATCCGCTCTGGTCTAAGAAAGGATATACATACAGAACGCAGCCGATCCGGACCGAAAAGACGGAACGTCGGCAAGTCATATGCGGTTATACCTGCATGGATCATGACAGACTGATGGTGATCGAAAACGGTCCTGCCCTTCATGTGGGAGACCAAATCATCTATGAACGGGTGGGTGCATATTCGATGACCTTTGGCGGTCCCTTTATCCGGAATTATCCGGATGTCTTTGTGCTGGATGAAAACGGCATGGAAAAGATACGGGATCGCTTTTCTGTCGATACGTACTATAAGCTGCATACCTGTTTTTTAGACGGAGAATGATTTATGGACAAAAATGTTTTGGTACTAGGCGCAACTGGAAATCTGGGAGCGTATTCGGCTTTGGCGCTGCATGACGCCGGATTTGATGTAATCGCCTGCGGAAGACGTCCGCATGACAACGGTTTTTTTGAGTCCCGCGGTATGCCGTATTATTCCATTGATATCACGCAGAAGCAGGAATTCGATCGGCTCAGAGGTCTTAATATCGGCACCGTTGTGGATTTTGCGGGAGAGTTGCCTTCCCGCTGTGCCTTTAATCCGCAGATGCTGATCCGCTCCATCACGGAAGCTACGGTCAATGTTTTGGAGTATATGCGCCTGGAGAAATGTGAAAAGATTATCTTCCCCACCACACCTTACGATCTGTTTGCGTATCATGAGACCGGGAAACCCATTGACCCAGACGCACCTCGCGGATTTCCCGCAAGCGGAGACCACAGCGTCTATGCCATTGCGAAAAATGCAGCTGTGGATCTGATCGAGAGTTACAGGAATGAATATGGGTTCAGCCGGTTTATCCTGCGTTTTTTCACAATATACCAATACCATCCCAATGCCTATCATTACGCCGATGGGAAAATGCGGATGATGCCGTACAGATCCTTGATGGAACGGGCAGCGCGCGGTGAAAAAATCAGCATCTATGGCAATCCCAACCGAGTCAAGGAAATGGTCTACATCAAGGACTTTGTCAAGGTTGTGGTAAACGCCGCAAAATCCGGACGCTGCGGCGGATTTTATAATATCGGCAGTCCGGAACGTGTGACACTCGATCAAATGATCCGGGGGATCGTTGAAGTTTTTTCTCCGCCCGGACACCGGTCTGAGATCGACTACGATTCCACAAAACCCGATACGCTGCAGTCCATGCTGGATTGGAGCAAAACGAAGCGAGAATTGGATTATCAACCCGTATATGACTTCATTTCCATGCTGCGGGACTTTAAGCATGAGATGGAGACGGAGCCTATGGCTGGACTATGGGGGCGCAGCGAGGACTACGCGCAAAGATTCGCTGAAAATGCTGAGGGTTAATGTATGAATATTTTAATGTGCAGCGCTGGTCGCCGCTGCGAACTCATCAAGTGTATCAGAGCGTCCATGTCAACCGGGTCGATAATCGTTGCCGCTGACAACAGCCCCTATGCGCCGGCGCTATATATGGCTGACTGCGCTTACACCGTACCGCGGATCGATGATCCGAGCTACATCGCAACGCTGCTTCAGATCTGTCAAAAGGAAAAAATCGACGTAATCACTACATTCATTGACCCGGAGATCATGCTTTTAGCGGAAAACCGTGAACGTTTTGCAGCGCTTGGCGCGCTTGTACTTACCCCTTCCACAAAAACGGCGGCCCTTTGTTTTGACAAGTATCAGATGTTCCGTTTTCTGCGGGAAAAAGGAATTCGGACCCCGGAAACCTGGGGCTCCTATCAGGAAGCGGAAAACGCCATTCACACTGGCGCAGCAGCTCTGCCTGTGTTTGTGAAACCTCGCACAGGCAGCGGCAGCGTTGGCGCGAAACGAATCGAAGACCTTGGAAGCTTAAAAGCTGCGTTTGAAGATAATCCGACCCTGATTGCCCAGGAGCTGATGACAGGCGAGGGCTGTGTTGATTTGGATGCGGATATCTATGTCGATGCCGTTTCCGGAGAGATTGTCAGCGCCTTTACAAAACGCAAGCTGGCAACCACCATTGGTGGAGCAAATAAAACAGTTTCATTCCAAGATGAAAAACTGCTTTCGTTTATCCGGGAAATCTGCGGTTTTTTCGAATTCTGCGGACCCATTGACGCAGACTTTTTCTTTAAGAACGGCTGCTATTACCTATCTGAGATCAATCCGAGGTTTGGCGGCGCTTATCTGCACGCTTATGGCGCCGGCGTGGATTTCATACAGATGATCGAGCAAAATCTGAAAGGTAAAGCTAATAAACCGGTTTTCAACAACTATGAAGAAGGCGTTGTTATGATGATGTATGATAGTGTTGTGATCGCAAAGCCGGAACAGATTCTCCGCTAAGAAGAAAAAGAGGCAAACACGAGGGTGCCTACGAGGCCCAAGAATCAAAAGAACAGCAGGGGACAATGAAGGAATTATCAGGAACAAACAAAAGAAAGATCGTCATTTTGACAAATAACGCCTCCGGCCTAATTTCTTTCCGGGAGGAACTTTTGCGGAAGCTGGCGGAATCAGACAACGTTCTAGTTGTTCTGCCTCCGAGTGAATACACTGCGGTCATTGAACGCACAGGATGCCATGTGTACCCTGTAGACCTGGACCGAAGGGGCATGAATCCGATTCACGATCTGAAGCTTTACAGAGCATATCGACAGATTCTAAAGAGGGAACATCCGGACGCTGTAATTACTTATACGGTAAAGCCAAATGTTTACGGCGGCAGAGCTTGCGCCGCCCTGAAGATCCCTTATCTTTGCAATATCACCGGTTTGGGAACGGCGATTGAAAACGGCGGATTGCTCAGTCATTTGACTCTGCGACTGTACAGAATCGGCCTGAAACACGCGGCCTGTGTTTTTTTCCAAAATGAAGATAATCTCTCGTTTTTCAGACAGCGCCGGGTTGTCAGCGGAAAGACAAGACTGATCCCCGGATCCGGCGTAAACTTAGAGCACCATCGCTTTGAAGAATATCCATCAGAAGAAGACGGTTATCGCTTTCTGTTTGTAGGAAGAGTGATGCGGGATAAGGGCGTAAGAGAACTGCTTGAAGCATTTCGAACGATACATTCTTCGCATTTGAATGTAATGCTGCATATGATCGGCAGCTTTGACGAGGATTATCAGGCGTTGATTAAACAGGCCGAGGCAGATGGGTTCCTGCGTTATCACGGCATACAAAAGGATGTACACCGATTCTACCAATCATGCCATTGTGTTGTTCTGCCCAGCTATCATGAAGGTATGGCCAATGTTCTTTTGGAAGCAGCCTCAACAGGACGGCCTGTTATTGCGACCAGGGTTCCGGGCTGCAAGGAGACCTTTGATGAAGACTGTACAGGCTACGGCTGTGAAGCAAAAAACACCAATAGCCTTGTGGATGCTTTGGAACATTTTTTAAGCGGCTCAGAGGACATACACCGGAAGATGGGAAAAAAGGCCAGAGATAAAATGTGCAGGGAGTTTAATCGGGAGATTGTAATTCGCACATATCTGGAAGAACTGGAAAATGCGGAGTATGGATCAAAATGAATGGTGAAATCAATGAAAATATATGAAGATATCATAAACGGAAAGACGAAACTATCTCTGATTGGTCTTGGCTATGTAGGAATGCCGATTGCGGTGGCTTACGCAAAAAAGGTACAAGTGATCGGCTTCGATCTCAATGAAAGAAAGATCGAACTGTACCGGTCGGGGATCGATCCCACCAGAGAGGTGGGCGACGAGGCCATTCGGGCCACAAGGGTGGAGTTTACCGCGGACGAGACAAAGCTCCGGGAGGCGAAATTCCACATCGTGGCGGTTCCCACGCCTGTAAACGAGGATCATACTCCGGACCTGGGCCCCGTGGAGAGCGCCAGCCGCATCCTGGGCCGCAATCTGCAAAAGGGCTCCGTGGTGGTCTACGAGTCCACGGTCTATCCCGGGGTCACGGAGGAGATCTGCGTTCCCATTCTGGAACGGGAATCCGGCCTCCGCTGCGGGACGGACTTCAAGGTGGGCTACTCTCCCGAGCGCATCAACCCCGGCGACAAGCTGCATCGGCTGGAGAACATCCGCAAGATCGTCTCCGGTATGGACGAGGAGACCCTAAACTGCGTGGCGAAGGTCTACGAGCTGGTGGTGGAGGCCGGGGTACACCGGGCCGAGAGCATCAAGGTGGCGGAGGCCGCCAAGGTCATTGAGAACAGCCAGCGGGACATCAACATCGCCTTTATGAACGAGCTGTCCATCATCTTCAACCGGATGGGCATCGACACCAAATCCGTGCTGGAGGCCGCCGGTACCAAGTGGAACTTTTTGAAGTTCTATCCCGGCCTGGTGGGGGGCCACTGCATCGGCGTGGATCCCTACTATCTCACCTACAAGGCGGAGATGCTGGGCTATCACAGCCAGGTGATCCTGGCGGGCCGCCGCATCAACGACGACATGGGCCGCTACGTGGCGGAAAACTGCGTCAAGGCTCTCATTGCGGCGGACAAGCCGGTCAAGCAGGCCCGGGTGGCGATTCTGGGCTTCACCTTCAAGGAAAACTGCCCCGACACCCGCAACAGCAAGGTGTTTGACGTGGTGCGGGAGCTGCGGGAGTACGGCATCGAGCCGCTGATCTACGATCCCGTGGCGGACGCCGACGAGGCCCGCCGCATCTACGGCGTGGAGTTCTGCTTCCCCGATGAACTGCGGGAGCTGGAGGCGCTGATCCTGGCCGTGGCCCACAGAGAATTCAGCGGTCTGAGCCTGGAGAAGCTGGCGGCCATGTACCGCCCCGGTCAGCCGGTGCTGCTGGACGTGAAGGGAATGCTGGACCGGAAGGCTTATGAGGCAGCCGGCTGGCGCTATTGGAGATTGTAAAAACAGAATCGAGGATTCCATCATGGGATATGAAACCGTCAGATTTCCGGAAAACAGCCTGTTTTTGGTGACAGGCGGCGCCGGCTTTATCGGCTCCAACCTCTGTGAGGCCATTCTGAAGCTGGGCTGCCGGGTCCGCTGCCTGGACGATCTGTCCACGGGCAAGCGGGAGAACGTGGAGCTGTTTTCGGAGCAGCCGAATTACAGCTTCCTCCAGGGGGACGTGAAGGACCTGGAGACCTGTGTGAAGGCCTGCGAGGGAGTGGACTACGTGCTCCACCAGGCGGCCTGGGGCTCCGTGCCCCGCTCCATCGAGATGCCCCTGTTCTACTGCGCCAACAACGTCATGGGGACGCTGAACATGCTGGAGGCCGCCCGGCGGCAGGGGGTAAAGAAGTTTGTCTACGCCTCCTCCAGCTCCGTCTACGGCGACGAGCCCGTCCTGCCCAAGCGGGAGGGGAGAGAGGGGAATCTGCTGAGCCCCTACGCCGTCAGCAAGCGCTGCGACGAGGAATGGGCCAAGCAGTACACCCGCCACTACGGCCTGGATACCTACGGCCTGCGCTACTTCAACGTCTTTGGCCGCCGCCAGGATCCCAACGGGGCCTACGCCGCGGTGATTCCCCGCTTTCTGCGGCAGCTGCTCCACGGGGAGCGGCCCACCATCCACGGGGACGGCCGCCAGAGCCGGGACTTTACCTACGTTGAGAACGTCATCGAGGCCAATCTCAAGGCCTGTCTGGCCCCTCACGAGGCGGCGGGGGAGGCCTACAACGTGGCCTACGGCGGCAGGGAATACCTGCTGGATATCTACTACGGACTGACAAAAGCCCTGGGCGTGGAAATCGAGCCCATCTTCGGGCCCGAGCGCCCCGGGGACATCAAGCACAGCAACGCGGACATCAGCAAGGCCAGAAGGCTGCTGGGCTACGAGCCGGATTGGAGCTTTGACCGGGGCATCCGGGAGGCCATTGCCTGGTATAAGGAGAATCTGAAATGAGCGGCAGGCTGGAACGGATCTACGATCACGCGCCCATCTGGATGCAGAATCTCATGTGCTCCGTATCGGGCTGGAGGAAATACCGACGCAGATACGGCGGGGCGTACTGGAAGGCCCGGAGCTTCTGCGAGGAATTTGACGCCTGGCCCCTGGAGCGCCAGCTGGAGTACCAGAGCGGCGCCATGCGGGAGCTGATCCGCTACGCCGCGGCGCACAGCGAGTTTTACAGGGCGCTCTACAAGGACGTGGACCTGGACAGCATCCGGACGACTGAGGACTTGAAAAAACTTCCCATTGTGGACAAGGAAATGCTCCGGGCCAATCTGGACCGGATTTATACCCTCCGCCGGACGGCTGAGAACACCTCCAACACCGGCGGCACCACCGGCAAATCCCTGACGGTACTGTCTAAAGACGACGATAACCAGACTCGTATGGCGGTGCTGGACCATTTCAAGTCCAGAGTCGGCTTTGAAAACCTGAAGATGCGCCGGGCGACCTTCAACGGCAAGCACATCATCCCGCCCGGCCAGAAGCGTCATGTCTACTGGAGATACAATAAGCCCTGCAAGCAGATGATCTACTCCTCCTTCGACCTGACGGAGGAGAAGCTGGGCTATTACGTCAAGAGTCTGAATCGCTTTCAGCCCCAGGCCATCGACGGCTTTTTCACCTCCATCTGCGACGTAGCCCGGTATATCGAGCGTCACAGGCTGACGCTCAGCTTCCGGCCTGTGGCTGTGTTTCCCACCTCCGAGACCCTGACGGCCGAGGGGCGGGCTCTGATTGAGCGGGTTTTCGGCTGCAAGGTCTACGACCAGTACGCCTCCAGCGAGGGGGCTCCCTTCGTGACAGAGTGCCCCTGCCAGCGGCTACACGTGGAGCTGAACACCGGCGTCTTTGAAATCCAGGAGAACGGAGAGATCCTGGTCACCAGCTTTTCCACCCACGGGACCCCCTTGATCCGATACGCCATCGGGGACGTCATGGTGCCCGGTAAGCCCGGGGAGAGCTGCCCCTGCGGTCTGCATGGTCCGCTGATCCGGGAGATCCGGGGCAGGCGGCTGGACTATCTGCTCCGCAGCGACGGGGCGAAAATCAACGCGGGAAACGTCTCCAATCTTTTGAAGTACATGCCGAATAACGTGATCCGGGCCCAGTTCCGCCAGCAGAAGCTGGGGGAGCTGCGGATCCTGCTGGAACTGGCGGAGGGCGGCCTGGATGAAGCGGGCCGCCGGGAGATCCTCTCCGAGTGCCGCCACACCCTGGGGCCCGATACCCGGGTCAGCATCGAAGTCGTCCCGGAGATCCCCCGGGAGAAGAGCGGGAAATTCCGCATGATCGTCAACGAGGTAAGGATTTGAGCTTGCCTGCATTTTACATCAGGAGCAATGCGCATGCAGCTGCAAAAACAAGAAACCACGCAGCGGATCTGTCTATGGGATTGGATCCTGGTAGTTGGCGTGGTGCTTTCCCCCATGAATGAATTCCGAATCGGCAAGGTAGGACCGGGAGAAGCGCTGGTCCTGCTTTGGTGTCTTCGCTATGTGAGCGGACTGTTCACCTTGAGCCTGAAGGAAATGCTGCCCCGTTTCTGGCTTACTTTTCTGATTGTGATTTCCCTGGGAACCGGCTTCTGCGTGATTTTTTATCCCAGTGAATCCACGCCGGGCGGTCTGGCAACCTATCTGTTTTTTGCTTTTATCAGCTGCTCCATTATGACAGGGCTTTCCGAGCGCTCCTCCCGTCAAATCCGGCGTATGCTCTATTCCATCGGAATTCTGACCGCTTTGTGGTATACCTATCTCTATTATTACAGCCTTAATATCTCTTACTATTTCCACGATGCGGAGCTCTGGTATCGCGGCGTCCGCTTTTCCGGCGGCGCCAACAATCCTCACCAGCTGGCGACCCTCATGGGCTCCGCGATTTTTCTCAACATCATTCACCTGGCGGATCGGGATTGCAGTCTGATGGATAGAATTCTGCCCTTGATCTGCACCGGCCTTTGCTTTTACGTTTCCCTGCAAATCAAATCCTCCACCCTGGTGGTGACGACGCTGGTGACCTTCGCGGCGTTTTTGTATTATCTGAGTCTGAAAAAATTGAGCACCAGATCTCAGAAGTGGATCGTGACCTCGGTATTGGTGATTGTATTTTCGGTGTTGATCGGAGTGTTCCGGGAAAAGCTCTTTGATTACGTCTTCGATTTTGTTGAGAGCGACGCCAACGGCCTGGGCCGCTTTGAGATATTCGCCTCGATCGGCGATACCCTGAGGAAAAACTGGCTCTTCGGCTTGGGCCCCGGGAACCACGGTCTGGATGGTACCATTGAGTACCACAATGCCTATCTGGAGATTCTGGCTATGGGCGGTATCATCGGATTTGTGTTTTTTTTCCTGTTCTCGGTCCGGCTCTTTTCGCTGCTGATGACAGATCCCTCCATCCTCTTTGCCGTGATTCCCCTCTATGCCTACGGAATGGGCGGCTTCTCTATGCGGCGGCTGAGCTTCTGGGTGGTGGTATCCGTCGCCGCCGCGTATTCTGTTCGGAAAAAACAGGAAATGGCCGCTGACAGCGGCGCCCCTGCGCCGGAGCAGGCTGCGGGGCTGCCGGGAAACAAACGCGGCCTGTATTTGAAAACATGAACAATAAGCTGGTTAAAAACACGATGATCGTGCTGGCAGTCTCCATTCTGGCCAAGCTGCTGGCCTACCTGTGGGAGGCCATGCTGGCTGCCTGGCTGGGAGCCGGCGACGAGGCGGACGCCCTGTCCATGACCACCAGTGTTTTCAATATTCTATATCCAATCCTGGATCTGGGCATCTGGAAGGTTTTTCTTCCTGCCTATCAATCCAAACGCAGCGCGGGTCTGCGGCAGGACGCGGAGAAGATTGCCAACGGCGCGCTTTCCTTCTTCCTGCTGCTCTCCGTGGCCCTGGTGGGTTTTCTGATTCTCTGCGCCGAGCCCATCATCGGGCTCCTGGCCCCCGGCTTTCCGGCCAAGAAGCAGAGCCTCACGGTGGAATTCCTGCGGCTCTCCGCTCCGGCCTATCTGCTGATGTCCGCCGCCTCCATCCTGGGAGCTATCCTCCAATGCCACGATCGCTTTCTGGGCAGTCAGCTGCGGGAAATCGGCACCCATCTTTCCAAAATCCTCTTTGTGCTGATCTGCTTCCGCTTCCTGGGTGTTTGGGCCGCCGTGGCCGCCATTGTGGTGGGCAGCGTGTTCCGGGTTCTGATCCAGCTGCCCTTCTTCAACTGGGGCTGGCGTTGGAGGCCCGGTCTGGATCTCAAGGACAGGGACATGCGGGCCATGATCCGGGGTTTGCCCTCTGTAGCGCTCACCGCCGCCATCCTGCACATCAACAGCCTGGTGGATCGGATCTTTGCCTCCGGCGCCCGGGGCGGGGCGGTGGCCTGTTTGAACTACGGCAACCGCCTCATGACGGTATTCAGCGGGCTCATCTCCACCGCCGTCAGCACCTCCACCTATCCCGTGATGATCGATCACATTGCCAATGGCCGGAGGGAGGAGCTGCGGGAGCTTTTGGTGAAGATCATCCACGCCCTGTGTTATCTGATTATCCCCATCACCGTCTACTGCGCGATGTTCTCCCGGCAGCTGGTCACCGTGGCCTTCCAGCGAGGGGAATTTGACGAGGCGGCCACCCTCCTCACCGCCGGAATCTTTGCAGGCTACTGTGTGGGGATGCTCTTTACGGCCCTGGAAACCGTCTTTTCCAATGTATTCTACGGCTACGGCGACACCAGAACCACCCTGGTCATCAGCTCCGTGATGATTCTGGTGAACGTGGGCCTGGACTTTCTCTTTTACGCCCTCTGGGGCGTCCCAGGTCTGGCGCTGGCCACTTCCGCGGCGGCTATTCTGGGGCTTGGGCTGCGGCTGATCCTGCTGCGGCGCTATATCCGCCTGCCCTGGGGGCGTCTTCTGCGGGAAATCGCCGTTGTCGCCGGCAGCACGGGCCTTGCCGTGCTGGCCGCCTGGCTCCTCTGCCAGCGGCTGACGGCGCTTCCGGCCCTGCCGGCGCTGCTGCTGAGCCTGGCGGTATCGGCGGCAATCTACCTGCCTATGACCCTGCTGCTTCGTTCTGAGGCAATCCGGTCCATCATTCAATTTGGGAAAAAGAAGCTGCACCGCGCATCCAACCGCAAGGGCTGAGCAAACCGGATACCTGCTTTTTTCCCTTTATCAACGAAAGAAAAACACTGAAATGGAGGAAAAGAACATGGAAAAACGAGTATTGGAAGGTTTACAGCCGGAACGGGCGCTGTATTATTTTGAGGAGATCTGCAAGATCCCCCACGGGTCCCGGAATACCAGGCAAATCAGCGACTATCTGGTGGGCTTTGCCAGGGAGCACGGCCTGCGCTGGGTGCAGGACGAGGTCAACAACGTGGTCATCTACAAGGACGGCACCCCCGGCTACGCCCATCATCCCCCGGTGATCCTCCAGGGTCACATGGATATGGTGGCGGAGAAGACCAAGGAGAGCCCCATCGACTTCAGCAAGGATCCCCTGCAGCTGCGGACCGACGGGGAGTATATCTGGGCCGAGGGCACCACTCTGGGAGGCGATGACGGCATCGCCGTGGCCTACGCCCTGGCGATCCTGGAGGCGGACAGCATTCCCCATCCCCCTCTGGAGTGCGTCTTCACCGTAGACGAGGAGATCGGCATGGAGGGCGCGGCCGCCCTGGATCCCGCTCTGCTGCAGGGCCGGACCTTCATCAACTGTGACTCCGAGGCCGAGGGGATCCTCACCGTCAGCTGCGCCGGCGGTGCCACCTCCTGCCTGGAGCTGCCTCTGAGCATTGAAAAGGCCGAGGGCCGGGGCATCCACATCTACGTGGATGGGCTGACGGGAGGCCACAGCGGCGCGGAGATCAACAAGGGCCGCGCCAACTCCAACAAGGTCATGGGCGAGCTGCTGGCGAAGCTGCTGAAGCTGACGCCCTACCGCCTGGTCTACGTCCGGGGCGGCCAGAAAGACAACGCCATTCCCCGCTACAGCATGGCCAAGATCATCGTGGCGGAAAATCTGCTGGAGGAGGCGCTGCGGAATATTGACAAGCTGGCCGA
The DNA here is from genome assembly GCA_017541995.1 of Oscillospiraceae bacterium. Taxonomy (GTDB): domain Bacteria; phylum Bacillota; class Clostridia; order Oscillospirales; family Oscillospiraceae; genus JAFRPC01. Next base: position 22,205 of record JAFXYD010000021.1, read on the forward strand.
GGAGCTGATCAAGCAGCTGCCCAAGGAGGAGACCAAGGCCAAGATCACCCGGGAGACCTGCGTCTGCCGGGGCAAGGCCATGAGCATCCTCTCCACCCGGAAGGCCGTGGGTCTGCTGCGGGACGTGCCCAACGGCATCCAGGCCATGAGCCGGGACATCGAGGGCCTGGTACAGACCTCTCTGAACCTGGGCATCCTCAAGACCGAGGACGGCAAGCTCAGCATGACCTTCTCCGTGCGCTCCAGCGTCAACGAGGAGAAGCTGGAGCTCATCGACCGGCTGAAGAAGACAGGGGAGAAGTACGGCGCGGCCTACTTCGAGCACGGAGCCTACCCCGCCTGGGAGTACCGGAAGAACTCCCCCCTGCGGGATCTGATGGTGCGGGTCTTTGAGCGGCTCTACGGCCGCAAGCCCGTGGTGGAGGCCATCCACGCGGGTCTGGAATGCGGGCTCTTCTCCGGCAAGCTGCCGGGGCTGGACTGCGTCTCCTTCGGCCCGGATATGCAGGACATCCACACCACCCGGGAGCGGCTGAACGTTGCCTCTGCCGCCCGGACCTGGCGCTATCTGCTGGCGGTTCTGGAGCAGCTGTAATCCATGGCGCGGAACCGTTATTTCGGAGACCGCCGCTTCTATCGCACGGCTCTGGCCGTGGCCCTGCCCATCATGGTGCAAAACGGCATCACCAACTTTGTGGGTATGCTGGACAATATCATGGTGGGCCGGGTGGGCACCGTGGAAATGACCGGGGTCTCCATCGCCAATACCTTACTTTTCGTCTTCAATCTGGCGATCTTCGGGGCTGTCTCCGGGGCCGGGATTTTCGGGGCGCAGTTCTACGGCAAGGGCGATATGGACGGGGTGCGGCACTGCTTCCGCTTCAAGCTGCTGGAGTGCGCGGCCCTGCTGGCCCTGGGCTGCGGGATCTTCCTGCTCTTTGGTCGGCAGCTCATGGCGCTCTACCTCCGGGGAGAGGGGGAGCAGGCCCACATCGACGACAGCCTGCGCAGCGGCATGAGCTATCTGCGGATCATGCTGCTGGGCCTGCCCGCCTTTACCCTGGCCCAGTGCTACGCCGGAACCCTGCGGGAGTCCGGCCGGACCCTGCCTCCCATGGTGGCGGGCCTCGTCTCCGTTGGGGTCAATTTTGTGTGCAACTGGCTGCTGATCTTCGGCAAGCTGGGTCTGCCCCGGCTGGGGGCAGACGGCGCGGCCATTGCCTCGGTGATCTCCCGCTTTGTGGAGGCCGCGGTGGTGATGCTCTGGGCCCACGGGAAGCCGGAGCGCTGTCCCTTCCTGCGGGGGGCCTGGCGGGATCTGCGGATCCCCGGGACCCTGTCGCTGCAGATCCTGCGCCGGGGCACGCCGCTGATTCTCAACGAGACCCTCTGGGCCCTGGGCCAGGCCCTGCTGCTGCAGTGCTACTCCATCCGCTCCTATACCGTGGTGGCGGCCACCAACATCGCCCAGACCCTGGGGAACGTCTGCAACGTGGCCTTCATCTCCATGGGGGCGGCCATCGGTATTCTGGTGGGCCAGCTCCTGGGGGCGGGGAAGACCCAGGAGGCTAAGGACACAGACCGGAAGCTCATCGTCTTTACGGAGCTGCTCTGCCTCGGCTTCGGAGGCCTGATGGCGGCGCTCTCGGGGATTTTCCCCGGCATCTACAACACGGAGCCGGAGATCCGGAGCCTGGCGGGGACCTTTATCCTCATCAACGCGGCGCTGATGCCGGTCCACGCCTATTCCAACGCCGCCTATTTCACCCTGCGCTCCGGGGGCAAGACCTTTGTGACCTTCCTCTTTGACTCCGTTTTTTCCTGCGTGGTGGTGGCTCCCACGGCCTATCTGCTCTCCCGCTTCACCGAGCTGCCCATCGTCTGGCTCTATCTCTGCTGCCAGAGTCTGGAGCTCATCAAGTGTCTGGTGGGCTGGCTTATGATCCGCAGCGGCGTGTGGATTCAAAATATCGTAAAGGATGAATACTGACATGCAGACCAAGGATTTTCAAAACCGTTCTCTGCTGCAAATCTTTCTGAGTTATTTCAAGCCCCATCTGCGGCTGTTTCTGCTGGATATGAGCTGCGCCTTCACCGTGGCGGCCATCGACCTGGCCTTCCCCCTGGTGACCCGCGGGGCCCTGTATCAGCTCCTGCCGGAGAAGCGCTACCAGGCCTTCTTCCTGGTGGTGGGGATTCTGGTGCTCTGCTATATCCTGCGCTCCGTTTTGCAGTTCGTCATCGCCTACTGGGGCCATACCTTCGGCATCCGGGTGGAGGCGGACATTCGCCGGGACCTGTTCAGCCATTTGCAGTCTCTGAGCTTCAGCTACTACGACAACAACCGCACCGGCCAGCTCATGAGCCGTCTGACCACGGATCTGTTTGAGATCACGGAGCTGGCCCACCACGGGCCGGAGGACCTGTTTACCTCGATTCTCACGGTGATCGGCGCCATTGTCATCATGTTCACGGTGCAGTGGAAGCTGGCCCTGGTGGTCTGTCTGATGTTCCCGGTGTGCATGGCCGTCATCATCCTGCGGCGGCGGAAAATGAGCCGGGTCTCCAAGATGGTGAAGCAGCGCACCGCCGGCATCAACGCCGACATCGAATCCTCCCTCTCCGGCTTCCGCACCTCCAAGGCCTTTGCCAACGAGGGGGCGGAGTACGACAAGTTCCTCCACTCCAACGAGCGCTTCAAGACCTCCAAGCGGGAGTTCCACAAGGAGATGGGCATATTCCACGCCACCATGGAGTTCTTTACCTCCATTCTCTACGTGGTGGTCATCGGTATCGGCGGCTGGCTCATCATGCAGGATCAGATGGACTACCGGGATATCATCACCTTCTCCCTGTACATCGGCACCTTTGTCAACCCCATCCGCAAGATGGCGACCCTCTCGGAAATGCTGGCCAACGGCTTCGCGGGGCTCAACCGCTTCACCGAGATCATGCGCACCGAGCCCACGGTGCAGGATCTGCCCGACGCGAAGGATCTGAAAGACGTCCGGGGCGAGCTGAGCCTGGAGCACGTGGACTTCTCCTACAAGGAGGAGCTGCCGGTGCTGCGGGACGTGAGCCTTCACATCCGGGCAGGGGAGACCGTGGCGGTGGTGGGCCCCTCCGGGGGCGGCAAGACCACCCTCTGCCAGCTGATTCCCCGCTTCTATGAGCCCACCGGGGGCCGGATCTGCGTGGACGGCCAGGACATCCGCCATCTGACCCAGCGCTCCCTGCGCTCCAGCATCGGCATCGTCCAGCAGGACGTCTTCCTCTTTGCCGACACGGTGCTGGAAAACATCCGCTACGGCAGACCCGACGCCTCCTTTGAGGAGGTGGTGGAGGCCGCCAGGCGGGCGGAGATCTACGAGGACATCATGGAGATGCCCGAGGGCTTCGACACCTACGTGGGCGAGCGGGGAACCCTGCTCTCCGGCGGCCAGAAGCAGCGGATTTCCATTGCCCGGATCTTCCTGAAAAACCCGCCCATTCTGATCCTGGACGAGGCCACCTCCGCCCTGGACAGCATCACCGAGGCCAAGATCCAGAGGGCCTTCGACGAGCTGGCCAAGGGCCGCACTACCCTGATTATCGCCCACCGCCTGTCCACCATCCACGCCGCCAACCGGGTGGTGGTGGTGTCCGACGGGGTGATCAAGGAGCAGGGCAGCCGGGAGGAGCTCCTGGCCCGGGGAGGCGTCTTTGCGGATCTGTATCACACGCAGAATCTGGTGGAAGGCCGTTTTTAAGGCGGGAAAGGCTGATTTTAAGAGAAATAGATTGCTTTTTCGCCAAGCTTCTGCTATAATCCATGTAATAATCTCTTGGAGGTTTTTATGCAACAGGCCATTCACCATTTTCAAATCAACAGTCAGCCCGTCTACTGCAAGAGCTTCGGGCACGGCAATATCAACTACACCTTCCTCATTACCACCGACAACGGCAAGCAGTACATCCTGCAGCGCATCAATACCCACGTGTTCAAGCAGCCGGTGCAGCTGATGGAGAACGTCATCGCCGTCACCCAGCACATCCGCGGCAAGGTGGACGATCCCAGCAAGGTACTGAACTTCATCCCCGCCCTGGACGGGAATTATTACTACAAGGATGAGCGCCGCCGCTACTGGCGCTGCTATGAGTTTGTGGGCGGCTTCTGCCTGGAGGCTCCGGAATCCGACGCGGATTTCTATGAGAGCGCCGTGGCCTTCGGCCGCTTCCAGGAGCAGCTCTCCGACTTCCCGGCGGATACCCTGCACGAGACCATCCCCAACTTCCACAACACCCCGGACCGCTACCGGAAGCTCCACGTCGCCATGTACGAGGACGCCTGCGACCGAATGCAGTACGTCCAGAAGGAGATCGACTTCATCCTGGAGCGGGAGCATGAGGCCGGCACCATCCAATGGATGCTGGAGAGCGGGAAGCTTCCCCTGCGTGTGACCCACAACGACACCAAGCTCAACAACGTGCTGCTGGACATGAAGACACGGAAGGCTCTCTGCGTGCTGGACCTTGACACCGTGATGCCCGGCTCCAGCCTCTTTGACTTCGGCGACTCCATCCGCTTCGGCGCCGCCACGGCCCCGGAGGACGTGCAGGAGCTCAGCCGCATGACCCTGGATCTGCACCGCTTTGAGGTCTACACCAAGGGCTTCCTGGACGGCTGTCATTCCCTGACCCGCCGGGAGGTGGAGCTGCTGCCCCTGGGGGCCAAGATCATCACCCTGGAGCTGGCGGTCCGCTTCCTCACCGACTATCTGGAGTCCGACCACTATTTCAAGACCCAGTATTCCGACCACAACCTGGTCCGCACCCGGGCGCAGCTGAAGCTGGTGCAGGATATGGAGGCCAAATGGTCTCAGATGCAGCGGATTGTAGAAAACTACGTGGAGAAATAAGCTATGAAGTATCTCGGTATTGAATTCAAGGTTCGCAATCTGCCGGAGCTGGACCCCGGCTTCATCCCCCTGGGCCCCTGGATGGAGGCCTATCTGAAGGGAGCGGACAAGCCCATCTCCATCGCCGTGGAGCGGGACAAGGGCAAGATCACCGTCCGCAGCGCCAGGATCTACGGCACGCCGGAGATGGCGGAGGCCGACTACCGCTTCGTGGAGCGCTACGTCAAGTTCCTGCTCTGGTCCATCGGCGGTTTCCGGGTCTATATCCTGGGGGCCTCGGAGATCGCCCGGCGGCTGGCAGGGGAGTACATCTATTTCGAGAACGGCGAGGGCCGGAATGGCAAGCGCTGGTTCGACGTGCAGTTTATGTCCGACGTCTTTGAAAACGGCTTTGAGATCGTGGACTGCGCCGACCCGGCGGAATTCCCCCGGGAAAACGACGCCTCCGTCTCCGTGGGCGGCCACATGGAGGGCTGCCGCATCGGCTTCGACGCCGGCGGCTCCGACCGCAAGGTCTCCGCGGTGATCGACGGCAAGACCGTCTATTCCGAGGAGGTGGTCTGGCATCCCAAGACCCATGCCGACCCCCAGTATCACTACGACGAAATCGTCAAGGCCTTCCGCACCGCGGCCTCCAAGATGCCCCGGGTGGACGGCATCGGCGTCTCCTCCGCCGGCGTCTTCATCGGCAACGCCCCCATGGTGAGCTCCCTGTTCATCAAGGTGCCCCGGGAGAAGGAGGTGCGCAAGCTGGTGCATACGGTCTTTGACCGGGCCGCCGCCGCCATCGGGGACGGAAGCGTTCCCATCGTGGTGGCCAACGACGGCGACGTGACCGCGCTGGCCGGGGCCATGGGCCTGGGCGCTACTGCGGTGATGGGCATGGCCATGGGCACCTCCGAGGCCGTGGGCTACGTGGACAAGAAGGGCAACGTGCTGGGCTGGTTCAACGAGCTGGCCTTCGCCCCGGTGGATCTGTCGGAGAACGCCATGATGGACGAGTGGTCCTACGACATCGGCGTGGGCTGCAAGTACTTCTCCCAGGACGCGGTCATCAAGCTGGCCCCCGCCGCGGGCATCGAGCTGGACGAGAACCTGACCCCGGCGGAGAAGCTGAAGGTGGTCCAGGGCCTTATGGAGGAGAACGACCCCAGAGCCGAGAAGATTTACCGCTCCATCGGCGTCTATCTGGGCCACACCATGCAGCTGTACTCCATGTTCTACGACGTGGAGCACATGATCGTCCTGGGCCGGGTCATGTCCGGCAAGGGCGGCGAGCTGATCCTGGCCGAATGCAAGCGGGTCATGGCCGAGGAATACCCCGAACTGGCCAAGAAGATGGTGGTCATGCTCCCCGACGAGAAGACCCGCCGGGTGGGCCAGGCCGTGGCAGCGGCAAGCTTGCCCTGAAACAGTATTTGAATGCTTTATAGGAGTGACACCTTGAAAAAAATTTCAGAGATGTCGAATGAAGAGATTATTCGTCTTCAATTGGAACAAAAAGAAAAAATTAGAAGAATAAACAAAATTAAAGCCTGGATTAAACTGATAATGATTATTATAATGCTTTGTATTATGGCCTTTATAATTGTCAAGTGTGTTTCAGGCTTTGATCCATCCTCTTTGGACAGTGTTACAAATAACTCTGAAAACAGTGAAGAATTTGTAACTTTTATTCCCAATTATTTTCGATAAGAATAATGTAAAGGATCAAATAGGCATGAATTTCAAAAACTGCTATTATTTTGATGAGAACTTTCGTTTTGTAAAGGGCGGCTTTTCCGTGGTGAACGGTAGATTCCTGGACGTGGGTCTTGAAAAGGATAACGCCGTGGATCTGCAGGGGGCCTACGTGATCCCCGGGCTCATTGACGTACACAACCACGGCAATTCCAACGCGGACTTCTCCGACGGTTCCTATGAGGGCGATGTGAAGATGGCCCGCTACCTGGCCTCTGTTGGCGTGACGAGCTTCGCCCCCGCCACCATGACCCTGCCCTACGAGACCATCGCCCGGGCCCTGGAGGCCGGTCTGAAGCTCCGCAAAGCCCCTGTGGAGGGCGCCGCGCGGCTGCTGGGCGTGCAGATGGAGGGTCCCTTCTTCTCCGAGAAGAAAAAGGGCGCCCAGAACGGAGAATATCTCCGGCTGCCGGACTTCGCCGCCTTCCGCAAGCTCTATGAGGACAGCGAGGGCCTGATCTCCATCGTGGATCTGGCTCCGGAGCTGGAGGGCTCCGTGGAATTTGTGGAGCAGGCGAAGGCGCTGTGCACCGTCTCCATCGCCCACACGGATTCCGACTACGAGCACGCCAAGGCTGCCATTGACGCCGGGGTCACCCATCTGACCCACCTCTACAACGCCATGCCCCCCATTCACCATCGCAAGCCCGGGGTCATCGGCGCCGCTTCGGAGAACGAGGCGGTCTCCGCAGAGCTCATCTGCGACGGCATCCACGTCCATCCCTCCTCCGTCCGCATGGCCTTCAGGCTCTTCGGGGCGGATCGGATGGTGCTGATCTCCGACGCCCTGCGCTGCTGCGGAATGCCCGACGGCGAGTACGAGCTGGGCGGCCAGCAGGTCTTCCTGGCGGAGAACGTGGCCCGTCTGGCCGACGGCACCATTGCCGGCTCCGCCACCAACCTCTTTGACTGCATGCGCAACGCCGTCCGCTTCGGCATTTCCAGGGAGGACGCCGTCCGGGCCGCCACCTGGAATCCCGCCCGGCAGATCCGCGCCCTGGATCGGGTGGGCTCCATTGCCAACGGCAAGCTGGCGGACTTCGTGGTCTGCGACGAGGCCCTCAACCGCAAGGCCGTCTGGCTGGGCGGCGTTGAGCTCTGATCCAAATAAAAAGCATCGAAGCGCCAGACAAAGCGCTTCGATGCTTTTTATTATATGCCCTTTTCGTCTGCCAGCAGCTTGTAGAGCAGCTTGTAGAGCACCGCGGCCTCCTCGGGGGAGAGGTGGACGCAGGCCCGCATTCCCTCGGGAACCGCCAGGGCCTTCTCCTCCAGGGACGCCCCGGATTCCGTGAGCCGCACCAGCACCACCCGCTCGTCCTCCTGGCTGCGGGTCCGGCTGACGTAGCCCTTGGTCTCCAGGCTTTTCAGCAGGGGCGTGAGGGTGCCGCTGTCCAGATACAGGCGCTTGCCCAGCTGCTTGACGCTGATCTCCCGCTGCTCCCAGAGCACCATCATGGTGATGTACTGGGTATAGGTCAGATCCAGGGCCTCCAGATGGGGCCGGTAGAGCCGGATGATCTCCCGGGAGGCGGCGTAGAGGGGGAAGCAGAGCTGATTGTCCAGCCGAAGGGCGGCAAAGCGATCGGCCTGCATGGGCTCAGGCATTGGCCCGGTCATAGGCCTGCCGCACGGCAATGGCCAGCTGATCGGCGCAGGAGGTGGGCTTCCAGCCGCAGGTGTTGCCCTTGAGCACTTCTTCGATTTTGCCCACGGTCATGCCGTCCACCAGCTTGCTGATGGCCTTCAGATTGCCGTTGCAGCCGGAAATGAACTCCACGTTGCGGACGACCTCACCATCGAGATCAAAGTTGATCTGGGTGGAGCAGACGCCCTTGGTACGGTAAGAATAACGCATTGCTTTCATCCTTTCCACAATTTGATTGTGTGCAATTAAATATACAATACTCGTCGGCTTTTGTCAAGCATGATTCAAAAATATTTCTTCCGGGGCTTGCGCAAGCTGGAAGGATGCGGTATAATAGCAGGGACAGAAGCGTTTGCTTTTGATCTGAAAAGGAGGTTTTGTTATGAAAGATCTGAGAAAGTATGTCGCGGAATTCATCGGCACCTTTGTGCTGGTGCTGGTGGCCTGCGGCACCGCCATCGTCACCGGCTGCGGCACGGCGGAGGGCGGCATCGCCGCTTACTTTGCCACCGCGGCGGCCTTCGGCCTGGTGATCGTCGCAATGGCCTACTCCATCGGCAATATCTCCGGCTGCCACATCAACCCCGCTGTCTCCATCGCCCTGCTGGTCAGCAGAAAGATGAACGTCAAGGACTTCTGCTGCTACGTCATTGCCCAGGTCCTGGGCGCCATTGCCGGCGCGGCTCTGCTGGGCGTGATCTTTGGCTTTGACTGCGGCTTCGGCGCCAACGCCGTGGACCCCGCCAAGGTTGGCGGCGGCTTCCTGGTGGAGGTGGTTCTGACCTGCGTCTTCGTGCTGGCGATTCTGGGCGTCACCTCCCGGGAAGCCTACAGCAAGGTGGCGGGTCTGGTCATCGGCGCTTCTCTGACCCTGGTACATCTGCTGGGCATCGGCATCACCGGCACCAGCGTGAACCCCGCCCGCTCCCTGGGCCCCGCCATCTTCGCCGGCGGCCAGGCCCTGAGCCAGATCTGGATCTTCATCCTGGCCCCGCTCTGCGGCGGCATCCTGGCGGCCCTGATCTGGATGTTCCTGGACAAGAAGGAGCCCGCTCCCAAGAAGAGCGGCAACAAGAAGAAATAATAACTTTCAAAGACAACGCCCGCGGCTTCGGCCGCGGGCGTTGTCTGTATGGCGAGGCCGATTACAGCTCGCAGTTGTTGACGGTGCGGGGGAAGGGGAGCACGTCCCGGATGTTGCCCATGCCGGTGAGGTACATGACGCAGCGCTCGAAGCCCAGGCCGAAGCCTGCGTGCCGGGCGGAGCCGTACTTCCGCAGATCCAGGTAGAAGTCGTAGAGCTCCTTCTTCATCCCCAGCTCCTCGATGCGGCCCAGCAGCTTGTCGTAGTCATCCTCACGCTGGCTGCCGCCGATGATCTCGCCGATGCCGGGCACCAGGCAGTCCATGGCCGCCACGGTCTTGCCGTCGGGGTTCAGCTTCATGTAGAAGCTCTTGATCTCCTTGGGATAGTCGGTGACGAAGACAGGACGCTGGAAAATAACCTCGGTCAGATAGCGCTCGTGCTCGGTCTGCAGGTCGCTGCCCCAGTGGACGGGGTAGTCGAACTGCTCGTTGTGGGGCTCCAGCAGGGCAATGGCCTCGGTGTAGGTGACATGGCCGAAGTCGGAGTTCAGCACGTGATGCAGCCGCTCCAGCAGGCCCTTGTCCACGAAGCTGTTGAAGAAGTTCATCTCCTCGGGGGCGTTCTCCAGCACGTAGGCGATGATATACTTCAGCATGTCCTCCGCCAGGCGCATGTCGTCACCCAGGTCGGCAAAGGCGATCTCCGGCTCGATCATCCAGAATTCCGCGGCGTGGCGGGTGGTGTTGGAGTTCTCGGCGCGGAAGGTGGGGCCGAAGGTGTAGATGTTGCGGAAGGCCATTGCAAAGGTCTCGCCGTTGAGCTGACCGGAGACG